>DDRA01000097.1:48542-49134 GCA_002343545.1 Bacteriovoracaceae bacterium UBA2428
AAGCCGGGTGCGAAGCGTCGAGGCCCGCGAAGGCGTCCACCGCGTAGAGCGAAAGGGCGTGGTGGAGCGAGAAGTCCTCCTGGAGATCCACGTTCAGCAGGATACGCTTGGCGCCGTCGGGGCGTTTCACGGGGCGGATGATCTCCCGCTCGACGAGCGAACGGAAGAGTTGGAACGCGAGCTTGCGCAAGCCCGGTTTGGCGGACTCGGGTTCGTGCGCGTTGCGGATGAGCCAGCTCATCGCGCGGCAGCCGTCTTCGTTCGGGCGCGCGAGCACGTTGAGCAGCATGCCGTGCGTGATCGTGAAACGCGACGTCAGCGCTTCGGGCGACGACTCCAAGAGCCGCTTGAGCGTGTCGCGGTTCCATGGCACGTAGCCCTTCTCGGGCGGCTTGCGCTTGACGATCTTCTTGCCCGGGTTCGCCGCGGCCTTTTCCTCGAGCTTGATGTTTTCGATGACGTGCTCGGGCGCCTGGACCGCGACGTAGCCGCGGTCGTCGAAGCCCTTACGCCCCGCACGGCCGCTGATCTGATGGAAGTCCCGGACCGAGAGGATCCCCGTCTTCTGGCCGTCGAACTTGCAGAGCTTCGT
>DDRA01000097.1:49232-55257 GCA_002343545.1 Bacteriovoracaceae bacterium UBA2428
GCCGTCGAACTTGCAGAGCTTCGTGAAGAGCACCGTCCGGATGGGGACGTTCACGCCGACCCCGAGCGTATCGGTGCCGCTGATGATCTTGAGCAGGCCCCGCTGGGCGAGCTTCTCCACGAGGACGCGGTACTTCGGCAGCAGCCCGGCATGGTGGATGCCGATGCCGTGGCGGAGAAAGCGTTGGAGCTCGCGCCCGTAGGGACTGTCGAAGCGCGTCGAGGCGATCGCTTCCGCGATGGCGCGCTTCTCTTCCTTCGTGCAGAAATCCACGCTCATGAGGTTTTGCGCCTCTTCGGCGCACTCGCGTTGCGTGAAGTTCACGAGATAAAGCGGCGCCCGGCCGGCCCCGACGAAATCGGAGATCGTCTGGTGCAAGGGCGTCTCGAGGTAGGCGAACTCGAGCGGCACGGGGCGATCGGTCGAGCGGACGACTTGCGTGGGCCGTCGATTCAGGCGCGTGAGCTCACGCTCGAAGAACGAAGTGTCCCCGAGCGTGGCCGACATGAGAAGAAAGCGGGTCTGCGGCATGGTGAGCAAAGGGACCTGCCAGGCCACGCCCCGCTCGCGATCGGAGTAATAGTGGAACTCGTCCATGATGACGTCGGCGACGTCGGCCTCGCGCCCTTCGCGCAGCGCGAGGTTCGCCAGAATCTCGGCCGTGCAGCAGATGATCGGCGCGCCCGCGTTGACCGTGGCGTCGCCCGTGATCATTCCCACGTTCTCGGGGCCGAAGTCCTGGCAGAGGGCCAGGAACTTCTCGTTCACGAGCGCCTTGATCGGACAGGTGTAATAGGAACGCTTTCCCTGCCGGTGCGAAAGGAAGTGCAGGGCCTGCGCGACGAGCGACTTGCCGGAACCCGTCGGCGTGTTGAGGATGACGTTCGCCCCCTCGAAGAGCGCCAGGATGGCTTCTTCCTGCGCGGGGTAGAGCTCGATCTTCCGACCCGAAACGAGATCCAGGAATTCTTCGAGGACTTGATTGGAGTCAGGGACGGCCATCGGCCGCATCCTAGGGCCTTATGGCACGTCGGTCGAGATCGAGGCGCCGCTCATGCCGCCGCCCATCGTCAGGTTCCGTCCGGAGGCGCCGCGGTCCGTGAGCGTCGGGAAGGTATCGGCATCGCCCATCCGCCAGTAGGCCCGCAAGGCCGCCGCGCTGTAGGTGTAGGCCCCGCGGCTCTGCTTGAGGTTGATCGGCGCGCCCCCGTTGTAGAGCGACGTGACGGCGGCGGCGCTCTGGGCGACGTTCCAGAAGGCGACTTCGTCGATGTGCGCGTTCGCGGTCTGCGCCCCCGAACTGCCGAGATTCCCGATCGCGACGAGCTCGGTGAGGCTGGAGATCGTCGCGTTGTGCGAATACGCGGGCGCCAGGACGCCGTTCACGTAGAGCTTGACGTTGTCGACCCCGGTCGTCGAATAGGTGCCCACGACGTGGTTCCACGCCGTGCCGTCGAGACCCGCGGCTTCGACGTAATTCACCGGATTGTTTACGTAGAAGCGCAGCGTATCGAAGGCGCTCCAGAAGAGGCCGATCCCGTTCGAAGCGCCGTTGGTCGCGCCCAGCACGCCGTCGCCGACGCCCGGAACGGAACGCCCCCTCATCCAAAGCTGGACGGTGAAGTTCGTCACGGAGGAGCTCAACACGCTCGAGAATCCGACGCCCGTCGAGGCCACATCGGAGGACGCCGCGACGAACTCGGTCGAGTTCTGGTTCTTCCAGACTTCCAGGGTGAAGTTGTAGCTCGCGCTGCCGCCGTCGTTGGTCGCCGTGATGGCGTGGACCGTCGAGGCCTGGGCCACGGAAGGATTCCCCGAGACGGCGCCCGTCGTCGTATCGAAACTCAGACCCGCCGGCAGGGCCGGGCTAACCGCCCACGTCACGGGAGCGTCGCCCGTCGCGAGCGTCGGCGTGATCGTCGTGATCGCTTCGTCGGCCGTCCAGTTGAAAGTCGGTCCGCCGGCGTAGGCGATCGTCGTGGGACGTCGCGACGTCACGCGCAGGTTCATGACCACGGAGGTGCTGCCGCCCGTATTGGCGACCGTGATGACGTAGGACTGGCTCGCGGCCACGACGGTCGGCGTGCCGGAGATCCGGCCCGTTCCCGTATCGAAGTTGAGCCCCAGCGGCAGCGAAGGAGAAATCGAGTAGGTCAAGGTCGGGTCGCCGTTCGTGACCGTCGCGTTGTTGTTGCTGATCGCCACGGCGCGCTCGTAGACGGGGTTCGCCGTCGAGTACGAGATCGCGGTCGGCGCCCTCGGCCGGACTTCGATCTGGATGACGGTGGAAACCGAGCCCCCGGAGTTCGCGGCGGTCACCGTGTACGAAGCCAGCGACTGGATCAGCGAGGGTGTTCCCGTGACCGCGCCGGTCGTCGAGTTGAGCGCGAGCCCCGTCGGGAGCGCCGGGCTGACCGTGTAGGTATAGGGCGCGTCGCCGCCGCCCGCCGTCGCCGAGTTCTGCGTGATCGCCGTTAATCGGACGTAGGAAGAGGCCACCGTTCCGTAGCTCAGCGAAGTCGGCGGCCTGGGTACGACGACGATCACGACGCTCGCCGTCGTCGACCCCCCGGCGTTCATCGCCGTCACGGTGTAGGTCGCGCTCGCCGTCACCACGGAGGGTGTGCCGGAAATCACCCCGGTCGTTGCGTGAAGGCTCAGACCGGTCGGCAGGGCCGGCGAGACGGAATAGGAATCAACAGTGCCGGTGACGGTCGGGGTGTTGGGCGTGATCGCCGACAAACGGGCGTACGAAGCCGAAAGCGTCGAGTAACTCAAGCCCGAAGGCGCCGGTGGCAAAACGCGAATGTTCAACACCGCCGTCGCCGTGCCGAGGGGGTTCGTCGCGGTCACTGTGTAGGCGGCCGAGGCCGTCGTGACGGTCGGCGTGCCCGTGATGCGACCCGTGAGCGGATCGAGCGAGAGCCCCGTGGGGAGACTCGGTGACACCGTGTAGGTTTCGACGACTCCCGTAACCGTCGGCACGTTCGCCGTGATCTCGACGTTGTTCGCGTAGTTGGGAGAAGGAGTGGAAAAAGAGAGAGCACTCGGAGCGGCGAGAAAGTTCACGCTCACGTCGACGGTTGAGTCGAAGGCGCCCTCACCCTCGACGTAGGCCGAGAGAGTCGTCGCGCTTCCGCTACGGACGCCGGTAAAGGTCGCCGTGTAGCTGCCGTCTCCGTTGTCCGTCGTACTCGAGATCGTTCCCGTGCTCGTTCCGCCCGAGGCGCGAAAGAGCACCGCCGCGCCACCCGAAGTCGCGCCGTCGACGACCAAACGGATGTCGACGGAGTCCCCGGGGTCGACCGAAGAAGCCGAGACGCTCAACTGGGCGCCCGCAAAGGAGACCGCGTCGGCCCGAGATTTTTCCGACTTCGGGTCCTCGGTCACGCCGGGATCGCCGACGACCTCGCGGCTGAAGTTACACGCCGAGAGCCATGCGAGACACGCACCCATCAGGAGGGTCTGCATCGAGAAACGGCCGGTGGGGCGTGAGCTGCTCACGATTCCCCCAGCTTAACGTTTTGGCGCCGCCCCGAGCGTTAATCTACGGGGCGCACCGAGTTAAGGACGGGTGAAGCGCTTAGCGGCAGGGATTCTCGATCGGCTCGAAGCTCTTCTTAACCCGACGATCGAGGTCGCTGACGCGGCCAATCTTCGTTTGGGTTCCGGGCAGATAAACCGAGCCTTCGCTCCACGTCGTGCGGGTCACGTGACGGCCGAGGGTCTTCACGTACCTCTCGCTATACTGAGGAACATCCTGGCAGGTTTCGCGGATGACGTCGTTACACGTCACGTTCGAAGCGGGGGGAACCCCGGGGTTCTCCGAGAAAGAATCGCGTTGTCCGAAGGAGTCGGTGCAACGACGTTCCGTCGACGAACTGCACTCGCGGTTCGTACCCGCGTAGTCGCTGCAAGTGTAGGTTCCGCTCACGACGGGACCCGACGCCGAGCTGCTCTTCAGGGTCATCGACAAATCAAAGGGCAGTCCCGTTTTGCGGGCCGGCCACCATCCGCGGCCACGCTCGAGATCCGCGAAGGCCGCCTTGCCCTTGAGCTTGTAAACGCTGCCGTTCTCGGCGCGGAGATTCACGGAGAGGGAGTTAAAGAGGCCCGGCAGGATCCATTCGCCCGAGTCGACTTTGTTCGTCACGGAAAGGGTGTACCGACCGGCCGGAATCGTTTGCGCGCGTCCGAGTCCACGCTCCGTCACGGCTTGGGTGAGCTGAACTTGGCCCGTGATCTCGACCGTCTCGCAGGCCACCAAGGCAAAAATGCCGAAGAAGGGGAGGACAAGACGAAGTGCTTTCATTCGATCTCCTTTGTACGCGGTTTGCGTTTCCATCGGTGTTCGCGGCGCGCGGACGAGTTCGCAAGCGAGTCTCAGTCCCCGCGCGCAAGGAAGTGATCCAAATCCGGATCACGCATCGAAGGCGGCGCCAACTCCTCGCGGTCCGACCGCTTTTTGCATGTCGCCTTCCGACGAATCGCGGCGTCCTTGGACAGATCGGCCGGCCTGAGCGAGAATCATCGCGTGAGCCCTCCCGACAAAAAAGCCCTCGTGCAAAGCATCATTCGGCGTCTCGAAGCCGACCTCGAAGTTCTCGTGGACTCGGCCAAGGCCGCCCACGACGCGGCGACGCACGAGGAGAGCAAAGCCGAAGACAAGTACGACACCCGGGGACTCGAAGCGTCTTACCTGGCGGGCGCCCAGGCCAAGCGCGCCTTCGAGATCCAGTCCATGATCCAGGAGTACAAGCTCATGAGCTTCGAGGACTTCGGGCCCGACGCTTCGGCCGCCGCGACCGCGCTCGTCGAGATCGCGACCGAGGACAAGGCGTCCTGGAACTTTCTCGCCTTCCGCGGCGGAGGCTTTCGCGTGCGCGCCGGCACGCACGAGGTGCAAGTCATCAGCGTGACCTCTCCGCTCGGGTCAGAACTCGTCGGCCGCCGCGCCGGCGACTTCTTCGAGCTCAATCTTCCCAACGGGCAGAAGCGCGAAGTCGACGTTCGGCAGGTGCTCTAGATGTCGCTCCTCGAATACGCGCTCTTCGCGCTGAGCTCGCTCTTCGTGATCATCGATCCGATCGCCGTCATTCCGAGCTTCGTCGCGATGACGGAGCAGGATTCCCCGGCCTCGCGCGAGCGCACCGCCCGCATGGCGTGCCTGCTCGCCTTCGGGATCCTCGTGGCCTTCGCGGCCGCGGGGTCGACGATCTTCCGCCTCTTCGGCATCACCCTTCCCGCCTTCCAGATCGCGGGCTCGATCGTGCTCATGCTCGTCGCGCTCGACATGGTTCGCGCCAAGCGCTCCGAAGTGAAGGAGACGAAAGAGGAAGAAGTCGAGGGCGTCGCCAAGCACGAAGTCGCGATCACCCCGCTCGGCGTGCCGATGCTCGCGGGCCCCGGCGCGATCTCGACGGCGATCCTGCTCGAGAGCCAAACCACCGGTCCCGCGCAGCTCACCATCCTTTACCTCGCCATGGCGGTCGCCTTCGCGACGAGCTACCTCGTCCTGCGCTTCGCCTCGGTCGGCGCGCAGAAGCTCGGCCCGACGGCCATCAAGGTCTCGACCCGGCTCATGGGCCTCATCCTCGGCGCGATCGCCGTACAGTTCATGCTGAACGCGCTGAAGGTCGTCATCAAGGACCTCGCAAACTGATCGCGGGAGCTCAATCCCAACGAACGATATCGAAAGAAACCTGAAAGACTCCTTCGGCGTCGGACCGAAGAACGTCGACCTGAAATTTTTTAAGGAGTTTCTGAAATTCGGAGCGGAAACGCAGGACGGAGTCCTCGTCCGTCGAGACGGTCGCGCTGAAAGTGTAGGGCAACGCTTGCCCTTGATTCCGCTGCGCCGAACTCAGCAGGCGGGACAGAAGCATTTGCCGCTGAACGGTCCGATAGGCATTCCCCTGCGCG
Organism: Bacteriovoracaceae bacterium UBA2428; assembly: GCA_002343545.1. Taxonomy (GTDB): domain Bacteria; phylum Bdellovibrionota; class UBA2428; order UBA2428; family UBA2428; genus UBA2428. The sequence goes on from DDRA01000097.1 coordinate 55,155, forward strand.
GAGTCTTCGGGCACGTGCAAAGGTCGCTCGGTGGGCACGCGCCGCCCCCCTTTTTGGGCACGACCACCGGCCCGTTCGAATGCCTCGCGCATGCCGTTCAGCT
>DDRA01000038.1:0-9164 GCA_002343545.1 Bacteriovoracaceae bacterium UBA2428
CCCTCGAGAAGTGGCTCAGCAAGTGCATGCCGACTTCCTTGCTGCCCGTGAAGACGATGCCGTCGACGCGCGGGTGCGAGAGGAGCGCGTTGCCGACCTCGGCGCCCGTGCCGTGCACGAGCTGGAAGACGCCTTCCGGCAGGCCCGCGTCGCGCAGGACTTCGTAGAGCTTGTGCCCACACCACGGGGTCTCCTGGCTCGGCTTGAGCACGACGGAGTTGCCGCCGAGCAAGGCGCCGGCGCTCATGCCCGTCGCGAGCGCGAGCGGGAAGTTGAAGGGCGCGATGACGGCAAAAACGCCGTAGGGCTTGAGCACGCTGCGCGTTCGCTCGTTCGGCGAGAGCGAGCCGAGTGGACGATCGAAACCCTTGGCTTCCTCGAGCTGGCCCGCGTAGTAGCGGATGAGATCCGCGGATTCTTCGACGTCGCCGAGCGACTCCAGACGGTTCTTGCCCGTTTCGAGCGACATGATGGCCGAGATCTCGAGACGACGCTCCGAGATAAGATCGGCCGCCTTGCGCAGGATGCGGCAGCGTTCTTGCCAAGGCGTGCGGCCCCAGAATTTTTGGGCCTTGTGGGCCGCTTCCATCGCGCGGTCGAGTTCGGCGACCGGGAGCTTGTGGAAACGCGCGAGCAGCTGGCGGGTGTCCGCGGGATTGCGGTCCTCCACGAATTGACCCGATTCGACGGCGCGACCGGCGACGTAGCTCGGGAAATCCCGCCCCAGGCCCGCGCGGACGGCGGCCAGGGCTTTGTCGAACTCCTTGTGGAGTTCCCTCAAGTCGGCGTTCAAGACGGAATATGTCACGCGAAAAGTCATGCCGGGCACCCTAGCAGGGGGTCACCGGGCTGTCTTCCCATCCAGGCTTTACGCCCCGCAGCACAAGGGTCAGACTGCAGATTGTCGGCTTAGGGCTGGCAGCTTTTCCGGTAAAAAACGAAGTCCGGCTGCGCGATGAGCGAAACGCGCCCGATCTTCTCGACGTTGACCTCGTTCACCGAAAACGTGAGCCGGCCCTTTTTGGGCTTCCGCCCCTTGGCCACGACTTCGAAGCTCACGTGATAGAGGGTGGCGTCTTCCGGGTCCGCCCGCACGTCCAAGATGCGGGGCGCGGGATCGTTCTCGGCGAGCACGATCTTCGGATCGCCGCTTTCTTCGGAGTTGCCGCCGAACGCCGCGGCCTTGAGGTAACGGAAGCTCTTGCCCTTCCAGCAACGATCCGAAGGATTGATCTTTCGCCAGCCGGCGAGTTCCATCGCGAGCAGCTCTTCGGCGGCCGCGCGCGGGTCGACCGGCGCGAGGCTCGGGGCGGCGGGCACCAGGACGGGAGACGGCGAAACCGCGGGAGCGGGACGCTTGGTCCCGCCCGCCACGACCTCCACGGTCAAGAGCAGCGTCGCGACGACGACGAAGGATCTCATCGCGTTTGCGGCTGCGTGCAGCTCTCGAGGCATTCTTCGTTCATCGCCTTGAGCGCTTCGCCCTTACAATCCGGCGTCAGCAAGTGGCGCTGAATCGCGATTTCGCTCGAACGCGAGCTGAACTCGATGCCCGAGCCGGAGTGGTCGTTCTTCCAGCTCGTCAACGCGTCCGAATCTCCCTCGCGGAGCCAGCGTCCCAGCTGGTAGGCGCAGGTACGCGCGGCGAAAACCTTGAGCGAGGTGAACGCGCCCGTATCCATGTACTCGCCGATGCGCATCTGGTCGACGCCGACGCCGCCCGAGACCGGCGAGCTTTGCAGGATGTCGAAGTCCCAGGTCGAGTGGTTCATCGCGCCCACGCCGCAATGGAGCGCTTTCATCTTCTTGTAGAAGCCCGGGCGATCCTTCGCCCCGGCCTTACGCCAAGCATCGATGGCCGGTTGGGCGCGGGCCCGGATCTTGTCCATGCGGTAAGGATCGCTTCCGGCGCGCGAGACGAGCACGACGTGGCCGCGGTTCGCGATGACGTCACCCGTGCGGACGGGCGTTTCCAGGGCGAAGCGCGGGGACTGGAAGCAGGTGAGGCCCCAGGCCGCGCCGGTCATGAACGCGCGCGCGCCCGTGTCGGTGAAGTCCGCGCCTTCGGCGGCGCGCACCTTGGCGTACTTGGCTTCGGCGCCGTGGAGTTCTTCGACGTCTTCCTCGGTCAGGTCGCTTTCCACCGGCGCATCCACCGAGTGCAGCGGAACTTCCATGACGCTTTGGGACTGCTCGGGCAACGAGGACTCTTGGAAGATCTTCTTCAGGCGATCGTCCGCGCCGTCGCGAAGTTGGTAGTCCATGAACTCGTCGATCGTGTCGATGCGGGCGTCGAGCGCCTTGCCTTCGGCGCCGCCCGTCGCGTGGAACGCGAAGTCCGCGCCCAGGGCGTGGTGGGGATCGTTGCCCCCGGCCGGGCTCGCCTTACGGATACGGAGGCCGCCCAGCGCGAAGGACGACATGACGAAGCCCGAGCAGTCGATCCCGAGTTGGCCGCTCACGCCCGAACCGGCGTCGGCCAGGAAGTCGAGACGCGGACGGTAGAACTCGTCGGCCGGAGCTTCCAGCTTCTTCGTTTCGTAGTACTTCTTGAGGACGTCTTGATCCTTCACGAACGCGGGCTTTCCGCCGTAGTCGTAGATGGTCGGAGTCTTGTCCACGTTCACGCCCGCGAAGCACGAGGCCGGCAACCGCGCGCCCTTGTACTGCTTATGGTAAAAGTGCGAAGCCAAGAGTTTGGGAACGTCGGCGGTCTTGACCTTCCGCTTCTTGCCGACGCCATTGGGGTGCGTGCCGACGATGCTGATTCCCTTGGCGGAAGGATCCTCGGATCCCAGAAGCGTCATGCTGAGGCCACCGCAGTGCTGATAGTTCAGCGCGGCGATCTTGTTGGCCCCGACGACGGCCGGGTGACGAGTCATGGCGTCGATCGCGCCCGCGCGTCGAACTTCTTCGTCGCCGTCCGGGTGGCGGAACTGTTCGTTCGTTCCCGAACAAGCGCCAAGTCCGGCAACGAACCCGACGAAATACCAGCGAAACGACATAGATCCCCCCAACTTCAGTCGACGACCTTCGAAGACTGTATTCTACCGAGCCCGGATTCCTTCGGTCTACGCCAAAAGTCCGTCGTTCGAACTAACGACCGCCTTGATAACGCAGGCGGAAAGCCGCCGGCAGGGCCGAGTCGACGCAATCGAAGAGCGCTTCCATGTTGTCGGGAATGCGCTCGCCGGACGGCGTCTTGCGGTTCATGACGGAGTTTCGCAGGGGCCCGAAATGCGCGTACATCCGGCCCCGACCGCCGCGACCGTAGAGCGTCACGCAGCGTTGCGCGGGCGGCGCGAGCAGGATTTCGCCGGCGCGTCGTCCCGCCCGGTGGTTCGCGCGATCCGTCCCGAGACTCGAAGACGTGTTCACCTGGGTCGAGATCGCGTGGACGATCTTCTGGACGCCGCAGAAGGCGTTGAAGTTCTGGCCCGGGCTCAGCAACGCGCGGGCCGTATGGGGTTCCGTCTTGGCGATCTGGCACGAAGGCTGACGGTAGGTCTGGTTCCAGGTGTCGACGCAGGGGATGATGTTGCCGTTCGAGCTCGGCATGAACTGGTAGAGGCCCACGCTCAGCCACTCTTCGTAGAGGAGCCCGAGGGCCTTCTTGAGGACGTCGCGCTCCTCCGCCGTCCACGACTCGAGCGTGACCTCGCGGGGAAGCCGATCGCGCAGCTTCGGCGCGATCTTTTCCTTCGAAAGGGCCAGGGCTTCGCTCATCGCCGATCGGTCGGCCTCGGTCAGATCCGCGTTGATCGCGAGACGGTTGAGGAGCGTGAAGTAGGCGCCGTTGCGATCGCGCGAGACGATCACGCCCGAGGGACGCTCGGGCGAAGGACGGCCTTCCACGACGCCGAAAGCCTTCTGAAGGGCGGGCGTCCCGCCGATGTAATCGGCGTAGCGCTGATCGAAGGTCTGCTTCTGGACGGGATTGTCGGGGTCACCCGTCGTGGTGAGCGATTCGCCGTAGGCCAAACATCCCATGAAGACCGAGAAGATCTTCACGAAGTCCGCGCGCGCATCGGGCTGTCCCGCGACCGCGCGCTGACGCGCGGACTCGAGCGTGCGAGTGAAGTTGGCCATCTTGGCGACGACCTCCGGCTGCGGCACGTACGAAACGCCGTTCTTGTCTTCGCCGAGCATGTGGGCAATGGAGACCTCGTTCACCGAACAGAAGGGGTGCGAGAGCAATCCCGTCGCCATCTGCACCGCGTTTTCGGGCATGTAAAGCGCTTCGCGAACGTAGGCGTTGTAGGGGTAGACCCGGGATTGCAGGCTCTGCTCGACGGCGAGGCGCAAAGCGTCGCCGAAGCTGCGTCGAGAGCCCGAAGCCACGCAAGCGTCCACAAATCCCATGTCCTGGCTGCGCGGCCGAAAGAGCTGGTCCGACTTCTTGAGCGTGTCGACGTTACGGAGCGTGGTCGCCCAGTCTGGGGTTACGACGCTCGCACGCGGCGGCGCGACGGGAGCGCGCGGGGGTTGGGCGACGGGAATCGCGCGACGCACCGTGGGCTGAGCGGGGGTCGAGCGCTCCGCGTAAGCCGGCGCTAATCCCACGACCACGCCAAGGCCGCCGACGAAAATACGAGCGAACGAAGTGAGCATCCTTAAGGTCCTCCCCGACGCCCCATCATGCGCCCGGCGGAGCTTGCTCACTCAGCCAATATTACGACTTCCTTTAGATTTCGAAGCTCTTAAGGATCGCCGATTTCAATCTGGCGATGAGTTCATCGACTTCGTCCTTCGTGATGGTGAGCGGCGGCGCGAGCATGACGAGATCGCCGTTCGTACCGTCGGCTTGCCCCACGTTCGGCCACAAGGTGAGGCCGTTCTCGAGGGCCGTGGCGAGGAGTTTCTCGGCGCGTTTTTCGGCGCGGGGGAACGGCCGCTTCGTCGCGCGGTCGGCCACGAACTCGACGCCGGCCAGGCATCCGAGCCCCGCGACGTTTCCGACGGGCGCAAGCGGCAGGATCTCGGCGCGCAAGCGTTCGTGCAGGTAGGCCCCGGACGAGCGCGCGTTCTCGAGGACGTCGTGCTTGCGCATGTAGCGTAGGACCGCGAGCCCGGCCGCCGTCATGCAGGGCGCCTGCAAGTAAGTCTGCGCGTGCATGAAGTAGCCCGATCCCCGCCGCATTTCTTCGACGTGCGCGGAACGCACGAGCACGGCGCTCAAAGCGGCGTAACCGCCGTTCAATCCTTTGCCGAGCACGATCAGGTCCGGCTCGAGCCCGTAATGCTTGGACGCGAAGAATTCGCCGGTGCGGCCGCTGCCGCAAAGGACTTCGTCGGCGATCATGAGGATGCCGTGGCGGCGGCAGATCGCGGTGACTTTCTCGAAGTAGCCGGGCGGCGGCGTCGAGGCCCCCGCCGAGGATCCGATGACGGGCTCGAAGAGAAAGGCCGCGACGCGATCGGCGCCGACCGCGAGAATCTCGCGTTCGAGCGCGGCCGCGTAGTGGTCGGCACCCTTCGTTTCGTAGTCGACCGGGGAGCGATACCCGTACGGAGCCTCGATCATCCGAACGTCCGTCAAAAGCGGATCGAAGAACTTGCGGTAGTGCGGACGCGCCGACGCGGAAAGCGCGTAGAGCGTGTTGCCGTGGTAACCGGGCGTCCGCGCGATGAAGACGGAGCGCTCGGGATGGCCGCGCTCCACCCACAACTGGCGGACGAACTTGACGGCGGCCTCGACGGCCTCGGAGCCCGAGCCCAGGAAAGCGGCGCGGTCGAGCCCCGGGGGGGCGAGCGCCGCGAGCCCTTCGGCCAGTTCCTCGGTCACGCGCGTCGTGAACTGCGTGCCGTTCACGTAACCGACTTGGGCGAGCTGATCGCGCACGGCCTCGGCGATCTCGCCGACGCCGTGGCCGACCGAAACGACCATCGCGCCGCCCGAGGCGTCCAAGTAGCGACGGCCGTCTTCGTCTTCGAGCCAGACGCCGCGGCCGCCGGTGATGACCGGGTAGTCGCGGGACAGGTTGCGGAGCAACACGTTGCCTTGCGGGTATCGGATCGTCGCCATCGACCGCCGAGCTTAGGCCCGAAGCCCCGAGTCGTCACCTCCCCCGACGCGGGGCCGACTCGCCGCTCAACGACGATTCTGCTAGCCTTTTTGGCATGGCGACCCCGTCGATTTTCCCGAAAGCGATCTATCTCTCCTGCCCCGTGCGCACGCCCATCGGCAAGTTCGGCGGCAGCTTGCAACGCTTCAGCGCGCCCGAACTCGCGACCCTCGCCTTGAAGGAAGGCCTCCAGCGAGCCGACGGCTTGGCCCCGGCCGAGCTCGTCTTCATGGGTCACGGACGCCAAGCCGGCGCGGGCCCCAACCCGGCGCGCCAGGCCACGATCTTCGCCGGGCTTCCCCCGGAAGTCCCCGCCGTCACCGTCAACCAAGCCTGCGCCTCGGGCCTCGCTTCGATCATCGCGGCTTGCGACCGCATCGCGCTCGGCAAGGCCCACGTCGCTTGGGCCGGCGGGGTCGAAAGCATGTCGAACACGCCTTACTTCCTGCCGCAGGCGCGCTGGGGTTACCGCATGGGCCACGCTCCGCTCGTCGACGGGATGACGAAGGACGGCTTCTTCTGTCCGATGTCGGACATGGTCATGGGCGAGACGGTCGAGAACTTCCTGGTGCCCGAGTTCAAGGTCTCGCGCGAAGAGCAAGACGCCTACGCGCTCGAGACCCAGCTACGCGCCGCCCGCGCGTGGCAGGCAGGTCACTTCAAAGCCGAGACTTTCGCGATCGCGGCCGACGGCAAGAAACCCGGCCTCGACCACGACGAACATCGCCGCGAAGACACGACGGCCGAATCGCTCGCGAAGCTCGGCCCCGTCTTCAAGGCCCGCGACGGTCGCGCGCCCACGATCACCGCGGGCAACTCGAGCGGCATCACGGACGGCGCCGCCTTCGTGCGGGTGAGCGACGCGCGCGACGCCGGCACCGTCGCCGAGATCCTCGACTACGAAGTCGTCGCGCTCGACCCGCGACGCATGGGCATCGGGCCCGTGCCCGCCGTGCGCAATCTCCTCGCCCGACGAGGGCTGCAGATCGGCGATATCGAAGCCTTCGAAGTCAACGAGGCCTTCGCCGCCCAAGTCATCGCCTGCCAACGCGACCTCAAGATCCCGACGGAACGCCTCAACGCCTGGGGCGGATCCATCGCGCTCGGCCACCCGATCGGCGCGACGGGCACGCGCATCACCGTCACGCTCCTGAGCCGCCTCCGCGACAAGCCCGGCGCCCTGGGCCTGGCCACCCTCTGCGTGAGCGGCGGTATGGGCGTGGCGCTTCTCGTGAGGTCAGTGTAAAAGATCTTTCGTCGAAAACGCCGCGGGGGCGGAATCTCGGCGCCCACCTCGACACGGGCGCCGAAATTTCGCTCCGGCAAGGCGTGAGCGACGACGTGTACTAAAGTACTCTAGGAGCGAGCAACGCCGCCTAAGCGGAATTGCGGCGACCGTGAGCCCGGATGGTGAAATTGGTAGACACGCGGGTCTTAGAAGCCCGTGCCGTAAGGCGTGAAGGTTCGAGTCCTTTTCCGGGCACCAGATTCCAGATTCAGAACGGGATACGCTGACAAGCCTTCGCGATCGTGTCCCAATTCGTCAGCAAGCGGCATTGCGACTCGCCCGAGAAACGGAAAAAAATACCGGACCAGTTCGTATTATCGAACTTCGAGCAATCGTCGAGTTCCGAGACCGCGGCGATGCGGATCGTACAACCCGAATCGCGAAAGAGATGGGCAATGCGGCCGCCGCCACCCCCGCCCGATCCGTTGCCGCTACAAACGTAGGTCCTGCCGTTTACCGTAACGGAGATCTGATCTTGGGCCTGGGCGAAAGCCGGGGCCGCCACGAGCGCAGCGAGAGCCAAGAGGGAGTTTTTCATAGACATCCTTTCGAAGCGAAGCACCGCGTTTCGCTTGAGCAGTGACCTAGCAAAAGTCTTCGCGATCCGGGCGCCTACATTTCGACCCGCGCCGCCGGGCAAACGCTTACACGGATTTAAAACTGAGCACTTAGGAGAAGCGCGTTCGTCGATGCACGCCTGGATTTTGGCGCCCCATTTGCCTCGCCTCCTCGGGCTACAATGAAGAATCCAAAAAGGGGGACTTTCATGATCCGAACTCGTTTCGTCCTGCTCGGGGCTCTCGCCGCTTGCAGCTCCGCCACGTCCACGCGCGAACTCGCGAGCTCGACGCCCGTTCAACAAACGCCCCAAGCGCCGGCCTGGCGATACCTCGAAGGCGGCTACGTTCACACGCTCAACGGCAAGCCCACGGTATTGCGCGTCGGCGTGCACGAAGCGAGCGCGCCGCTGCAAGGATGCGCGCTTTACTTCGAAGGACTCGGGGACTCGATCGCGAACCAGACGTGGCTCTTCGAGAAACTCGCGAGTCACGGTTACCGCACCGTCGCGTTCGACTACGCCGGCCAAGGCGGGTCCGAAGGCAACATGAACGACGTCCGCGTCGTCGGCTCCCGTCATTCTCCGGATCGGCAGATCGGCCGCATGGCCGAAGGCGCCTGGAAAGCCGGACGCACGCGCTTCGACGGCCAACCTTGCGGCGACATGCCCGATCTTCTCGTCGGCTGGTCCACGGGCGGGCTCGAAGTCTACCGCTGGGCGGTCGAAGGACGCGCTAAGAAAGTCCTCCTCTTCGCGCCCGGCTTGCGCGTGCGATTCTTCGTGGGCGAAGCCGACCAGCATCCGACCCGCGTCGTGACGCTCGAGCCGGTGATGACCCCGGCTTCGCTGACGCGCGCGGCGGAGAACGGCACCTTCACGCACGTCGAGCCGGCGCGCCCCAACCACCCCCTCAAGGCGCCCTTCTTCGCGAACGATCTCATCGTGTCGAGCTTCAAGAGCGCGAGCGTTTCCGTGTCGCCCGCGGTGAAAGGCCTCGTATTCCTCGCCGGCGACGACACCTACGTCCCCTCGGACAAGGTCGAGAAGATCCTGGCCAAGCGCGCACCGCACTTCGAGATCGTGAACTTCCCCGGCGCCCGCCACGAGATCATGAACGAGACCGACGACGTGCGCGAGACCGTGGCCAAGCGCCTCGAAGCCTTCCTGGCCCCGTAGGATCGAAGATCTCTCTGTGTTAAGAAGGGTCCGAGCCCTTCACGAAATCGGCGAGTAGCGCAGCCTGGTAGCGCAT
>DDRA01000038.1:9345-21711 GCA_002343545.1 Bacteriovoracaceae bacterium UBA2428
GTTCGAATCCCGCCTCGCCGACCAACTAAATCACGAAATTCCTTCTCATTTGTTCAGCTTCCTAACGTTTCGCTGCATTTCTCGCATTTGGTGGAAATCAACGAATTGCGTGCGTTTCCGTAGGAGTTACCTGTGGAAAATGTGTGGAGCTTCTTCGACGAATGCTCAGGCCCATTCTATCGCGCACAACTGCAATTTAGTTCATGGCGGGCGCGAACCGCCTACCTGTAAGATGTAGCAAATGAATTTTGATAACCTTCTTTCAGGATTTTTGGGCTCTGCTTTTGCGGTTGTGGCTTCCTATGGCTTAGTGAAATGGCAAGAAGATGAACGTATTAGGGAGAAACAACGAGATGCAGCTCGGACCGGATTGCTCATCATCAGTCAGGTCCGCGACATGCGAACGGCGTCGGTGGTTAGCCGCAATAGCACTTCGATTTATCAGCGCGATCTCGATGGGCTGATTGCCTTATCTAAAGATTTGCTACCCAAGTTTATCGAGATCTCGGATACCGAATTAGTGATTCAGTACGGAAAACTAATCTCAGCTCTTTCGAATTTACGAATTCATGCGAACCAAGGGTCCTCTGGCTTCTATCATCGTCTCGAAGAGACGATTGATGCTTTGAGCGACAAAATCAGCCAACAATTAAACAAAACAATTTTGTCCGAACACTAATTATAGGGCGCTAAAGACATCTGTTCTCGTGTCCGAAGAAAAAGAGAATGATTCGACTGTTGAAGCACGTGGTAAGGCGACTCTAGGTAAGGTGCCGGGTCAGCTAGTCCAACCTTGGAAGCGGGGCCAAGATTCTCCGGATAGATAGCGAGATTGTACCCAGTGTCTGATCTTACAGACGGGAATAGCACCGCCTCAATACCGGCCTTCCTTGTATAGTGACCAAACCATTGCGAATTAGACGGCTGATCCAAAGTAAATGCCCACTGGCGGAAATTCGGATCGAGAAGATTCTCTCGAAGACTATCCGCATCGCTGACCGCATAGATTCTTCCCAAACCCAATTCGAGGCCCTTAGTAACAATATGATCAGGAATTTGGATCGACGAAATTTGGGCCGCAAATAGTTTTAGCGAGTCAGATGTTCTCAGATCTAAAACATTCCGGAGACTGCAGTTCACTCTGTGATGAGTAAACGATCCCGGACGCGCCAACGCTAATTCTTCCGGAGTCAAAGCACACCCCGGACTACCGAGCGGAAACTTTTCATTGAACGCCGTTTCATAGTCAGAAGCGATGTAGAGAGATTGAAACTCTGAGTAGAAAGACGAGATTGGTCCGAAGTTGAACCTACCGCCCGGAGGTTTTTTGATACTACCAACCGAGCATAAAGGGTGATCTCCGTAGTCCGTATCCACGATCCGAGATCCCAATGACAAATCGAAGACCGGGATGCAACTGTTCCAGAGTGCATCAGTTAGATGAACGATCTTCTTTTCTCTCTCGTCAGCTAAATAGCGCTGAAGCTCGCCCCACACTTCACACTGCTGCCTATTTAGTTTTTCTAAATTTACGAGGCCCGAATGGACACGATCTTCAGCCGGACCCGACAGTAACCACTTCCAGCCGAAGGGAAAAGTCACGCTCAAGCCTCTTTAGGGTACGCCGTGCTCGCACTAAAGATAAATTGCATAACCTTATGAGCTCGGCCCTTAAGAATCAGGGCTCGTGGCGATGCTCCACCGAAATTAGGGTTAGGCGTTTTCAACCAATAGAGGGTCTTCTGACGATCCCCATTCAAGGCAACTGCCGCTAACTCCAAAGCAGTAGCCAACTCTTTAATTCGCTCCCTAACTTTATCGGACATCCGCTCCGGGCGAAGTTGATCGGCCGTAAATCCAAAAGCCGTTGCTAGTTCTTGACGTGAAATTTCAAGAAACTCACGAGTAGCTTCGATATCTACATCTCCAGAATTGGATATGAGGTTCAATGGGTGGGGAACTAGCGAGGCCTGAATTAAATTAGTCATGCCTAAGCCTTTCTACCCCCCAAGTAACCTGACTTATACCAGTACTATACCAGTAATTCACCACTGACCCATGAGAAAAATATCCTTATTAAATCAACTGCTTAATTAAGCAACGGCGTTCCCTACTCCTTGTCTCAATTCGGAAATTGCCCATAAAATCTTGAGACTACGTCGGGAGCATCCTGTGGAATTTCTGTGGAGCGGCTTTCCGAATCAGTTGAACTTAGCCGCACTTTTAGTGCTAACCCACTGCTTTGGGAGCAGAGGGTCGTGGGTTCGAATCCCGCCTCGCCGACCATTTATTTCCGCAACATGCAGAGAAAAGATAAAGAAGCTGAGGCTCCCAAGTTTAGCCAGGAGCATCTGCTTTGGGAGCAGAAGGTCGTGGGGCTAGGCGCCCCCGTTCAAATCCCGCCTCGCCGACCATTTTAGACTTCTAAATTTACTCTTGGATGCTCCCTGCGAACTCCCCCGTTCAACGGATCAGATGCGCTAGCTCCGCGAATCGTGCGATGTTCGAACGCCTTCACCTGCATGTTGTTTGACGGGTCGAGAGAAGAAGTCCTGCCAGACTAACCCAAAAGGGGGACTCTCGCTCGTCGAGACGTCCGATAGCATCTTCATTTGGATTCCCGTTTTCAAATGGAGGCACGTTCATGGTTCGCGCAATAAACAACAATAATTTAACTCGAATGTTCATCGCCCTAGCCGGCCTGCTGGCCGGCGGCCCCGTGGCCAGGGCCGAGGCAACCCCGGAATCGGCCGGAAAGTTTTCCTGGAAGACCTTCGGGATATCCGAAGGCTTCACGCGCCAGTCGACCTTCAGCGGCCTGAACCTTTCGACCCTGCCGCACTGGAACCCGAAGTACCGGCTCCTGCCGATGCTCCATATCGAAGGCATCCTGGGCGGCACGGTCATGAACTCCAACAAAGGCTACTTCTTCGCGTCCCGCGCGCAGGCGGGCGTTTCCTTCCACAATATCGCGCCGGGCTTCTTTGCCGGCAAGGACCGCTGGGTGCCCGAACTTCTTTTGGGCATCGAGCACTGGGCCGTCAAGGAAGGCGGCGTCTTCGGCGTCCTCAACGCGAACGTGCATTATCGCTTTCACTTCGAAGCGAACCGTTGGTTGAAGATGCTCGATTCCGTCTACATGGGCTACCAGCAGATGTTCAACGCGCCCCACTCCACGAAGCAGTACATCCTCGGCATCCGCTTCGTGCCCTTCTTCGCCGACGAAGCTCCGAAGGCCGAACCCGAGCCGGCGCCGGTCGTCGTGGCCGAGGAGCCCGCCCCGATCCCGCCCGAAACGGTCAAAGCCACGCTCGCCGAGAAAATGAATAACATCGCGTTCGAGACCGGCGGCACCAAGCTGACCGCCGGCTCCGGCCCGGCCCTCGACGAGATGGCCAAGCTCCTCGAGGAGAACGCGCAAGTTCGCGTGCGGATCGTCGGGTACACCGACAACGTCGGCAAGGCCAGCCGGAACCAGGCGCTCTCCGAAAAACGCGCGGCGGCCGTGGCCGCGGCGCTCACCGAACGTGGCGTCGACCAAGCGCGCCTCGAATCGCTGGGACGCGGGGCCGAGAATCCCCTGAGCGACAACGCCACGCCCGAAGGTCGCGCCAAAAATCGTCGCGTCGAAATCGAAGTTCTTCCGTAAAAAGCAGAAAGAGAGAAGAAGACCATGAGAACTTTCAACGTATTCGCCCTGCTGAGTCTCCTGACGGTCCTGGGGGCCTGCGGACATCCGCTCGTGTTTGGCGCCAACTCTCCCGAAACCACGAACCCCGAGGGCAACTCGGACACGCCGGGCGACACCGACTCCGGGGAGACGGCCGCGACGCCGGATCAGCCCCTCGCCGAGGGCGAGCGCCCGACCGGAAAGCTCAATAGCTTCGCCCAGGTCGTCGGCACGCTGCCCTCGCCGGTGGCCCATTCGGCGAGCCTGCAGATCGGCAACAAGGTTTACGTCTTCGGGGGTGTCAAAGCCGATCCGGACGGTTCTTCGAACCCGACCACCACCACCCAAATCCTGGTTTCGACGATCGACGCGACCGGCAACCTCGGAAGCTTCAGCGTTTCGCCCTACGTCACCGATGCGGCCCGACGGGCTATGCGGGCCGTGCGAATCGGCGATTGGGCTTACCTCATCGGCGGCTACTCCAATAGCTTCCTGACCGACAGCGTGGGCGGCGGCACGCTCCACACTTCGATCGAGCGCGCGCCGATCGTTAACAACGAGCTCGCGGGCAACTTCAGCGTCGTGGCGGGCAAGACCCTCGTCGTGAACCGGACGAACTTCGCGCTGCTGAAAACCAACAACTACGTCTACGCGATCGGAGGTACTTCGCAAGGAAGCACCATCGACCGCGCGCCCATCAGCGGCGGCGAGATTTCGGGAACTTTCACGACGCTCACCCGTACCGTCGTTACGCCGGGATCGGTCGTCAGCAACGGCATGGTCGTCCCGCGCTACACGCACGACGTCACCGTGATCGGCGATACGGCCTACATCGTGGGCGGCGCCGCCACCGCGGGCCACGCGTCGCTCAACAGCATCGAAGAAGTGGAGATCAACGCCGACGGCACGCTCGGCGACTTCACGCTGATTTCTCCCACGATCGGGCAAGAGCGGAACCGCATCATCGTCGCCGGGCTTCAGGACGACGTGTACGTCTTCGCCGGCTGGGACTCCGGGTTCCTGACTTCGGTGTATTCGACGACGCTCGTGGGCGGAAAGATCACGACCAACTTCACTTCCGCTCCGGGGGTGACGCTCGCGGCGGGCGTCGAGAACGGAGTGAGTTTGCTCACCCGCGCGGCCATGTACTACATGGGCGGATACAACAACTCCTCGGGTGCCCGTCTCTATAACTACGTTCAGCGCGCCGAAATCAGCCCTTAATCGGTTTGCGTCGTCGAGCCCCTTCCGCCCGCAAAGCGTGAGGGGCTTGCCGTAGGCCGGATCAGGCCGTGTCGAGTTTCCGCGAAGAAATATGCCGACGCAGACACCGGAATCTCGCGATCGGGGCACCCTGCCCCTAGAATACTCCGCATGCCGCACCCCTTCTTTTGGATCGACGCTTTCACTTCGGTCGCTTACGGCGGAAATCCTTGCGCGGTTTTCTTGGAGGCCGATGGACTGAGTGCCTCGCAGATGCAACGACTCGCGCGCGAGATCAATCTTTCCGAAACGGCTTTCGTTTCGCGATCAAAGCGTGCGGACTTCGAGGCCCGCTACTTCACGCCCGAGGAAGAGCTGCCCTTCGCTGGCCACCCGACGATCGCGGTGGCCCACGCGCTCGCGCGGTCCGGCCGGCTTTCCTTCGTGGACAAGCTCGCGACGGCGCGACTCGGGTTGCCCGCGGGCGTCATCCCCTTGCGCGTGCGGGTCTCGGGAAGCGGCTCCGAAGTCACGATGTCGCAACTCAAGCCCCGCTTCTTGCGCCGCTACGATCGCGCCGAAGTCGCCGGAATCTTCGGCCTGCGCGTCGACGACTTGCTCGACGACGTCTCGCCGCAAACCGTGAGCACGGGAACGCCGATCTTGATGGTCGCGCTCAAAACTCACGAGGCGCTCAAGCGCGTCCACTATCCGGATCCCGCGCGCTACGCCGAGTTCAAAACGAGCGGCGACTTCTTTTATCCGCATCATTTCGTGCTTCGGGGCGCGACCGAAGGGGGCACGACCTTCGCCCGGAGCGTGGCCCTGCCGCCCGGCGGGCTCGAAGATCCCTTTACGGGTTCTTCGACGGGGTGCATGGCCGCCTATCTGTGGAAGCACGGGCTCCTCGCGAAACCCCGCTTCGTCGCCCAACAGGGTCATTGGATGAAGCGTCCCGGCGAGGCCCAAGTCGAAGTCATCGGTCCGCCCGGAGATATCGAGCGCGTCGAGCTCAGCGGCGCGGCCACGACCGTCTTTGCGGGCGAGCTGGAAATCCTGGCCCGCGACTGAGGTCTAGGACCTTCGGAAGCGGGCGGGTAGCGAAACGAGCAGCAAGAACCCGCCGAAGAGCGCGAAAAAACCCCAAGGCAGGTAGATCGTCGGCAACGGACCATGGCGCTCGTCCTCGAGAAGCGCGACGCTCGGATCTTTCGGATCGAAGAGAACCGAGACCGCGTCGCCGACGGGCGGCTTGGGGCTCGTCGCGGCGTAAGGGCTGGCGCGCCGAGACACCAACTCGTAGCTCGTTCCCGCGTATTCGAAGCGGACGACGCTATACCAAGCGGGTCGGCGCTGCTTGTTCGCGAAACCGCTCGTCTCTCCACGGCCGAGCAAACGGTGATCAACCACGACGCCGTTCCCCACGACTCCCCCTCGCAGAAGTCGAAGGGGCTTGGCGCCCGTTTGGTAGGCGAGCGCCAAAAGAACAACCGACACGAGCAGGGCCGCGTTCGATCTCCATCGATTCATTTTTGCCGCGAAAGCCGGCGAGGAGGCGGCCCCTTCGGCAAGGCGACTCACGCGACCGGCCAGGGACGCCAGCTTGTCATCGTCGTTCGGGGGCATACGCTTTCCCACGCAACTTATTGTCACATGGGATAGGCGTTCCAAGGCACCGGAACCGCAAAAAAGCGCGGACGCCCTTTTCCGAGCCCCCGTTCTTCCGGGGCTTTGGAAGTCCGTGGAAAGTGCCGATAAGGAGTCGTGCGACTCTCCGCCCGTTCCTGGCTCGGAACTCTCTTTGCCGGCCTCCTGGCCTTCGTGTCCCCGCGCTCGGCCCGCGCGGACCTTTCGCCCGGCGTCGCTCGGCTCGTCGAGTACGAAACGCAGGCCAACGCCATCGCGCCGCGTTCGGGAAAAAGGCAAGCCATCGAGCACTACGAAATCCCGCTCTCGATCGTCGAGCAAGACGTCGCCGAACGCTTTCCGGCCGAGATCCGAAGCGCCCTGATCTTCGAACGCGAGGGCCAACGCTACATCCGATGGATCATCAACCCGGAAGACGGATACTGGCATCCAAAAGTCAAAGCCCTGCTCGAAGCGAAAGGGCTCTCCGCGGAGCGCAAGACCTACTTCCACGGCTACGCGACCGCCTCGCGCAGCTACATCATTGAGGATCCCGTTTCCGGCGCGGAGTTCTCCGTGAAAGTCTCCACGGACCGTACGGGCGGGATTTGGACGACGGACGGGCGCGGCGTGCCCAACAAGAACCAGACCTACGAAGATGCCCGTCAGGTTCGGCGCATGGCCGATCATTTTCACGCCGTCGCGCCCGACGTCGCGTCGAACGTCATCATCATGGACGAACCCGCCGCCTTCGGATTGCTCGAGATCGATCAAGCGATGCTCATCCGTCGTCTCGGCGGGCTGGAGCGTCGCAAGGGTCGCTACTTCCTGCCGGGATTCGCCGCGCTCCACGAGAAAGTCGGCGCCGAAATCGCCAAACGGCACGGCGGAGGAATGGGACCCTCGGAATACTGGAAGATCCACTACAGCGAGGCGCTCGGTCGCGCGCTCGCCGAAATCGCCGCGCGACTCGGCGTCAGCCCCGATTCGCTCCACTCCCAAAACTTCCTCATCGAGCTCGACGAAAGCCTCAAGCCAACGGGTCGAATCGTCTTGCGGGACTTGGGCGACTACGAACTCTTGCGCCCTTGGTTCGAAGCGCGGGGCCAGCTCGCCTTCTTGAGCGGCTGGCCCGAATCGAGCATCCGCAAGGAGTTCGTGAGCGTGGCGTACAAACTCTTGCACGGAACGAAGTACCCGCCGTGGATGGAACGAAAGGACTACCGGGATTGGGCCGAAGCGTTTTTCCGTGCCTGGGAAGGCACCTACTCCCAGCGAACGGGCGTGCCCTTGGCCGATTTGCAGAAGACGATGATGACCGATCAGATCGTCGTCTTCTCGAAGTACTACATGACGAGCTCACCCGGCTGGAAAAAATTCTTCGAGAGGCTCGCGACCCAAGCGCCGTCGACGACGAGCTGCGCGAGCATCCTCGGCGTCGCGATCTAAGCGGCCTACTCCGGAAGCTTTCCGGCTCGATGCATCTCGAGTCCCTCACGGAGCTTCGCGGCCATCACGCGACTGCGGTTAACGAAGATCGCCGCCGCGTTCGGTTCGAAGAGTTCGTGGGCGGTCTCCGAGAAAAGCGAGAGCCATCGCTCAAAAAGGGCGAGCTCGAAATGCGGGAGACGGAAGTGGGCCTTCATCGGGTTGCCGCGGTAGCTTCCCGCGCCCAGCACGACGCTCGACCAGAACGAGGTCATCGTCTGCAGATGCGGCGCCCACCCGCCCGGTGAGCGCGACACGGCCGCCTCGAAGATCGGCCCCAACCCCGGGTCCCGTTTGATCTTGCCGTAAAAGACCTCGACGAGTTGACGAATGGCGCCTTCGTCGACGCCGGAAAACTTGAATTCCGGATTCACGCGCGTATTCCACTAAAACTGGATCTATATGTCCAGTTTTAAGCGTCCGTGTTAGGATTTCCGCATGTTTTCCCAAACGGTCGAGTACGCTCTCCGCGCCGCAACGGTGATCGGCAGCGACCCCGAACGCCAATGGAAGCGCCAAGAGCTCGCGAAGATCACCAAGGTCCCCGCCGAGTATCTCTCGAAAGTCCTGCAGGGCCTCGCGCGGGAAGGCCTCGTGCGTAGCCAACGAGGCTTGGGCGGCGGCTTCTCGATCGCGAAGGACCCCGGCGCCATCCGCGTGCTCGACGTCGTCAACGTCGTCGAAGCGATCCGCCGCATCCACGTTTGTCCGCTCGGGCTCGAGGCCCACGGCACGAAGCTCTGCCCGCTCCATCGCAAGCTCGACGAGGCCTTCGCCGCCGTCGAAGCCGCCTTCGCGACGACGAGCCTCGCGGATTTGATCAAGGATCCGAGCCCGATCCGCCGTCGCCCGTGCGAGTTTCCGCTCAAGCCCGAGAAAGAAGCGAGTCGTTAGGGCTATGTCCAGGAATCTCGCAAACCCCTACCGCCCCTTTTTTTTCGTCGGCTACTTCGCCGCGCTCGTCGGAGCGGGCGTCTGGATCACGCACCCGCTCGTTCCGGGCCACCCCTACCCCGGCCGCCTGCACGCGCATCTCATGATGGGCGTCTTCCTGCTAAGCTACGCGGTAGGTTTCCTGCTGACGGCGCTCCCGCGCCTCACCCGCACTTCCTTCACGCATCGCTACGAGTTCCTCGGCTTTTCGCTCCTCATGGGCTGGATCGCGCTCGTCGGCGTCTACGATCCCACGGAAAGGTCTTTCTTCGCGGGGACGACGCTCGTTGCCGCCCTTCTTTTCGTCTTCGGGTGGCGACGGATAAAACGGGCTGGCGCCGCCCTGCCCGATTTTTTTCCGATGCTTTTCTGGGGATGGTTCTCTCTCTTCGCGGGATCTTTGCTGACTTTCACCGAACAAGGATCCCTCGGCGAAGCGCTTTTCTACCAAAACTTCATGCTCTGCCTCGCGCTCGGCATCGGGGTTTTTCTCGTGCCGAAGATCTTGGATTATCCCGTGGCCCCGCGGATACGCGGTCGCACGGCTTTTTTCCTGATCGGCCTCACGCTCACGCTGTCGCTCGTCGCCGTGGAGTTGGGAGTGGCCGCCCAGGCGGCTTACGCGCGCGCGTTCGTCGCGAGCTTCGTGGTCCTCTTCGGGTGGAACATCTTCACGAAGGCCGCAAGAAAATCGATCCTCGGCTCCGGGATCCGCTTGGCGGCTTGGATGATGCTCGGCGGGCTCTGGGGCCTTGCCGTCTTTCCCGAGTACCGGCTCGAATCGCTCCACGTTCTCTACGTCGGTGGCTTCGCCGTGCTGACCCTCATGGTCGCCTCTCGGGTCATTCTCTCGCACGGAAACTACGACCTCACGGCCGAGTTGAAGAACGCTCACATTAAATACGCGCTTTGCTTTTTCTCGTTGGCGGCGGCCACGCGAGCGGCAGCCGTCTTCGTACCGAACGGCTACGAGAAACACCTGGCCTACGCCTCGGCGGCCTTCATCGCGGGCGCCGTCGTTTGGGGACGCTACTTCCTGACTCGGATCTTCGAGAACTTCGGCCAGCACGACCAATCCCGTTTTCGCAGGCTAAATAATTGATATAAATCATTTTTTTCACACAATTCATCTCTCCGCCGCGAGATTTGGGAGAAGATCGAATTTCGCTTGTGAGGGGTCCGGTGGCCTGACTAGCACCGACGTTATGCGCAGCGTAATACTCAGCACCCTCTTTTCCTTCGGATCCGCCTTCGCGGCTCCGAGCGAAGCGCCCGCCACCTACGGTCAAGCCGAAGCTCAGCTCATCGAAGCTTGGGAGCGACTCCCGCGACTTCTCGCCCTGTGCACGGACCTGCCGGGTTGCATCGGCGAGCGCAAGGAGTACGAAGGTCGGCTCAAAGAGGCCATCGAAACCCGCGGCGCGGCTACCTTCCAATTCGAGAACCGCTGCCTGGGCGCCCAGATCGTCTTCGCGGATCTCTCGCGCGACAAGATTTTCATCTGCCGCAATAACATCTGGGCCGAAGAGAAACCGCGCTTCGACGTGCGCGAATCCTACGCCGTGCTCGTGGAAGGTTTGGAAGTCTTGATCGGACCTTCCCGGACGCTGCCCCACGGCAAGCGCCTCGCGACGCAGATCCGCGCCCTCGAGTTCGCCAAGGACAAGGCGACGGAGTCGATCTATCCGACGATGCCCTCGCTTAAGATCATCCAGCGCGAAGCGCTCGGCAAAAAGACCTTCGGGACCTTTATCGTCGACCACGCCGGCCCCGTCTCGCTCGAGAAAGCGCTTCTCGCGCTCAAGCCCTGCGAAACAAAGCAAGACGTGACGGTCGCGGTTTGGGCTTTGGGCGCGGATTGGGATCGCCGTTTCCTCACCACTCCGCTCGTGCGCGGAACGGCCAAGGTCCTTTGCGCCAAGGGTACGATGTACCTGGGCAAGTACCGCGCGGCCGTGCTGGCCGGACGTGCCGCCCGCGTCGACGTCGCCTTCGAGGGCCTCAAGGCCCAACCCGGGCACTGACTAAGGCAGGCTCTTGAGCCAGGCGTCGAACCAGTCGATCTCTTTGTCGACGCCTTTCGTGTCCGACGCGATGGCGGCGGTCTCCATGACCCGAG
Organism: Bacteriovoracaceae bacterium UBA2428; assembly: GCA_002343545.1. GTDB lineage: Bacteria > Bdellovibrionota > UBA2428 > UBA2428 > UBA2428 > UBA2428. Next base: position 20,385 of record DDRA01000038.1, read on the forward strand.
CGTGATCCGTGACTTCGGGAAAGCCGAAGGTCACGCCGTTCCCCTTGAGCTGATGCGCCAGACCACGGATGGTTTCGTAGTCGCGGGACTTCTGGGCGTTGCGGAGCGAAACGATGTCTTGCTTGCGGCGGTCGACGTAGCGCTTACGCGCGTCCGGCCCGATCTCGAACTTCATGCAAACCTCCTGGCGAAGTGCGGATGTAATCGAAACTTTCTTGGATGAGTTGGTCGCCCGTCACGGGCTTGGTGATTTGGCCGTTGCAGCCCGCCGCGAGGCAACTCGCGCACTCCTCGGTCATGGCGTGGGCGGTCAGCGCCACGACGGGCCCGCGGAATCCTTGCGAACGGATGCGGCGGGTGGCCTCCTTGCCGTCGATGCCGGGGATCTGGATGTCCATGAGCACGAGATCGTAGCGGGTACGACCGGCGTGGCTAACGGCATCGAGCCCGTTGTCGACGATGTCGACATCCGCTCCGCCCGATTCCAGAAAGAAGCGGAAGATCTCTTGGTTGTCGACCGAGTCCTCGACCAGCAGGATGCGCATTCCGCGGAGCAGCCCTTGCTCGTCGGCGCGGGGCGGAGTCGCTTGCGGCTCCTCGCGGCGTTCCAGCCACGATCCCAACCAACGGCTGTCCTCGGGGACGTCGAGTGGCAGACTGACCTCGAAGGTGGATCCCGCCCCCGGTCGGCTCGCGGCCAAGACGACGTCGCCACCCAAGAGGCGGGCGAGCTGGCGCGAGAGGGCGAGGCCCAAGCCCGTGCCGCCGAAGCGACGGGTCGTCGAGGCATCGCCTTGGGCGAAGACCCCGAAAAGATTCTTCTGAGCCTCGGAAGAGATGCCGACGCCCGTGTCTTCCACCGAGAAACGCAGGGTTCCGGGGCCGCTTTCGTTCGGGCCTGCCTTGTTGGCTTTGACGACGAGACCCACGCGCCCCTTCTCGGTGAACTTGAGGCCGTTGCCGACGAGGTTCATCAGGATCTGCTTGAGACGCACCTCGTCCGTTCGGACGAACTCGGGGATCGTGCCACGGCTCTCGACGTGGAAGTAGACTCCCACTTTGGACTTCGTCTGCATTTCCATGACCGACTTCAAATCGGCCAGCAGCGAAGGCAGCGAAACGTCGGATTTCTCCAGGTACAACTTGCCGGCTTCGATCTTGGAAAGATCGAGCACGTCGTCCACGACCCGCGCGAGGATGTCGGCGTTACGGCGAATGCTCCAGGCGAACTCCTGCTTCTGACGGACCGTCAGGGACTCGCGTCCGAGCGCGTCCGAGAAGCCGACGATGGCTCCCAGCGGGGTCCGGATCTCGTGGCTCATGTTGG
>DDRA01000038.1:21802-24148 GCA_002343545.1 Bacteriovoracaceae bacterium UBA2428
CGGATCTCGTGGCTCATGTTGGCCAGGAAATAACTCTTGGCGTGCGAAGCTTCCTGCAGGTGCCGCTTCATGGCCTCCTGCTCGACCAGGAAGAGCTGCGTCTTGCGGATGATGAAGAACACGATCGAAGCGAGCGCGGCGATGACGCCGTAGGCGACCCAGTAGAGCGACTTTTCGGAGGGATCCAGCAGCCCGCCCTTGGTGGGCCACACCGAAACGATCCAGCGCCCGTTCAGCACGGACAAAACTTGTCGGCTCTGGTCCGAGGGCGCGGCGGAAGCCGCCTCGTTATCTTCGAAGCGACGGTAAAGCGTGAGCGAAGTTCCGTCGTTCTCGACGCCGTCGAACTCGATGCGGAAGTTTACCGACTCGTGTTCCGCGTCGGGGGCGCCGAAGATTCCGTCGAAGAAGGCCTTCGCCCGGATCGGCGCGTAGACGAAGCCGCGAATGAAACGCCGACGTTCTTCCGTCGTCATCGGGATTGCGCGACGTTGGCCGTAGAAGGGCAGGTAGACGAGGAAGCCGACCTGTCCCTCGTCGCCGGCAAGATCTTGCGCGGTCAACGAGACGGGTTCCGACAAAGTCGGCAGGCCGCTCATCATGGCGTTCTCCATGGCGCGACGACGCGTGTCTTCGCTCATCATGTCGAAGCCGGCGACGCGATCGCGGGAAGCTCCCGTGGGCTCGAGGAAGAGAATGGAGCTCCTCAACGCCGCCTGACGCGCGGGCCAAACGCGAAAGTCGCGCAGGCCCGACTCCTTCATCCGCTTCTCGACCTCCGAGAGACGGGCGGCCTCGAAGGCTTCGGCGTAACCGACGCGGATACCCGCCGGGCGCTGGCGATCGGCCTCGATGCCCGAGACGAAGATCTTGAACTCGGACGGCATGATGTGCTCGTCGACGATGAGCAGGCCTCGCACGGCCGCCAGCGCGTTCAGATAAGAATCCAGTCGATCCGAAACCTGGGTGCGAATGCGCTGAGCTTGGCTACGGAGCCTCTGGTCCGAGATGCGGTCGAGGTTCGTGTGAACGCCCCAAAGCACGGCCGCCGAAAGGGCGATGGTCGAAAAGACGACCACCGCCGTCGCGGATCGATGTTTGACGACAAAAGTATTCCAGAACCTCAACTTCACAAGCTCCTACCGTGATTAGCGAGGTCGACAAGTCGATTCAAGTCGCGTCAAGTCGTGTGGGTTAGCCTTGGGCGATCTCTTGGGAAAGAATCGCGGACGAGACTTCTTCGACGTCCTTGCCTTGATCCGGACGCCCGTCCGACCGTTTTTTATCGCGCCGTTTCTTATCGGCAGCGTCCTCGGACCCCTTCTTCCGAGACGGCTTCGCGTAAATAGAAGACGGCTCGTTCCAAAGATCTAAAGGATTGATTTTTAGGTCCATTTTTGACATTCGCGCCATACATATTCCCCTCCTAGGGTTGTCGTTGTTACGACTTCTTCACGGGACGAGTCGCAAAGACCCTGCCAACATCTAACCCGTTGGAAGAAGTACGGGCCCCAGGAGGGAAGCCGGCAAAGTGCCCCAATTTCGAGGCGCGGTGCCACACTCCTGAGCCCTGCGAAACCAAGAAAGGCGTAACGAACATGACTCAATTCAACGCTCCCCACCTTCTGCTCGTCGACGACGACCAGGACTTGCTGGATCTCCTGTCGTCGCATTTCCGCGGCAAAGACTACCGCGTCACCCCTTGCCGCTCGGCTTCTGAGGCAAGGGAGTTTCTGCGTAGCTCGCCGACCATCGAGATCGATCTCGTGCTGAGCGATCTGCGCCTTCCCGAGCTCAGCGGTTTGGATTTCATCGACGAGATCAAGAAGCTGCGCCCGGACGTTCCGATCGTCATCATGACGGCCTACCAATCCGTCGAGAGCGCGGTCGACGCGATCCGCCGTGGGGCTTTCGACTACGTCGTGAAGCCCCTCGACACGGAAGCCTTGGAGCTTTCGATCAACCGCGCTTTCCGCGTGCGTCGCATCCAGCGCGAGAACGAAGAACTCCGTCGCGCGCTTCGTCCGAAGGACGGCTTCGCGGGCGTGATCGGTCGCAGCGAAGCGATGAAACAAATTTTCGGCTTCGTCGAGAAGGTCGCGCCGAGCTTCGCGACGGTGCTCATCACGGGCGAAAGCGGCACGGGTAAGGAAATCGTCGCCAAGCTTCTGCACGACCTGAGCCCCCGCAAGGACAAACCGTTCGTCGCGATCAACTGCGCGGCGCTGCCCGAGAATCTCCTCGAGTCGGAGCTTTTCGGTCACGCGCGCGGCGCCTTCACCGGCGCGACGGATCGCAAGAAGGGTCTCTTCGAGGAAGCCGAAGGCGGCACCCTCTTCCTCGACG
>DDRA01000148.1:0-11944 GCA_002343545.1 Bacteriovoracaceae bacterium UBA2428
CGATCCGGCTGCGTCGGGCGGTCCGGTTGCGTGGGACGATCCGGCTGCGTCGGACGGTCAGGACGCGTCGGACGATCCGGTTGCGTGGGACGATCCGGCTGTGTCGGACGGTCAGGACGCGTCGGGCGGTCCGGACGCGTGGGACGATCCGGTTGCGTCGGACGGTCCGGTTGACCAGGGCGATCGGGCTGACCGGGGCGATCAGGACGGGTCGGACGATCGGGCTGACCGGGGCGATCAGGACGGGTCGGACGATCGGGTTGACCCGGACGATCCGGACGACCCGGTTGGCCAGGACGGCCAGGCTGACCCGGGCGGCCGGGTTGGCCAGGACGCGTCGGGCGATCCGGACGGTTACGGTCGCGGCAGCGATCGCTGTCGGCAAAACGGCCTTCGCAACGAGCTTGTTGCTCGCGCTCGCGGCGTTCACGCTCGGCTTGTTCGCGACGCAAACGCTCTTCGCGCTCACGACGTTCTTGGTGCTCGCGGTCCCAACGACGGTCGTTTTCACGACGCCAATCGTTGCGGTCCAAGCAACGACCCAAGGTCGGGTAGTAAACTTCGTCGCGACGGCAGTAGTCGTAGGGCACGCAAGAGCCGCGGCCGTTGTTGCGGTAACCGATACCGCAGTTCACCGGCACGTTTACCCACACGCAAGAACCGTGGAAGTACGACCAACGCGAACCGATCGGGCAGCTCGACCAGAAGACGTCGCGCACGCAACGTCCTTGGAACGAGTTGTAGTCCCAGCCAATCGGGCAGAAGGGAACGTAACGGTCGATGCAACGATCGAGGAACGGATCCCAAACTTCCCAAGCGTGGCAGCTCGTCCACGAAGGCGGCGACCAGCCGTAAGCTTCGCAGCGGTCCTGCACGGGATCGTAGTAGGTACCGGGACCGCACTCGGTGTAACCGTCGGCGCGGCGGCAGGTTCCCACGTTCCAATCGAAGTAGTAACCCGGGCGGCAGGTCCGGTAGGAATCACCGTCGTCGCCAGGGGTCGGGGGAGGCAAAGTCGGAACCGTCGGGGGCGTCGGGGGCACGCCGCCGTCGATCACCGAAAGCTGGAACTGCTTCTGGATGATCTGAGCCGTGTTCAGCTTGATCGCGACCGAGAAGAAGAAGTCGCCCAGAAGCGTCGGCACGCCGGCGACGCCATAACGGCCGACCTGCGAGACGAACTTCGTTCCCGGAGGAAGGTCGCCGGCCTTCAAGTAGAAAGCGGAGACGGCCGGGGTGTCTTGGAAGCGGATCGTTTCCGCGTAATCCCAGCCACGCTTAGCGGCGCGCAGGATACGCTCGGTCTGGATCTTCGGAAGCGAGGAGCCTTCCGCGTAGGAAGCGATCGGGCAAACTTGGGAGTCGATGGTCTTGCCCGAAGCAAGCTCGGCTTGAACACCGAAGCACCAGTCATCCGTAAAAAGGACGGTCCCTTGGACCCGCGCCGTGGAAGCGCCGAGATCGACGAGCGAGAGGCCTTCCGGCATCGAAGGGTAGGTGATCGACCACGCACGAACGGCTTCGCCCGTGTCCACGATCGAAAGGTCGATCGAGAGCGGGGCGCCGTAAGTCACGGCCAGGGATTCCCCGGGGAAGTAGATGAAAGCATCTTCTTCGGCGGGGGTTTCGGGCGTTTGCGCCTGAACGGTGGACACGCCACCAAGAACGCTCAATGCGAGCGCGGTCAGCCAACCACGAGGTCGGCGGCCCCAAGAGAACAAATCATTCGACATAAAATTGACTCCTCCGATTCACGTTGTGAGTTAAGTCCTGCTTTTTGGGAAGGAAAGTGACAAAAACGACTTGGGGCTCGCATCTTGATCCGGGATGCGCAGGGCGCATAATTCACCCCGTTATTGAGAATGAGATTCAACATTTGTCGCATGGATGCCCCAAAAGCTCTTTGCATTTGGATTTGTAAGTAGCCGCCGGGCGCCGGATTTCCCGCGCCCCGCCCCCTCACGAGATCCCATGGAAGCACCGAAAGATCTGGGTGGGGATCTTCTCGAAACAAGCTTCGGAACTGGAGACGGGCGAATCGGCGCGTTGCGGGCGCTGCGCGGAACTCCTGCCCGACGACACCCTGACCTACTGTCCCTCTTGCGGCGTCCCCTTCTGGCGCGTTCCCCCGACGACGACTTTCCATCTCTTGTCCGAGCGAAAGGAAGCCCGACGGGCCCGCGGACGGCAAGCCAAGTTCCTTTCGCAAACCTTGCTCGTCGCGCTCGCCGCTTTCGCGAGTTACTTCGGGGCCGCGCGAATCACGCGAGACTTCGAGCTTCGGAGCATCGTTCCCACGCGAACGATCGTGTTCCACACCCACTTCGTCGAAGGGTTCCCCCGTCCCGAGCCGCGCGTCGTGCGCGAATCGATCGCGATCGCGGTGCAGGCTTTCGAGGATCACTTCCACATTCCGTTGAAGCGCGTCGAAATCCGCGACGACGACGTGCCCGTCGCTTTGCGCGAGGATCTCGACGGCCCCTGGTCGCCCGACGCCGTTCGCGCGGATTCCCCCATGCTGCTGAAGAGCTGGGAAAAGCGGATCTACCCGCGTCTCCTGCGCGAGTGGGCCCGGGCCCCCTACCAACCCCTGCACGTCGTCGTGACGAACATGCCGATCTTCGCCGATCCGGCCGAGGCGACTTCGCTCGAACTCCGCCACCTTTCGGGCGCGGGACTCATCTCGGGTCTCGGTCACCCCAGCCTCGTCGTCGCCTCGACCTTCCGCATGCTCGCGAAGGCGCAGGATTTCGCGCGCAACGGCGCGCCCCTCGAAGGGCCCGAGGCCCAAGCGCGCTACCTCGGCGAGTACGTGCTGGCCCACGAGCTGGGGCACGCGTTGCTGGGCCTGAACGACGTCGTCGTCGAAGCGAAAGCTCACTTGCGCGCCCCCGCTTCGGCCAACGGCGCCGGGGTATCCTTCAAGCAGTGCCTCATGCACACGGACGAAGGCGGCGGCTACGCGGCCTGGAACGAGATCCGCCGCCGCCCCTTGGGCACGCCGAGCGACTGCGGGGCCTACTCGCCGATCGTCGAAGGCTTCGCGATCCGACGGCAAGCCCTCGAAGCCGCCGACCAAGGTTCTTTCTCGGCGGCCTGGGACCTGATGAACGACGCCGTCCTGCGCGCGCAGTCGAGTGGACACCAAGACTGGCTGACGCAACGCTGGATCAAGGAACGCGAGCTCATGCGCCCGGGCTTCGCGTCATTATTTAGGCCGTTCTCGCGCTAGCGCGTCTTTTCACCTCCCGCCCTTCCGTGATGAAATGGCGGCCATGATTCACCTCGAACTTTCGGAAGAACAGAAAGCCCTCGTCGATCTCGCTCGCCAGTTCGGCGAAAAAGAAATGGCTCCCCGGGTCGAGAAGCACGACCATACGGGCGAGTTCCCGCGGGAAGTCATCAACAAGGCCCACGAAGTCGGCTTGATGAACACGCACATCCCGACGGAATACGGTGGCCTCGGGCTGAGCGTGCTCGACGGTTGCCTCATCGCCGAAGAACTTTCTTCCTTCTGCTCGGGCATGTACACCGCGATCGAAGCCAACGGCCTCGCGCAGGCTCCCCTTCTCGTGGCGGGTAACGACGACCAGAAGAAACGCTTCCTCGAACCCATGACGAAGGAGCCCCTGCTCGCCGCCTACTGCGTGACGGAGCCGGGCGCCGGATCCGACGTGCAAGGGATCAAGACCCGCGCCGAGAAGAAGGGCGGCGACTACGTCCTCAACGGCTCGAAGATGTGGATCACGAACGCTTCGGTCGCGAACTGGTACTTCGTGCTGGCCTACACCGATCCCTCGCAGGGCGTGCAGGGTATGACGGGCTTCCTCGTCCCGGCCGACACTCCCGGCATCACGGTCGGCAAGAAAGAGAAGAACATGGGCCAGCGCTGCTCCGACACGCGCGGCATCACGTTCACCGACGTGAAGGTTCCCGAGAAGAACCGCCTCGGCCTCGAGGGCCAGGGCTTCAAGATCGCGATGGGCGCCTTCGACCACACGCGCCCGCCCGTCGCGGCCGGCGCCGTCGGCGTCGCGAAGGCGGCGATGAACCACGCCATCCGCTACGCGCAGGAGCGCAAAACTTTCGGCGTGCCGCTCGCCAAGCACCAAGCCCTCGCGTTCATGATCACCGACATGGCGATGAACATCGAAGCAGCTCGCATGCTCGTCTGGAAGAGCGCTTTCGAAATCGACCAAGGACGCCGCAACACGAAGTTCGCGGCCATGGCCAAGGCCTTCGCGGGCGACATGTGCAACAAGGTCTGCACGGACGCCGTGCAGGTCTTCGGCGGCTACGGCTTCAACGAGGAGTACCCCGTCGAGAAGCTCTACCGCGACTCGAAGATCTTCCAGATCTACGAAGGCACCTCGCAGATCCAGCGTCTCATCATCTCGCGCGAGATCTTCGGCCGCGGCTAAGCGGCGCTCCGCACGGAAACGCCAAAAGGCGGCGCTCCCTCACCGGGAGCGTCGCCTTTTTCATTTTGGGCTCCGAAGGAGATCAGCCTCCGCCGGCGCGGATTTCCTCCAGGAAGGAGCGAAGAAAATCCGTCTGGGCGCGATCGCCGAGCACGTCGACGAGAGCCTTATGCCGGAGCTGATCGATGGCGGCGGGACTGCGCCGCAACGGGAAACCGTTCTCGTGCTCGTAGACGAGCGCTTCGAGCAAGTCCTCGTGGGTCTGCTCGGAGTAGAACTTCGCCCACCGGGCGTAGACGTCCTTCTCGAGTTTTTCCTGCCGCTTTTCCGAAAGAGAAATCACCGACATCCTACAACAGCTCCTTCCAACTTCTCCTTTGGGAGATGCAAGGAAGCGGCCCGACCCCGCGCGGAGCCCGGCTTCTGGATTCGCGATCTTAACGGCTCTCACGGACCGAAGGAGACAATCTACGGCTTTCACCTGCCCAAGGTTTAGACACCCGAAGCACGGGTATATTTCCTTAATTTTCGGCAATTTATACGGATTTCTCGACTTGGTCTTGGCCTTGCAACCAAGCTCCCGGCGCCCTAGCGCATTGGAGGTTTAAGCGTGCTTCTGAGACGAGGACTTATCGCGCTCGCATCGATCATGGGCTCGGCCCCGATCGACCACGCGGATCACGCGCGTCTGCCCGCGCAATCGGTCGCCCGCCCCCCCCAATTCGTCCTGCTTGCCTTCGACAACTGCCAAGAGAACCAGACTTGGAAGGAAGTCACCGAGTTCCTCCAGGACATGAACTCGTCCGACCGCAATCGTCTGCGCTTTACCTTTTTCTTGAGCGGGGTCGCCCTGCTCAAGCACGACGCCCGCGCCGCCTACACCGAACCGACCGGCCGCAAGGGCGTCTCGCGGATCAACTTCGGTGGCACCGAGGCCGAGTTGCTCGAACGCATCTCGCGCATCAACAAGCTCTATAAAGACGGCAACGAGATCGCTTCGCACGCCGTCGGCCACTTCGACGGCGGCAAGTGGACCACGGAAATGTGGCGCCACGAGTTCGACCAGTACAACCGCATCCTCAACAACGTCGCCGACGTGAACGGACTCCAGGGCGAAGCCCGCAAGCGCGCGCGACTCGAGTTCGGTCCCCGCGACATGCTCGGATTCCGCGCGCCCTACCTCGCGGGCGGCGCGAATCTGCTGCGCACCCTCATGAGCTTCGGCTTCGCCTACGACACGTCGGACACGAACCAAGGCTGGGAACCCACGACTTGGCCGCGCCGGAGCGTCGTCGACGGCAAGGCCGGCCCGTGGAACTTCGGCCTCGGTTTCATTCCCGTGCCGGGGCTCACCACGAAGATCCCGGCCATGGACTACAACTTCTGCTACCGCCAAGGCGGCGGTTGCCCCGAGAAGTACCCGGACGCGCTGAACCGCGCGGAGTCCGACTCGTCGGACATGCTCACGGCGTACTACAATTACTTCCTGCTCAACTACAACGGCAACCGAGCGCCCGTGCATATCGGCCACCACTTTCAGCCCTACCGCGGAGGCGCCTACAATCGCGCGCTCAAGCGTTTCGCCCGCACCGTCTGCTCGCTTCCCGAAGTTCGTTGCGTGACCTACCAAACGCTGACGAAGTACATGAACGAGCTTCCGACCGGCGCGCGCGATGCCTTCCAAAGCAACAAGTTCCCGCGATCCACGTACCGTCCCACTCTGCAGGATCTTTACGATCGTACCGAGTGGCCGAGAGCCTTACCGAACTGAGCGAACGAGAGGATGAAGATGATGAAACCCGTAACGAAGATCCTGAGCGTCTTGAGCGTCCTCGGCATCGGCCTTCCGGCCCTCGCCTGCGTCCGCGGCCAGGACCGCATGGTTTGCCTGAACGACATCGTCATCACGCCGAACGCGGAGACCGCGCGCGTGACCGGCCTGGGCGCCGGCCAGCAGGCCTTCGTTTCGGTCGACGGCGGCTATTCGATCTACAGCTACGAGCACCGCAGCCTCTTCCTGACGGAAGGGTGTTCCCGCAACATTTGCGTGGGCGACTCCGTCACGGCGCCGAACGGCCAACCCGGGATGGTCGCCGGCCTGAACCCCTACAACAACCGCGCCGCGGTCGAGCTCGGCGATTACCGCCAGATCTACCTCTTCGGAATGGATACCCTCGGCATGAACCGGGGTTGCCTCATGAACTATTGCGTGGGCGACGTCGTTGCGCTGCCGACCCGTCACCGGGGTCGGATCGTCTCCATTAACCCGTGGAACGCCACGGGGGCCGTCCGACTCGATTCGAATGGCGTCAACTACGTAAGACCCCTCGGAACGCTCCAGTTTCTGCAACCCGGCGGCGCGAGCACTTCGATGCGCTCCGGCAACCAAAACCCCCGCGCCTTCCCAGTAGGTTTTTCGTATTCGATCGGGTCGAAGACCTTCGTGCCGAACCTCACGATGACGAGCACGGCCCCCACGGGCGGCATTCCGGCGGCGTTGCCGGTCGACGAACCGGTGACGATCCTGAAGGCGATCCCCGTCGAGGACGACGAGATCCCCGCTTCGTTCGATACCCGCCCGGCTTCGCGGGCCCGCACGAACGTGCCGCTCTTCGGCCCCTAGGTCGCCCGTTTCGCGCCAGAAACACGAAAGCCCCGACGCCTCTGCGGCGCCGGGGCTTTCGCCATTTTCCGAATCGAAGGACTCAGATCACTTCTTCTGCATGTTCTTCGCGAGGATCTTCTTGCGGATACGCAGGCTCTTGGGCGTGACTTCGAGGAGCTCGTCCTCGGCCAGCCACTCGATACCGCGTTCGAGCGAGACGAGGCGCGGCGGCGCCAGGACGATCGCGTCGTCCTTGTTCGTCGTACGGAAGTTCGTGAGCTGCTTGGTCTTGCAGGGGTTCACCCAGAGGTCGGCGTCCTTGGCGTTCTCGCCGATGACCATGCCTTCGTAGACCGGCATCTGGTGGCTCACGAAGAGCACGCCGCGGGCCTGGAGATCTTCGAGGGCGTAGGCCTGAGCTTCGCCCGCGCGGTCGCAGACGAGGGCGCCGTTCAGGCGGTTGCCGATGTCGCCTTTATGGGGCTCGTAACCAGCGGACTGCAGGTTGAAAAGACCTTCGCCGCGCGTTTCCGTGAGGAAGCGCGAGCGCAGACCGATCAAGCCGCGCGTCGGGATGACGACTTCGATACGCACCCGGCCCGCGCCGCGAGCCTGGATGTTCTGCAGCATACCCTTACGGATCTGGAACATCTGCGTGATCGTGCCTTGCGAGAACTCCGGCACGTCGAGGATCGCGAGTTCCATCGGCTCCATGAGCACGCCGTTCTCTTCCTTGAAGAGAATGCGGGGCTGGCCGAGGGCGAATTCGTAACCTTCGCGACGCATCTGCTCGGCCAGGATGGCCATCTGGAACTCGCCGCGACCCATGACGATGAAGCGGTCGGCCGAATCCGTCTCTTGGAAGCGGAGGGCGACGTTCGTGAGCATTTCCTTCTCGAGGCGCTCGCGAACCTTGCGCGAAGTGACGTGATCGCCTTCGCGACCGGCGAGGGGCGACGTGTTCACGCTCCACTCGACGCTCATCGTGGGCTCGTCGATCTTCGGACGGGGTAGCTGGAGCGTGGCGGGGTCCCAGCGATCGGCCAAGGCGACCTTCTGCGGATCGGCGACGGCGGCGATCGTGTCGCCGAGGATCACGTCTTCGACGCCCGCGAGGACGGCGATGTCGCCGCAGGAGACTTCATCGGCCGGGACCTGGCGAAGACCTTGGTAGGTAAAGAGGCCTTGGACCTTGAAGGGACGACCCGCGCCCTTCGCGCCGATGACGGCGGCCATCTCGCCGACCTTCAAGCGACCCGACGCGATCCGGCCGATCGCGAGGCGGCCCAGGTACTCGGAGTAACCGAGGTTGGCGATGAGCATCTGCGTGCGTCCTTCCGGATTCACTTGCGGATGCGGGATGTAGCGGATGATTTCTTCGAAGAGCGCTTCGAGCGTCGTCGCGGACGCGCGGTCTTCGAGCTTGCGGAAAGCCTTGCCTTCGCGGGCCACGGCGAAAACCACCGGGAACTCGATCTGCGCGTCCGTCGCGCCGAGATCGATGAAAAGATCGTAGACTTCGTTCAGGACTTCTTCGGCGCGCGCGTCCTGGCGGTCGACTTTGTTCACGACCACGACGACCTTGAGACCGCGTTCCATCGCTTTGCGAAGCACGAAGCGCGTCTGCGGAAGCGGACCTTCCGCGGCGTCGACGAGGAGACAAGCTCCGTCGACCATGGAGAGAATGCGTTCGACTTCGCCGCCGAAGTCCGAGTGTCCGGGGGTGTCGACGATGTTGATCTTGTAGTCTTTGTAGAGGACGGCCGTGTTCTTGGCCGTGATCGTGATCCCGCGTTCTTTTTCGATGTCGCCCGAGTCCATGACTCGTTCGTCGACCTGTTCGTTCGAACGGAAAGTGCCGGCCTGTTTGAGGAGGCCATCGACGAGGGTGGTCTTCCCATGGTCGACGTGGGCAATGATGGCGACGTTACGGATTTTCTCGAGCGGGTATGACATTGAGCGGCTAGATATGACCGACCGACCGCCACGTGTCCAGCGCGGAAAACCCTTAAAGGGTCATTTTAGTTACGAATTCTGAACTGTCCCGGAGCCTACTCGGGCGGAAGCAAAGTCCGTTCGGAAACGGGCTCGTCGCCGTAAAGTACCGGTCCTATTCGGGCGCTCTCGCGTCGCGCCCCCTCGACTTGACGGTTGTGGGCCTCGATTTCCTCGTTCAGTTCGGTTTGGGCGGCCAGGAGGGCCTGGCGCCGGGCCTCAAAGTCCTCTCGGGTCATTTGACCGGACGAGGCCTCGGACGAGAAAGCCTCGGCGTCTTCGGCCAAAGCCGCTCGCTCGACTTCGATGCGCTGGGCGCCGGCTTCGAGGCTTTGCGCGTTACCCTCGAGCTCCTTGGCCCCCCGATCGAAGCGCTCGAAAGTGTCGCGGCGGAACTCGAAGCCGTAAGGAAGGCGATCCAGATCGAGACGCCAGCTCGGATCGCCCTCTTCCACCCAGACGAGGGCTTTTTGGGGACGGCTCTCGGCGCCCTGCCCCGCCGGCGTGAAATCGACGAAGACCCGACCTTGATCCGTGGTCTCGACGGCCACGACGGCGTGCCCGATCTCCTTGCCCGTCCAAGCGATGGCCGCGAAGCGCGCGGCGAAGCCTTGCGCCTGCAGCTCGGCGTAGAGCGCGGCCGCGAAGTGCTTGCAGTCGTACTCGTCGAGGACGTAGGGACGCAGGTGCCCGCGGCTCGCGCGCAGGGCCCCCATCAACTCGGCAAAGCTCCGCGCGCGCGCCTTCGGGTTCGGCCGCAGGTCGATGACGACGTTTCCCTCGCCGTCGCTGCGCGGAAAGGAAATGCGCCAGTGGCGCCCCTGAACGTCGGCGAGGCTCTGGATCTCCTGGGGCCGATTGAGTCCATTGGGCGCGACCACCGCCTTCGAAAGCGCGAGCGGGCGCGCGGCGGGCACTTCCGTCGGCGACGGCCGAGGGGAACGCGAGAAGTAAAGCCAAGCCGCGAACGCGGCGACGGCCACCCAACCCACGCGACGAAAGTCCATGGACGAATCTTAGCAGAAAGGCGTCAGGCACTTTTTGGTTCAGCGCGCGCGTCAAAATGACGCAGCTGCTGAACCAAAAAGTCCCTGACGCCTTTCTGCCTTAGAGGAAGAGGCGGGGGAGCGAGCCGTTGTCTTCTTTCGCGGCGACCGAGTAGGCCTGGATGAAGTCGACGAACTTGGCGATCGCGTCGAAGTTCGAGAGCGACGTATCGAAGGTGCAGCCGTACTGGCAAAAGAGCAGACCGTTCTCGAAGCTCTCGCTCACGCGACGAACCGTGATGCGGGCCGGAACGTAGGTGTTGTTCGAGAAATAGAAGCGGAACTCCATCTCTTCGCCGATCGCGAAGACGCCGTCGCCCTTGGGCATCCGGAAGTTCATGCCGCCCTTGGAGATGTCGAAAACCTCGACCGACTTGAGGCCCAGCTTTTCGATGACCGTGTAGCAACCGAGGATACGACCGAAGAGGACGCGCTCGTACTGGCGACGGATGGATTCCTGCTTGTCCTTGCGGGCCGAATCGAGCTGGATAAGTTTTGCGTCCGACATGGGGTCCTCCTTGAACCTGATGCTTTCCTTTCGGTCGGCGCGCGAAAAAATCTGAGGCCAAATCGCCGCGGGCGGGCGTTGAGCTTTTGACGCCGCGGGGGCGATGCTAAACTCCGCCAACATGGCGAATTTCGAAGATCCCTTTCTTTGGCTCGAAGACGTCCGCGGGGAGAAAGCGCTCGACTGGGTGCGCGAACGCAACGCCCGCAGCGAGGTTCGCCTGACTTCGAACCCGACCTTCGCCCGCTTGAAGGAACGTCTGCGCCCCGCGCTGCTCTCGGATGATCGCCTGCCGGAAGCCTCGCCCTTCCACGAACACCTTTACGAGCTTTGGCAAGATGCCGCGCACCGCAAAGGGCTTTGGCGCCGCACGACCTGGAAGAGCTTCGAGGGCGGCACGCCCGATTGGGAGATCCTGCTCGACGTCGACAAGCTCGCGGCCGACGAAGGCGAGGACTGGGTCTTTCAGCACGCCCAGATCCTGGAGCCCGACATGGACCGCGCGCGGGTCCGCCTCTCGCGCGGGGGCAAGGATGCCGTCACGGTGCGCGAGTTCGATCTCCCCACCAAGCGCTTCGTCAACGAGGGCCTCTTCGTTCCCGAGGCCAAGACGAACGCGATCTGGCTCGACCGCGACCATTGGCTCGTCGCGACGGACACGGGCCCCGGCAGTCTCACGAACTCGGGCTACCCCCGTCAGATCCGCATGGTCGCGCGCGGTCAGCGCATCGAAGATGCTCCGATCGTGATGGAGTGCGACGTCGCGGACGTGGGCCTCCATCCCATGGCGATGACCCCTTCGGCGCGGCTCGGCCGCGTCGTCATGACGGCCATCCGCCGCGGTTTCTACGAGACCGAGCTCTGGATCGGCGCCTCGAACCCGTACCGGGTCGAGATTCCGCGCGAAACCGAGTTCCAGGGTCTCTACCGAGAACAGGCCCTCTTCCTTTCGCGCCAAGACTTCACCGTCGCCGGGAAGAGAATCACGGCGGGCAGCCTCTTCGCGATCCCGCTGGAGCGCGAGGGCGGGGATATCCGCGCCCTCGTCGAAAGGGTCGCGGTCGTCATGACGCCGAGCGAGCGCGGTGGACTCGAAGGCATCGCGACCGGCCGGGACCGTTTGTACGTGGCCGGCATCGAAGACATCCAGTCCAGGCTTTGGAGCCTCGACGTGGACGAACGCGGCGTCTGGACGAAGCCGCGCGAGATCCCCGTGCCCGCCTTCTCGACCCTCGTCGCCCTCGCCGTGCAACGTCACGCGCCGGCCGCACTCGCGAAGTTCGAAAGCTTCCTGGAACCCACGACCCTCTTTAAGCTCGAGGGCGACTGCCTGCGCGCCCTGCGCTCGCTCCCCCGGCGCTTCGAGTCC
>DDRA01000148.1:12091-12315 GCA_002343545.1 Bacteriovoracaceae bacterium UBA2428
CGGTCGAACAACGTTGGACGCCGAGCCGCGACGGCACGAAGATCCCTTACTTCGTCGTGCACAAGAAAGACCTCAAGCTCGACGGACGCAATCCCACGATCCTCTACGGCTACGGTGGTTTCGAGAACGCGCAGAAGCCCGCCTACCAACTGGGCCGAGGGCCGACTTGGCTCGAAGAAGGCGGCGTCTACGTGCTCGCGAATATCCGCGGCGGCGGCGAGTTC
>DDRA01000027.1:0-20394 GCA_002343545.1 Bacteriovoracaceae bacterium UBA2428
GCTGTGGCTCGCGGCCTTCGGCGGCATCCATCCCGACGAAGCCTATTACTGGACTTGGTCGCTCGCGCCGAGCCTCGGTTACTACGATCATCCGCCCGCGATCGCCTGGATTATTTCGGCGAGCCGTTGGATCGTGGAGCGTCTGGTGGGCGAGGAGATGGCACGGGAATCGGCGGCGTTCGTGGCGCAGCTCTCGCTACGCGCGTTGCCTATGTTCCTCGCTTCGGTGCTGACGCCCTTTTTCTTGGGACGCGCGATCGAAGTCGCCCAGAAGGGCGCGCTCCGCATCACCCAGATGTTCGTGTTGCTCTCGCTGCCCCTCTTCGTGTGGGGGCCTTTTCTCGTCACGCCCGACGTTCCTTTTCTCACGGCCTGGTCTTGGGTTCTCCTCCAAAGTTTGCGTCTGCGCTCGGCGTCGTTGCCCGCCGGAGAGAAAACTCCTTTCCGCCCCGGCCTCGCGGTTGGTATCGGGATCGGCCTCGCGTTCATGGCTTACTCCAAGTACACGGCGATTCTGGCCGCTTTCCTCTTGATCGTGACGGGCGCGGGACTTGCGAACGTCGCGGTGGCCGGCGGCGTGGCGCTCGCGCTCGTGACGCCCTACTTCGTTTGGGCGTGGGGGGACGGTCGGGCCGAGGGAGCGGGCATCGTTTTTCAACTCCAGAACGGCTTCGGCGATCTACTGCGCGCGCCCAATTGGAAGTCCGTCGGCGATCTTTGTCTGTCGCAGATCATCCTGTGGACGCCCTTTCTTTTTCTGGGGGCTTTGCTCCGCCCCGCGATGCCGGGACGATGTCGGATGTCGGGTCGGCTTTGGACGTGGAGCTTCGTGCCGCTTCTCTTTTTCTCGCTCGGGGCCCTTCGTCGTCGCGCCGAAGCCAACTGGCCGTTGGCCGGCGCGCTCGCCGCGACCGTCGCTTCGCTTTCGGGGGCCTACATGCGCCCCTTGCGTCTATGGGCCACGATTTTCGTGAGTTGGGGACTGAGCCTCGGCTTTTTTCTCGTGATCGTCGAGGGTCCCAAGCTCGCGCGTCCGTTGCGAAATTTTTCGCCGCGTCTGGCGGAGCGTCTGGAGCGTCCGTCCAAACTCGAGGACTTTCGCGATTGGGACAATCTGCACGCTTTTCTGTCGGAGGCCATGCGCGCCGATGAGCGTCCGATCCTCGTGGAGAGTTATCAGTTGTTGAGCGTGCTGCTTTTTCAGGACGCGATCGCTTCGCCGGAAATCCGCTTGGGCGATCGGCTGCGGATCTGGACGGAGGGCTCCCGGGTGAGCGAGTTCCATCGTCGTCAGGGCCAAGTGGAGGCACCGGCGTCTTACTGGCTCGTGCTCATGCCGAGCCGTGAGCTCGAGCCGACGAACTGCGTGCTTCGCCAAACCGTCTACAAGGGAAGCAGCTTCCCGACGGCCTTCCGCGTGCTCTCCTGTACCCGCTAGCCTAGCGGCGCAGTCGGAAGGAGCGACGGTAGAAGTAAGCGGCCGCCGTGGCCAGCAGCAGATTGGGAATCCAGACGATGAGCCAGTTCAAGGCCTCGCTATTTTGGATCGCATCGAGGGGCGTTTTGAGGGTCCACGTGATGACGGTGAAATGCACCGTCCAGTACAAGAGCAAGATCAACAAGCCGTAGAGCACCGCCCGCGAGCGCGCCGTTCGGCGGTTGTCGACGCTGAGCGCGAAGCAGAGAGGGACGAAGATCAAGCAAGCCATGCTAATCGAAAAGCGTTGCGCGATCTCGATCCAGACGGGACGTCGGTCGAGGCCGGGTTGATTTTTCTGTGCGGCTCGCCGAGCGAGCAAGCGCGACATCTCGAGCGAAGGGGGGGAATCGCGCGCGACGCCGGCCTGCTGCGAGAAATCCGCGTTGATGCGGTACTCGTCGAAGCGGACGCGGTAAGTGGCCTCCTGTTTGGGAGATTCGGAGATGAGGATGCCGTTCTCGAGGGCGAGGGTGCCGAGCCCAAGTTCCTTCGATTGGATCCAGCGACCGTATTCCGCGGAGATCGAAGCCTGTTCCTGGTAGGTGTTCGCGTCGTGGATGAAGACCCGGTGCAGAACTTGGGTCTCCGGATCCACGTCGTCGACAAAAACGACCAGATCGAGGAAGTTTTCCGAGAAAGTGCCGGAGCGTAGGACCGTGGCGACTTTCTTCTTGAAGGCTTCGTCGATGCTCGCCTCAAAAGCTTGGTTGCCGCGTGGTCCCAAATAGAACGAGCAAAATGCGGTTCCGGCGGACACGAGCGCGCCAAAAAAGAAAATCGGAACGAGCAGTCGCGCGGGTGAATGGCCCATCGCTTGGAGGGCAATGAATTCCCGGTCGGTCGACATGCGTCCGAACAGAAAAAGCAGAGCGAAGAGAAAGGCTACCGGCAGCTCGATGGGGAGAAGGCTGGCGGCGAGGCCACTCACGAGCTTCGAGATCGAGAGGAAATCGAGATCGTACTGAATGATGAGGCCCGAAAGTCGAAGGGCCTGCAGCGCCAGTAGGATGACGACGGCCAGGCAAAGGCCCGCGACGGTCGTGCGCAGGAGTTCCTTGGCCAAGAATCGGTCGAGCCGGGCTAACATGCGGAGATTCATCATAGCAGGTCATCGCGCGTCTGGCGGAACGCGGCCGGGAAGGGCCGGCCTCGGGGCGCGCGATGCGTCGGCCGGAGCTCCGCCCGCTCGGCGGTGCGCCGGGCTATCGAGCCGTCATATTCCCGCCTCGGTCGGCGAGGACGGCTCCGCTATTCTAGAGGGGATGTCGAGATCCAAATCGAAGATCAAGGGCTGGCTTCGAGGTTTCGCGGCGCTCGCCTTGGCGGGCGGCGCGTTCTCGGCCGTCGCACAAGGCAAGGGCGGCGGATCGGGCGGATACTTCGAGTTGTCGCTCAACGGATCCTGGTACCAGTATTCGAACGGCGCGATCGAAGGCGAAGAATCCACGACGAAGGTCCTGCGCGGCGGAGCCGGCTTTGCCTATCGCATGCTCTCGAACACCGCGCTCGAGCTCTCCTACATGACGACCCAAACGAACGACCGTTTCGTCGTGGGCGTCACGCCCACGGGACAGCTCACCCAACGTGCGCGCATCCTGCGCACGACGAACCTGCAGAATATCTCGGCCAACTTGATCCTCTATTTCACCGGCAAAGGCACTCCGTTCCGTCCCTACGTCCGGGGCGGGGGCGGCATGATGATCCGCGAGCAGAAGGTGAACGCCGTCGATCCCGAAACGGGCGCGGCGAGCTCCATCGTGTCTTCGAGCACTAGCCCCAAGGTGCAATCCATCTCGGCCGACGCCGGGGTAGGGCTTTCCATGTTCGTCGTCGATTCGGTCGCCATCGAGGCGTCTTTCAGCGTCTACGCGACGGATCTCGACAAGGACGAAATCTTTCTGCACTACGCCGCGGCCGGCGGCCTGCGCTTCGTGTTCTGATCCTTCGAGATTAGGATGAGGGTATGGTGAGTTCCATCGGTCGTGGCGCCGGCTTGGCTCTGGTTTTGGCCGGGCTTTCGGCGTGCACGAAGGACGCTTCGATCGGCTACCTTTTCGAGCAGGGCATGAAGCAGGGCGCGCTCATCGTGCGCGCCGAACCCGTCGAGCGCTTGCTCCGTGATCCCGCCCTCGATCCCAAGACGCGCGGGCTCCTGGAGACGAGTCGTCGGGTCATCGAATTCGCCGAGCGGGAGCTTGGCATGAAGACCGGTCGCAACTACCGCCATTTTCTGCGACTCGATCGGAACTGGGTCACGAAGATCGTCGTGGCGGCCCCCAAGGATCGCCTTGAACCGCACCTCTTCCGTTACCCTCTCTTCGGTGGCCTGCCTTACAAGGGATTCTTCAACGGTGAGGATGCCGACGCGCTCGGCCGCGAGCTCGAGGCTCAGGGGCTCGACGTCTATACTCGCCACGTCGAAGCCTATTCCACGACGGGCTGGCTGCCCGATCCGATCATCTCGACGATGCTTTCGAGCGAGTCGCGACTCGTCGAACTTTTGTTCCACGAACTCACCCACGCGAACTTTTACTTCCACGAACTCGCCGATTTTAACGAAGCCTTCGCGAGCTGGATGGGTTTTCGCGGCGCGATTCTTTTCTACGAAGCCGAGAAGAAGCGAGATCCTTCGCGGGCGGCGCACTTTGAGGCCATGGAAGCCGAACTACGCAAGTCGAACGAGTTCCAGCTCAAGTTCTCGGCGCTCGTACGCGAGATCGTGGCCAAGGGCAAGGCGATCTACGCCGACGGCTCCACCCCCCTCGACGCCCGTCGCGAAGCCTACTTCGGCTGGATTCGCGCGCGGCTGGCCGCCGATCCCGTGTACGCTCGCGTCGTGAACCGCCCGTGGAACAACGCGTTCATCATGGGACTCGGTACGTACTACACGCTCGTGCCCGCGATCGAAGTCTACGCCGAAAAGCAAAAGCTCGATCCGCGCGCATTTCTGCGAAAGGTGCTCGAAGGCGGCCCGGCGATCGTCCCGACGATCGTCGGTAACTGAATTCCCGGCGCGTCTAGGCGAAAGGGATCCAGTCGAAGAGTTTCAGCAGGAGCAAAAAAAGGCCGGTCGCGAGCACGATCATGAGGATCCGCGTGACGGTCGATCCCAAGTGTTTGACGAGCGTCCGGATCCCGAGGGCTTCTTCCATCCAACGCCACCGGAAAAGACAGAGCCCCAAGAGCGCGACGCAAGCGACGACGAAGAAGCCCTCGCCGTGGTCATTCGGGTGCGGGCGGACGCGCGGAAAAGCCGGCATGGCCTTTATCTTCGTCCGACTCCCCGCTTAAATCAAAGTCCCGGGCCGCGTTTTCGGTAGAGGCGGAACACGTTTTCGAGCAGGCCCGCGACGGTCATGGGACCCACGCCGCCCGGCACGGGCGTGTAGAGCGAGGCCTTCGCGAAGGCGGCCGGATCGACGTCGCCCGTGAGCTGGCGCTTCGCGTCCGCGCTTTTGCGCGGGAGTTCGTGGATGCCGACGTCCACGACGACGGCGCCCGCCGCGACGTGGTCGGGCGTGATGAGGTGGCGACGACCCGCGGCGGCGACGAGAACCTCGGCCTCGCGGGTGTGCCGCGCAAGGTCCTTCGTTTTGGAATGGCAGACCGTGACGGTCGCGCCCGCGTGGGCGAGGAGCGTCGCGGTCGGCAGCCCCACGAGCCGCGACTTGCCCACGACGACGGCACGCTTGCCGACGAGCTCCACGCCGCCTTCCTCGAGGATGCGCATGACTCCGAGGGCCGTCGCCGGCAGCGGCGAGGTCCAGCGTTCGGGCAGGCTTTCGCCCGCGAGCAAACGCCCGAGGTTTTCGGTGTGCAGCCCGTCGGCGTCCTTGGCCGGGGGGATGAGGGCGAGGAGCTCTTCGGTCGCCTTGGGATCGGTGATCGTCGTGGAGTCGAGCGGAAGTTGGAGGATGAGCCCGTCGACGGCGGGGTCGGCGCAGCGTTGGGTGAGAACCCGCTTGAGCTCTTCGAAAGAAAGCTCCCGCGGCAGCTGGACGTGCTCGAAGCGGAATCCGCAGCTCTCGGCCGCGTTCTGTTTTTGCCGGATGTAGCTCGACGAAGCCGGGTTCTCGCCGACCTGCACGACGGTGAGCCCGGGGCGGCGGCCGCCGTGCGCGGCGACCTCGCCGCGGATCTTTTCGTAGAGTTTCGAAGCGAGTTGGCGGCCATCCAGTTTGGTCGTCATGTCCCGAGAGGAAACCCGGCGCCGGACGGGCTGTCAAAGTCTCGACGCGGACTTTGATGACGCTGTCCCTCATCGGCGTGTGGCGGCGCCCGTTCCGTGGCATCCAAGTTGCAACTTAGGGTCGTATGGACGCCGGATTAGTCACCGCTTTGTCAGGGGCCTTGGCGCAGTCCAAGCGTCTGGAGACCGTGACGAACAACCTCGCGAACGCGGATACGGTCGCTTACAAGTCGAGCGACGTCGTCTTCGAGGAGGTCTTGCAGGAGAACCTTCGCCCCGACGGGCGGAGCGGCATCCCCGAAGAGGCGGCCAAGGAATCCCAACTCTTATCGCAGGCCGGCACGGAAAGCCGCGCCGTGCTCTACGGCACCGAGTTCACGAACCTGAAGGGCGGTTCGATCCGGCATACGGGTCGCTCGCTCGACATCGCGATCGAGGGGAACGGCTTCCTCGAAGTTTTGACTCCCAACGGCATTCGCCTGACGCGCGCCGGGAACCTGACGCTCGACGCCGGCGGTCGCTTGACGACGGGCGACGGCTTTTTGGTGTTGGGCGCGGGCGACGCGAACCAAGATCCCGGTCTGCGCTCGCTCACCGTGGGCGCGGGTCGCGTCTCGATCGACGCCGAAGGCAACGTTTACGCGCGCAATCCGGGCGGCGGCGAGGACGGCGATCAGCTCGTCGGTCGCCTGAGCCTGCAGCAGTCGCTTAACCCGAAGGATCTGCGCAAGGAAGGTCGCAACCTTTTCCTGGCGGGCCCGAACGCGGCCCTGCGCGCGGTGGGCCAGCCGGCGCGTCAACCCGCGGCCGTCACCCCCGCCGCGGCCGGCGCGAACCCGCCGGGCACGGCGGAGCCGCTCAACGCGCTCGGCAACCCCGCGCGTGCGCCGAAAATTCACCAAGGTTCCCTCGAGGCTTCGAACGTGAACCCCGTGCAGGAAATGACCCGTCTCATCGAGGCCCAGCGCCTCTTCGAACAGAACACCCGCCTCATGCAGAGCGTGGGCGAAATGTCCTCGCGCGTGAACGAGGTTGGCCGCTACTAGCGGTTAGGAGGAACGACGGATGCTGAACGCTTTGAACGCCGCCGCGACCGGGATGATCGCCCAGCAGAAGCAGGTCGAGAACATCTCGAACAACCTCGCGAACGCCGACACGGTCGCCTTCAAGAAGAGCCGCACGGATTTCCAGGATCTCCTCTACCACAATTCGACGGATCCCGGCGCCGCGACCTCCGCGACGACGCAGAACCCGACGGGCGTGCAGATCGGCTCGGGCGTGAAGCTCGGCGGCACCGTGCGCGATCACGCGGTCGGCGCGCCGCGCCCGACCCAGCGCGAGCTCGACGTCGCGCTCGACGGCCCGGGCTTCATGGCCTTCCAACGTCCGGACGGTGAACTCGGTTATTCGCGCGACGGCAGCCTGCGTCTGGGCAACGGCGGACGGCTCGAGAACGTCGACGGCTTTCCGCTCATGCCCGAGATCATCTTGCCCGCGGACACGCAGGGCGTGCAGATCAGCCCGGATGGTCGCGTCTCGGTGAAGCTCGCTTCGAACCAGGTCCAGGAACTCGGCCAGATCCAAGTCGTCCAGTTCGCGAACCCTTCGGGGCTCCAGGCGACGGGCGGCAATCTTTACGCGACTTCGCCGTCGAGCGGCGCGGCCGTGCCGGGCAACGCGGGCGAGAACGGCTCGGGCCGCTTTCTCCAACGCTTCCTCGAGGCTTCGAACGTGCAGCCCGTGACCGAAATGACCGACCTCATCCGCGCGCAGCGCGTGTACGAACTGAACTCGAAGGCCATCGGAGCGGTCGACCAGATGATGGGCACGCTCGGACAGATCCGTTAACGGAGCGGGAGACAAGCGGAGTGGCGATGACGACGGGTAAGATGGAACCGAGCCTCGTGGGGCTCTTGCGCGGACTCGTGGCCGGCTTGCCGCGTGAGTGGGCGCTCGCGTTCGCCTTCGTGGCGGCGGGCTTCGCGTTCTCGACGGCTTGGGCCGCGACGCCTTCCGCCTTGCGCGGCGACCCGGCCGTCCGCGAGAACCAGACGCGCTTGGAATCCGGCCTCGTCGAGAGCCTACGCGCGCAGATCGCGCGCCGTATGGCACAGCCCGAGTCCGTTTTCGATCTTCAGATCGACTCCCTTCGCCTGGAACCCGCGCTCGCGCCCCAACTGCGCGTGCTGGGCGTGCAGGTCCTGGGCCTGGGCTCGAGCGGTTCCAAGCGCCTCGACGGCCTCTTCCATCTTTCCGTCCTCGTGACGACCGACCAGGGGCCGCTCGAACGCGCCGCCGTCGGCGTGCTTCGCGTCGTGGGTCCGACGTGGGTGGCCAAGACGGCGCTCAAGCGCGGACAGGTCGTGACCGAAGCCGACGTGCAGCTCATGACGCTGCCGTGGAGCCGCCTGCCCAACGGCGCGGCCGCCACGGGCCTGAACCAGATCCTCGGCCAGCGCGTGACCCAAGGGATCACGGGCGGCGACGTCATCTACGGCGGCGTGCTGGACGCGCCCCTCGACGTGCGCAGCGGCGACCTCGTCGAGCTCACCGTGCTTTCCGGTCCCGGCGTCATCATCCGCTCGCGCGGCAAGGCGCAGCAGGAAGGTCGCAAGGGCGATCTCGTGCGCATCCTCCAACCCGACACGAAGAAGTCCCTCACGGGCGTCATCGTGGGTGAGCGCGCCGTGGAGATCCGCCTATGAGGCGCTGGCTCGCGCTCGCATCGCTCGCGTCGCTCACGGGCTGCGGCACCTTCATGAGCAACCTCAAGGCGTCGATGGTGGGCGGCGGCGAAGTCGAGGTTCCGGCCGAAGCGAACGCGCCCGCCAAGTCGCGCCATCCTTCGTCAATCGTCGCCTACGACAACCGGACCCCGAGCGGGCTCACGTCCGCGCGCCCGGACTCGGTCGGCCCTGACCTCGCCGCGAACGAATTCGGCGCGCTCGCGCGCCAGAACGACGAGCGCGCCGCGCGCGGTTTTCGCCGGCAGGCGACGCCGTGGGACGGCACGGGACCCGCGAGCGAAGGCTCGCTCTGGAATCCCGAGGGCCAGGACAATTACCTCTTCACGAAGAACCTCGCGTTCAAGATCGGCGACTTCATCGTCGTGAAGGTCGACCCCGAGGTGAACCGCACGCTGAACGACAAGATCTCCGGGTTGCTCGGCCGCAGCACGATCCAGCAGATCGCGGCCGACGAGGCGGGCGCCAAGGCGCAGGACGCGCTCGACGACAAACTCAAGCGCATGACGGGAAGCGACAAGCTCGGTAACGCGCTCGCGGGCGCGGTGGGGCAGGCCACGACGGCCGCGCTCGACGCCCCGGCCGCGCACGTCGACATCGCCGACATCACGGTACGCATCATGGAAGAGTTGCCGCGAAATTCCTACCGCATCGAAGGCGCGCGTCGGATCTACATCCGCAACGCGCCTTACCAAATCAAGCTCTCCGGCATCGTGCGCGACGAGGACATCGGTCCCGCGCGCCTCGTCGCTTCGTCGCGCGTATTCGAGTCCCGGATGGAGTTGACCAAGTGATGAGAAGATTGTTTCCCGTGAAACTCGCGCTCTGCGTTTTGGGCGTCGCCGCGGCGGCGCCGGTGGGCGCGGCCCGTCTCAAGGACATCGTTTCGATCAAGGGCATGCGCGACAACCCGCTCATCGGGTACGGCATCGTGGTGGGCCTCAAGGGTACGGGCGACTCGAAGCCCGAGTTCACCGGTCTCTCCATGACCCAGATGCTGCGGCAGATGGGCGTCGACGTGAAGAGCGACCGCACGGAGTCCAAGAACGTCGCGGCCGTCGTCGTGACGGCGACGCTGCCGCCCTTCGCGCGCACGGGCTCGAAGATCGACGTGACGGTGTCGAGCATCGGCGACGCGAAGTCGCTCCAGGGCGGCACGCTCCTGCTGACGCCGTTGCGCGGCGGCGACAAGAACGTCTACGTCGTGGCGCAGGGCCCGCTTTCGGTGGGTGGCTTCGCCGAGGGTGGGGGCGGCGCCTCGAGCGGCAAGAACCATCCCACGGTCGGCATGCTGCCGAACGGCGGTCTCGTCGAGCGCGAGGTCGCGGTCGACTTCGCGAACCGCACTTCGCTCCGGCTCGCGCTCCATAATCCCGATTTCACGACGGCCGCTCGCGTCGCGAAGACCGTGAACCTCGAGCTCGGCGGCCTCTACGCCCGCGCGCGCGACGCCGCGACGGTGGACGTCGTCATCCCTTACGATTTCGAGGGCGGCATCGTCGAGCTCGTCGCGCAGATCGAGCGCGTGCCCGTCGAGGCCGACACGCGCGCGCGCGTCGTCGTGAACGAACGCACGGGCACGATCGTCGTGGGCGAGGCCGTGCGCATTTCTTCGGTCGCCGTCGCGCACGGCAACCTCACCGTCGAGATCCGCAACACGGAGACGCGCACCAAGACGACGGGTCCCGATCCGACTTTGCCCGAAGGCTCGCCCGTCAAAACAACCGAGGAAGTCGTCAAGGAAACGACGCTTAAAGTGAATGAGCCCGGTGATAAACTCATAAGCGTACCCGAAGGCGCGACCCTCGGGGACGTGGTGAAAGCTCTCAACGCCTTGGGGGTGACGCCGCGGGATCTCATCGGGATCCTGCAGGCGCTCAAGTCGCAGGGGGCGCTCCAGTCGGAGCTCGAGATCCTCTAGCGGGGAGACTCGGGATAGACGGGGAGCGATTGAAAATTTGGCAGGAACACCGGCTCTTCGGAACCGGTGGGAATGTAGGATCGGGGGGTTTTCGGACGTGCAAAGGCGACCAGGATGGTCACCAAAGAAACGTCTGAAAAATGGTTTAATTCCTCCCAGGGAAATCCGTTCAAGGCGAAAGCCTCAGGCTTTGTTAACGCAGGATGCGTCACGAAACCGGGAACCTCTCGATCCACCTTTTAGATTCGCGGCCCTCGCCAAGTCTTTGGCGGGGGCTTTTCGTTCCCCGTCAAAAAACATGAAACGACATTTTTCTAACGCTTTTCTCGGCGGCCTTCTGACGCTTTTGGCGCTCCCGATGGGCGTGGCCGCGGCGCAAGGTGCGCCTAAGGTTTCGGATTCGCAGGCCAAGGAGATCGGCGATCAATTCGAGGCACTGATGTTGCAACGTGTGTACGAGGAGATGGAGCGTTCGCAGCGCCTCTTGAACGCGGGCGACGACAATCCCTTTGCGCCTTCGAACGCGGAGATGATCTTTCGTTCGATGCTGACTTCGGAGCTGCAAAAGGGACTCGCGCGCAACCGTCCCCTCGGCGTGGGCCGACTCGTTGAGCGACAGCTCAAAGGAGAAGGTGGTATCGGCTCCCACGCTTTGGTAGAATCGAAGTTAGGAAGCCCAGGACGGGCGACCGAGCCCCAAGGGGCGCACCAGGAGGGTGAAGAGCATGGACGTCACGAAGATCCGAAGTGACAAAGCCGCCGAGATTGCCGCGGGACAATCCGCGAAGTCGCAGAAGGCCCAAGGCCGTGCCCCCCTTGGGACGGACAAGGCCGAAACGACGATCCGCCCGGGATCGACGCCCGAACGCGTGAACATCTCGTCGGAAGCCTCGCTGCTCGCGGAAGGTCTCAAGGTCGCGAACGAGGCCCCGGACGTGCGCACGGATCGCGTCGCGGCGCTCAAGGCCCAAATCAAGAACGGTACCTACAAGGTCGACGCGAAGGCCGTCGCCGACAAGATGCTCGAGGCCAACGCCGAGGAAGCCAAGGCGGGCCGCGCTTAAGAGTCGAGTGAGGTTGGGCGAGAGCCCGGGAGGGAGCCTATCCGGATAACCCCCGGACAAGGCCGCAGGGAGCGAAGTGTACTCCCTGTACTCGAGCGACCGAGAACGCCGTCCGGGGGTTATCCGGATTGGATCTGAGTCTTCGGGGGAGGGCTTCGTGATCGAAAGAATTCAGGCTCTCGCGCTCATCCTGGACCGCATGAACGTGCTTTACGAGCGCGCGCTCGCGCTGCTCGAGCGCGAGCGCGGCGCGCTCGTTCGCCTCGATTACGAAGAGCTCTTCCGACTCATCCGCGAGAAGGACGAAGTCCTCGGCGCCATCCGCGGGCTCGACCGCGATCGCCTGCGCCACCAGGACGTCTTCGCCGTCGTGATGAACCACGATCCCGACACGATCACGCTCCGCACGATCGGCGAGGCGCTCATCGAGCAGGGCGACGAAGCCAGCGGCGTGCGGCTCCTCGAGCTGCGCGACCGCATGGCGCGCACGATGGACCACCTGCGCGACCGCATCGAGCTCAACGGCCGCTTCATCGAGGCCTCGGTCATGAACCTGCAGGGCATCGCCACGAACCTCGTGAACGCCTACACGGGCAAGGCTCCCAAGACGTCCAAGAAGGGCGGGGGCGTCTACAACGACAAGAAGCGCTACGAAGACGACCAGAAGGGTCGCGGCGCGCTCGTGGAGCGTCGCCTATGAGCATCAACAACCTCATGAACCAGGGGCGCACGGCGCTCTCGGTGAACCAGATGGCGCTCTCCACGACGTCGCACAACGTCGCGAACGCCAACACGAAGGGGTACTCGCGCCAACGGGTCGAGCTCGCGGCGAACTCGCCGATGGGACTCGGGCGCCACCAGATCGGCACGGGCGTCAAGCTCGAGGCCGTGCAGCGCACCCACTCCGAGTTCGTGAACCGCCGTCTCGAGGAAGAAAGCACGAACCTCGGACGCTTCGAGGGCGGCGCCGAGGTCATGGGTCAGCTCGAGATGATCTTCGCCAACGACGGCGACAGCGGCCTTTCCAAGACCGTTTCGCAGTTCTTCAACGATCTGCGGACGCTTTCGACTCAACCGGAATCGCAACCCCTGCGCGCGGCGGTCCGCGAAAGCGCGAACGCCGTGACCTCGCGCTTCCGTTCGCTTTCCCAGGGCCTCGCGTCGGTCGTGAGCGACCTCGACCGCCGGGTCGAAGGCTCGGTCGACCAACTGAACTTCATCACGGGCAAGATCCAGCAGCTCAACCAGCGCATCGTCGAAGTCGAGCTCAAGGGATCGGGCGCCACGGCGAACGACGAACGCGACGCGCGCGACATGGCCATCCAGGAACTCGCGAAGATCGTGCCCGTGCAGGTGACCCAGGTCGAGAACGGCCTCGTCAACATCAGCTCGAGCCGCATCGGCGTGCTCGTGAACGGCGCCGACCGCGTCGAGCTCATGGCCGAACGCTCGCCCGACGGGGTGAACCCCGGCTCGGTGCGCGTCTTCACCGCCGACTCGAACGGCCGGCGCGTGAAGGACGTCACGGACTCGCTGGAGTCGGGCCAGCTCGGTAGCTACATCCACATCCGCGACCGCGTGACGCCCGACTACCGCGACCGCGTCGATACGCTCGCGAGCCGCCTCGCGACGAACGTGAACGACATCCACCGCAGCGCCTACAGCGCGGACGGCAAACAGGGCGTCTCGTTCTTTCGCGACACGGGCGAGGGGCACACGGCCGCGACGCTCGAGCTCTCGGAGGCGGTGACTTCGGATCTCGGCGCGATCGCGACGGGTTTCCAGGCGCTCGCGCCCGGTGATAACCGCGCGCTGCTGCAGATGGCCGACCTCCAGGACGCCAAGCTCTTCGACGGGGGCAAGGCGAACTTCGTCGACTTCACGGCCAGCATCGTCGGCCAGGTCGGCGCCGAAGTGAAATCGATGAACGACAGCTTCGAGGTGCAGCGCGGCCTCATGGACCAGCTCGGTAACATGCGCGAGCAGGTCGCCGGCGTCTCGCTCGACGAAGAAGCCCTCAACATGATCAAGTTCCAGAAGGCCTTCGACGCGAGCGCGAAAATGATCCAGACGGCGGACCAGATGTTGGACACCGTGCTGAACCTGAAGAGGTTTTAGGCATGGCGAACCGGGTGACCGAATCTTTGCTGTACGCCCAGAGCCAGGAGTCCATGGCGCGGACGCGCTCGAAGATGATCAAGACGCAGGAAGAAGCCATTACGGGTCGCAAAGCCTCGCGCCCTTCCGACGACCCCGTCGGGCAGACGCGCGCCATGACCCTGCGGACTTCCGGCGACCGCATCGAGCAGGTCTCGCAGAACCTCGAGCTCGCGAACAGCTACATGAACATGACCGACGCCTCGCTCGGCGAGCTGAGCGACGTGCTCGGCCGCGCGAAGGAGCTTGCGATCCAGATGAGCTCCTCGACCAACGCGTCGCCCGACGCGCAGGGGTCGACGCAGAAGGAAATCGAGCAGCTCGTCCTGCGCGTCGTGCAGATCGGCAACACGCGTCTGGGCGACCGCTACATCTTCGGCGGCTACCAGACGACGCGCGCGCCCTTCGACGAGGACGGCAACTACTTCGGCGACGAAGGCACTATCGACCTCGAGGTCGACCAAGGGCAGCGCATCGGCATCAACGTGCCCGGGCTCCTGCCTTTCTTCGGGATCGGCGAGGTGGGGGCGGAGCGCCGCGCCCTGCGCGAGGATCCGGCGCGCCAAGGCGAGCCCACGGTTTCGGGCGAGCTGCGGGCGCCAGCTTCGGTCGTCGCCGAAGCCAAGGGTGTCGATCCGGTCGAGGATCCCGAGAGTTTCGCCAAGATCCAGCAGCAGTCGGGCGTGAACATCTTCGGCGTGCTCAAGGACCTGCGCGACGGGCTGCAGAACGGACAACTCAAGGCCATTCAAAAAACGCTGGACGGCATCGACGACGCCGCGAAGCAGGTCATCTCGGCGCGCTCCCTCGTGGGCGCCCGGCAGAACAGCCTGCGGGCCGGAATGGCTTCGCTCGAAAACGCCAGGGTCGCGAACTCGGAACTGAGGTCCGCGGCGGAAGACGCGGATTCCATCAAGGTTTTCTCGGACCTCGCGCGGCACGAGAACACTTTGAAGACCTCGCTGGAGACGAACAAGCGCATTCTTTCGAAGTCCCTCATGGACTTCCTGGAATAGCGCGAAACGCTTTTGGCGGGGCGTCGCTACCTTGCGTTAAGTTATTGAACGTGCGACGATAGTTTCGGGGGCAAGGATGTTAGAGAGACCTCTCGAGTCTAATCTTCTCGAGACGCGACTCGGTACGGGAACGGAACCTGGTTCCGTGGCCGTCCGTGAAGCGGCGAGTTTCCAGGCGCAGGTGGTTCAGGGAACCCTTGCGGCCGTGGCCGTCGCGACGTCGCTCGAGGACGAAATCGAATCAAGGATCGCGACGGGGCTGACCCCCGTCGCTCGCGAAGCGCCGCGGGCCCGGGTTTGGGCCGTCGGCGGCGGCAAGGGTGGGGTGGGCAAGAGCCTCATCTCGGCCAACTTCGCTTTGTCGCTCGCTCGGCGCGGGAAGAAAGTGCTCGCGGTCGATCTCGATCTCGGGGGCGCGAACCTTCATACGTGCCTGGGGATCGAGCCGCCGAAGCGGGGGCTTGGCGATTGGGCGACGGGTCGCGTGACCGAGGTCGAAGAGCTCTTCGTGAACTCGGAACCGGGGCTTCGCATCCTGAGCGGATCGAACGACGCGCTCACGGTCATCCATCGCATGGAAGGCCGCCGCGACGAGTTCTGGGAGTCGCTCCGCCGCCTCGAAGCCGACGAGATCATCCTGGATCTCGGCGCCGGCACCTCGGACTTCACGATCGACTTCTTCAATCGCGCCGACGAAGGGATTGTCTCGATCCTGCCGGAGCCGACGAGCGTCGAAAACGCGTACCGCTTCGTGCGCGCCGTCATCTTCCGTCGTTTGCGCAACGCCGAAGTCCCGCCCGGCATCCGCGAGGTCGTGGACGCGGCGACGGATCAGAAGAACATCCTCGGCATCAAGACGCCGATGGAGCTCCTCGCCGTCGTCGAGCGCCTGGACGCCGTCGCGGCGCAGGACCTCCGCGCGCGGCTCGAAGAGATCCACTTGAACGTCGTCATGAACCAAGTCCGTTCGCCGATCGACATCGACGTCGGCCGTGCAATTTGCAGTGTTTGCAAACGATACTTCGGACTCGACGTGAACTACGCCGGTTACCTCGACTACGACAACACGGTTTGGAAAGCGATCCGAGAGAAGAAGCCCGTCGTGCGCGATTTCCCGCATTCGATCCTCGCGAACCGGCTCGACCGCTTGGCGCGCACCCTGCTCGGTGAGCAGAAAGGACTCTTCCCATGAGCCGCGAAGCGACCTCGGTCCACAAGCCCAACCTCTACCTTCTCCTCGATATCGCGCCGGGCGCGAGCCACAACGAGATTTTGCACGCCTACGCGCGCGCCAAGATGACCTACGGCAGCGGCTCCCCCGCGGCCTATTTCGTGCTCGACGAAGAAGAAAAGAACTCCATCCTGGAAGACGTCGAGCACGCCTTCGGGATCCTCGGCAACCCGGCCAAGCGCCGCGAGTACGATCTCGCGATGGGCTTCGAATCCTCGCCTTCGGGCGCGCTCGATCCGGTCGCGGGCAGCCCCGGTTTCGAGCACGAGCCCGTGGTGATCCGCGACAAGAAGGGCAGCTCGTCGATCCTCGAAGAGATCCAGAAGCGCGCCTCCGCCCCGGCCTCGGCGACGCCCGAAGCGGGCGAAGAAGTCCGTCCGTCGAACGTCACGCCGATCCGCAAGGTCGTCGAGGAACGCAAGATGCCGCACTACGAGCCGAACCCGGAGTTCGAAGAGAAGATCCGGGCCTGCGAATCCGTGGACGGCGCCTTCCTGCGCGCCGTGCGGATCTACCGCCGCATGGAAGTCGAAGAGCTCGCGCAGATGTGCCGGCTTTCGCCCTCCCACGTGTCCTGCCTCGAGGACGAGGACGGCGCGAGCTTCCACCAGCCGGTTTACCTGCGCGGGCATGTCCTGCTGGTTTGCCGGACTTTGGAGCTGCCGAACCCCGAAAAATTGGCCCGGAGCTACCTGGATCGGATGCGGGCCCAGGGCAAGATCGCCAAAGCGCCCTTCTAAGGGTAGACCGCTTTTCCTATGTCCAAGACGCTTGATCCGGCCGAGATTTTTCCCTGGTCCGTTCCCGAAGACGCCGCCGGCGCCCGTCTGGACCAGTTGCTCGTGCAAGCCTTTCCCGAAATCTCGCGCAGCCAATGGGCGAAGCGGGTCGAGGAAGGTCGGGTCCTCGTGGATGCGCAGGTCTCGGCCCCCAGTTTCAAGCCCAAGGCCGGTCAGGTCCTGAGCTGGTCTCCGGCCGAAGCCGTGGCCGCGCCGGCCGATTCGATGAAGTTCGAAGGCGAAGAGCCCGAAGTGCTCTTTGAAGACGACGACATCGTCGTCGTGAACAAGCCCGAAGGCCTCACGGTGCACGCCGGCGCGGGCGTGCCGACCTCGCGCACGCTCGTGGGTTGGCTCCTCGCCTCGGGCCGCGTTCGTTCGGACGACGGCCTCGATCCGGAGCGTCCGGGCATCGTGCACCGTCTCGACCGCGGGACTTCCGGCGTCATGGTCGTCGCCAAGCACGCGAGCGCCCACGCCGCGCTCGCGCGCCAATTCGAAAGCCGCCAGGCCGGTCGCCTTTATTGGGCCGTGGTCGAGGGACGCGTCCAGGCCCTCTTCCAAAAACGCCCGGTGCGTCTGGAAAAACTCCTCCACCGCGATCCGCCGAGCTGCGCGCTTCGACTCATCGAAGACGGCATCGCGAGCTTCACGAGCCTGCTCTCGCGCGATTCGGCCGACCGCACGCGCTTCCGCGTGAGCCATGACCAGGGCAAGCGGGCCCTCACGCATTTTCTCGAAGTCGCGCGCAACCAGCAGTTTTCGTTGCTCGAGCTCAAGCTCGGCACGGGCCGCACGCACCAGATCCGCGTCCACCTGTCCTTCCTCGGGTTCCCGATCGTGGGCGACGGCGCTTACGGCGGGCGCGGCCATCCGCGTATCCTGCTTCACGCCCACACGCTTCAACTCCGTCACCCGCGTAGCGAGGAAGCCATGGAATTCCACGCTCCCTGGCCCGCCTCGGCGGCGGCTTGGTTGACAGCCGAAGGCTTGGGCGCCCAAACTCGGAGTCCGCTATGGGACACGCTGGAGGCAGACTCGAGTTCGGATTCGAACAAGGATGGGCTCGAGGACTGACGCTCGTCTTCGGTACGCGCGAGGAAAGCGCGACGCTCGATCGCGAGAATTTCTTCTACGTCGATCAGTTTCACGGCCGCGATATCCTGGAGATCGGCCCGTCGGCCGCCGCGAAGGCGGGGGCGCAAGGCCGCGCCGACGGCGTCATGGCCGTGGGGGACCTCGCCAAGGGTCTCGCGCGCCCCTTGCTGATCCGCACCGCCGACTGCGGCCCCATCGCCTACGTCGACCGCGCGAGCGAGCGCATCGCGCTCGTGCACGCGGGTTGGCGGGGCCTCGCGGCGGGCATCCATCGTCGCCCCTTCGAGGATCTCGGCTTCGATCCCGCGACGACGTGGGTTTGGGTGGGGCCTTGCCTAAACGGCCGCAACTTCGAGGTTGGCGAGGATATGTGGTCCCAGTTCGGCCGCGCGGCCGCGGATCCCAAGTTCTTCTCGCCCGTCGCGGGGCGCGCCGACAAACGTCACTTCCAGTCTTGGGCCTACCTCGAGGCCGAGTTTTCGCGGCTGAGGGCCGAGGTTTTCTACAACGTCGAGGTCGACACCTTCGAGAACGAGGAGTTCGCGTCTTACCGCCGGGCGAAGGCGCGCGGGGAGACGCTCGGGCAGCAGAATTTCACCCGCCTGGGTTTTGGATCCTAAAAGTTAATGATCGGCCCTCGAAAGTTGCTTTAGGCAACGGGGCCCTTCGGGCAGCTTCTCCCTCGTCCCGCCGCCCGGGACCGAGAGGTGAATCATGTCCGATGCGTTCCATCCTTCCATCCCCGCCGAAGCCCGCCCGGTCTTGGCGCGACTGCGCGCCCACCGCTCGATCCGTCGCTTTCGCCCCGATCCTGTCCCGGCCGAGTACCTGGCCGAGATCCTCGAGGCCGCGCGACGGGCTTCGAGTTCGGGCAACATGCAGTCCTACTCGATCATCGTGACCCGCGACGCGCTCCGGCGCCGCGAGCTGCACGCCCTTCACTTCGAGCAGGACCTCGTGCTCGAGGCGCCCGTGTTCCTGACCTTCTGCGCGGATTTTCGGCGCATGCGCCGCTGGCTCGCGCTCTCCGAGGCGGCCGATAACTTCGACAACGAGTTCAGTTTTGGCGTGGGCGCCATCGACGCGATCCTCGCGTCGCAACACGCGGCGACGGCCGCCGAAGCGCTGGGGCTCGGAATCTGTTACTTGGGAACGACGCTCGCGCAAACGGGACTCATCGCGAAGGCGCTCCGTTGCCCGCCGGGCGTCGTGCCGGTCGTCGGTTTCGCGCTCGGTCGTCCGGCCGAGCATCCCGCGCTTCGCGATCGGCTGCCCCTCGAGTCTCTCGTGCACGAAGAAGACTACCGAGACCCGAGCGACGAAGACGTACGTCGGGCCTACGCGGAGCGCGAGCGCGCCGGTTGGAAGCGCTACGCCGAAAACCCCGAGCTCGCCGAGCGGATGCGCGAAAGCGGCGTGAAGAACCTGGCCCAGGTCTACACGACGCTCAAATACACGCGCGAGTCGCACCTCGGCTACTCGCGCCATCTCCTCGAGACGCTGCGGGCGCAGGACTTCACACCGAAGCCAAAGTCCTAGGGGCGACCGGCGTTACAGACGGGCGTGAGACGGATTTCGCTTTGGCAGGTTTTGCGGGCTTCGGCGAGCTGCGCTTCGCTGAAGAGGCCGCCCGTGCCACCGCGGTTAAACGCTTCGCCGCTGCGCAGAGTTTTAATGGTCTTGGAAGCGGCCGTGATCGGGTCGAACTCGATGTACTGGATTCGCCAAGTGATCTTGCTGTCGTAGTAGCCGCCGTAGACTTCGCACTCGCAATAGTAGCGCTTCGGACTGGGGGCGTTCGCGCCGTCCGAACAGCTCACCGTCATCGTGTCGCCCGCGACGAGGGTGACCTGGGAGCCGGGTTGAAGACTGACGGTGGAAGCGGCGAACGAGGTGGCGGTGAAGGCCACGACGAGGCCCAGAGCGAAGAACCGGATCGAGTTCATAGAGGTCTCCTTTGCGTTTCAACCCCTTCCGAACCCCGCCCGAAATCTACCTAAAATCGGGCCGCGCGGGTAGCCGCGAAACCCTGACTTTCTGACTTCGATCTTGGGGAATTTCGTGGCCTTGGCAAAAGAACTTAACTTTCGAGTCGCATGGGCTGGGTGCGGACCTCGCTGCCGCCGATGTTGCGCTTGATCGAAGGGCCGCTCTCGCGAAAGCCGAAGCGCCGATAGAAGCCTTGGGCCGTGAGCGTCGAGGTCAGCTGGACGTCGGTCACCCCGCGCGCTTTGATTTCGGCGAGCATCTTTTCCATGAGGCCGCGCCCGCAGTCCCGGCCGACGGCTTCGGGGGCCAGGTAGAGCCCCCTGATTTCGGCGCTCGGCTTGCCGTCGAGCTCGGCGAAGGCGAGGTGGGCGAAACCCAGGATCTTTTCGTTTTCCTCGACGACCCAGACGAAGTCTTTCGTCATGTTGGCGATGCGGATTTCGTCGCGGTAGGGGCGGTTTCCCCATCCCGCGATTTCCTCGGGCGTGTGGTCGCGCGAGCAGACCTCGCGGATGGAGCGCATGTGGGCGTCGTGGATGCCGCGGGCGTCCTCGGGCCGGGCGCGTCGGATCGTCGTCATGCCGACATCGTAACGCGAGCTCGCGCGGCGATCAAAAGATCGCGTTCCAATCCGTGTCGGTGCGGGGAACGTGGATCCAGGCGCTCGTCTTGGGGAAGCCCCGCGGAGGCTTTTCGGTCAGCTCGAGCGCGGCGAGATGCACGGTG
>DDRA01000027.1:20522-31868 GCA_002343545.1 Bacteriovoracaceae bacterium UBA2428
TCGAGCGCGGCGAGAGGCACGGTGAGCGCCGAGACGAAGGCGTGAAAGTGGTTCAGGTGCAGGATCATCGCTTCGAGGTCGTGGTCATAGAGGAAGAGCTGCGGCAGACGTTTGTTCACGTGCGTGAAGAAAGCCTCGCGCGCGGCCACGCCCTTCTCGAGGTCGGTGTACTGCGCGGGAATCGTCTTGGGCATCGTGAGCGACTTCGCGATCCGCAGGACCGAGGCGCGCGGATGGACCTCGAAGCGCGGTTCCGGCAGGACGTGCTTGAGGTGCTGGAGCCGCGCGGTGAGCGGCGCCGCGTTCGCGCCGAGCGCGTCGGTCGAGAGGAACTTCTCGGGCGTCAGGTAACGGAGCCAAACCTCGCAGGCGCGTTGCAGGTAGGGCGCAAAGGCCCGTGGCTTGGGCCGCAGCGATTCCCAGGTCTTGTGCATCCAGCGCGACTCGGCGTCGGCGGCGCGCCCCACTTCGCGTTCGCTTTTCGGGCCGTCGAGAAAGCCCACGGGCAGGCTCAGCGGACCGCTCACGCCGAGGCCGCGGAACTCCGCGCAATCGGCGGCGAGCTGACGGAGTTCCGTCACGAGCACTTCGTCCTGCGAAAGGTCCATGCGGCGCTGGGTCTTGGAGGGCAGGAGTTCCGAAAGGATGAGCTTACGGGACTTCGGGTAGACGTCCAAAACGGCGACGATCGTGCGGCCGCCTTTCCCGCCGGGGAGTTCCAGGCCGATCGAGCGTTGGCTTTCGCGTAGCATCCATCTTATGATAACGGTCGTGGGGGACCTTGGACGAGAGGGCCGGGTGAAAGTTTTCGGCGTGACGGGGCTCGCCGGATCGGGCAAGTCCCGCGTCCTGCGCTTGCTCGAGGCGCGCGGGCTTCCCGTGCTCGACACGGACCAGGTGTCCCGCTGGGTCGTCGATCCCGCGCGTCCCGAAGGCCAGCGCGGCCTTTGGGATCTCGTTTCCGCCTTCGGCCAAGATATCCTGACGCCGGCCGGTCAGTTGGACCGCGCGAAATTACGCCACCTCATGGTGGCGAACCCCGAGGTCCGCGCCAAGCTCGAGAGTCTGCTGCACCCCCGCATCTTGGAAGCGGTCGCGCGGGTCGCCGAAGGGTGGGCGCGCGACGGCGCCAAGGCGGGTTTCGTTGAGGGCACGCGTCTCGTGGAATCGGGCTTCGCGGCCCATCTCGACGGGCTCCTGCTCGTCACGGCGCCCGACGAAGTCCGGCGCGAGCGTCTCATGGCGCGCGACAAGCTCGGCGCCGAGGAAGCCACCGCGCTCCTGAGTATCCAGGACGAGGGGGCCATGCGCCGTTTCGCGACGGCGACCCTCGAGAACGACGGCGACGAAACGGCCCTCGGCGTGAAGGTGGGCGCTTGGTTGCGTCGCGAGGAGCTCGCTTGAAGCGCGCGCGCGGAGGCCTGGCGCTTGCGCTCCTCGCGTTCGGCGCGTCGGCTTCGGCGCGCGAGTACCCCGACCTGTTTCCGACCCCGCGCGGTCTCACGATGGGCGGGGCGCTCACGGCCACGGCGACGGGTTTCGACGCCCTTTCGTACAACGCGGCCGGGCTCGCGCTCAACGAGTCGAGTGACTTCATGGCGCCCGAGCTTTTCTCGGCGATGGGATCGCCGGCCATCCGCGACATCATGACGACGCTGGGGAGTGCGGACAAATCACAGCCCGTCGCGCAGCAGTTGCGCGCCTTCGACGGGCGCTCGGCCTCGGCCGGCGTATCCCTGCTGTCCATGCGATGGTCCAAGCGACGCTTCGCGCTCGCCTTCGAAAACTGGACCCAGGCTTCGCTCCGCATCCGCACGCCTTCGCTGCTCTTCGCGAAGGTCGATTCGCGCCTCACCTCGGACATCGGCGTTTCGGCCGGCTACGCCCACGCCTTCTACGGCGGCAAGGTGCGCGCCGGCTTCGTCTTCCGCCCGGCGCTTATCCGCGCCGGTTTCGATCGGCGTCTCGAATCGCGCGAGATCCTCGATCTCGGCTCGCCGACCGTCATCCAGACCCTCGGCGGCGTGGGTTGGGGCGTTGATTTCGATCTGGGCGCGCAGGGGCATCTCGACGTTTGGAAGATCCTCGGCACCGAGATCAAACCTTCGTGGGGCATAGCCCTCCAGAACGTCTTCGAGAGCCGCTTCCCTTTTCGTATGCTCAAGGACAGCTTCGGCGGCGATCCGCCCGCGCTCGAACGTCGCGTGAACGCCGGCGTCGCGCTCAGCGCCGAGAACACGGGCGCGTTCAAGCCCACGCTCGCCGTCGACGTGCGCAATCTCTTGATCGAAGCCGAGGAATTCACGGAGCGCTTGGCGGTCGGCCTCGAGTTCCTCTTCGCGCCCCGTCCCTTCTTCCGCACGACGTTCCGCGGCCACCTGAGCGGCGGCAACTTGGGCGGCGGCATCGGGCTTGGCTTCGGTCCGACCGAGCTCGAGCTCGGCTCTTACGCCGTGAATCTCGGACGCGGCATGGGCGTCGGCGTGGATCGTCGACTCTACGGGCGTTTCGCGCTCGTTTGGTAGGACGCTACTTCGCGCTCCACAGGGCGTCTTTCTCGAGGGACTTGTCGACGCAGTTCATGAGGGTGGTCAAGTTGCCCCCGGTCGAGTTCCCGATCGGTCCGAAGTGCATGTACTCCGCTTTGAAGAGCGGAACGCAAGCCGGCGGCCGGTCGTGGGTGGCATGGTTGCGCCAAAGGGCGCCCGGCGCCGGCGCGACGCCGTTGTCGTCCATGCTCTGCACGGTCAGGGACTGAAGGATCTTGTTCACGCCGCAGTAGCTGGCGAAGGTTTGGTAGGGACTACGGAGTTCGGCTTCCAGTTTTTCCTTGTCGGGCGTCATGAGGCAGCCGTGCAAGACTTTCGCCACGACGTCGCCTTCTTGGGGTTTGCTGAAGCGCTCGCGACTGGCCTTAACGTTCGCGTCGGGCGCTTCGCTGTCGAAGCTCGTGTAGGCGTTCCAGGCGTCCACGCAAGGGAGCATGTTCGCGGGCTCCCGGGGCTTGAATTGGTAGATCGAAAGATCGCCCACGTTGTTCATCTGGGTGAGCGAGGCGGGCGATCGCAAGCTCTCGACGTAAGCCAGGCACGTCATGAAAGTTTTCCAAAGGTGGCCCAGCTGCGCGTGTTCCGGAACCGACTTGTAGAGCCGGTAACCCGAAGACGGCTTCTCCAAGACCGTCGCGTTGGCTTCGTAGATTCGCTTCGAGAGGGAAGTGTGGAGTTCGTTAAAGCGGGCGATGCTCTTGATCGTGGCGTTGGTCTGCTTGGCGCTCGCGCTTAGGGGATTGCGAAGGCCGCTGCCTTTTTTCGCCGTGAGATCTCCCGGAGGGCAAAGGGGAAAGTGCCAAAGGGCGTAGGGCTCCGTGCCCGTCGGTCGGATCGTTTTTGAACCGAGTGTTTTGAGCCGGACCGGCATGCCGTCGCCGGCGGCCGCGTTCACGAAGGTGTTCAGGCGATCGCCGATCGTCGCGCCCTGGTTGTCGTAACCGATGGGGCCGCAACCATCCACCGGCGAGGCGCCCCACTTCTTGATCTGCTCGGCGGGATAGCTCGGATCGTTCAGGACCCGGCGGGCTTCGCCGCCGAGAATCGCGTGGGCCCGACCGGGGTAATCATAGAAAAACCCCGACGAGCGATCGCCCTGTCCGTAGGGGATAGGGAGGGCATGACCCGCGAGCGGGGCGGCCTCGGGGACGACGGGCGCGCCGGGGCCGGCGATCGTCGCGAGCATCCAGAGGGCCCCGAAGGAGGAGCCGAATCGGAAACTTCTCATTTCGAATCAGTCTAACTCAGGCCGAGGAAATCCGCAGGATCAAGTTTACGTCGCGAGGAGCGCGGCCAGGCCCAGGAGCGCCGGCACGGATTGCACGACAAAGATCTTGGGGTTCACCGTGCGGCCGCCGTAGACGCCCGCGACCGCGACGCATCCCAAAAAGAAGAGCGCGATCTGGCGGCCGAAGGCGGCGTCGGGGTGCAGGAGCGACCAGGCGAGTCCGGCCGCGAGGAAGCCGTTGTAGAGGCCTTGGTTCGCGGCCAGGACCGCCGTCGCTTGGGCGCGCTCGAGCGTCTGTCCGAAGACGCGCAACCCGCGAGGCTTCGTCCAAAGGAGCATCTCGAGCACCATGAAGTAAACGTGCAAGAGGGCGACGACGCAAACGAGGACCTTGGCGGCGAGACTCATGCCCTCATGATGAGGGCAGATCGGGACGTTGTCCACGCAGGAGGGCCTGCATTCCTTCCTCTCCCACGACGAGCACGCCCAGGTCCTGGGCCTTCTTGAGTTTGGACCCTGCCTTTTCGCCGGCCACGAGCACGGAGGTCTTCTTGGAAACCGAATCCGTGACCGTGCCGCCAAGGGCCTTGAGCGCGTCGCGGATCTCGTCGCGTCCCTTCGAGAGCGTGCCCGTGATGACGAAGGTGAGCCCGCTCAGGGGGCCCGTGCTTTCGCCCGCGGCCTTGACCTCGTGGACCGCGAAGGGGCCCGTGAGTCCGAGTCGCCGGAAGTCCTCTAGCTCGGCGCGGAAGTCGGGCCGGGCCGCCGCGCGCGCGAGCGAAGCCGCCGTCTCGGGCCCCACGTTCGGGAGCTCGACGAGCTCGGCTTCGCCCAGCGCGAAGAGACGGTCCACGCCGCCCGTCGCCGCGACGAGCTCCTCGGCCGTCGTCTCGCCGATGAGGTCGATGCCGAGGCCGAAGAGAAAACGAGCCGGCGTTTGCGCCTTGCTGTCTTCGATGGCCTTGAGGAGCTTGAGCACGGATTTTTCGCCGAGGCCCTCGGTGTTGAGCAGCTCTTCGCGACGCTCGGGCAAGCGGTAGATGTCGGGCAGGGTGCGGATCCATTCCTTCGCGAAGAAGGTCTCGAGCCACTGGTCGCCGAGCCCGCGGATATCCATCGCGCGTCGCGAGGCAAAGTGGCGCAGACGTTCGACGACCTTGGCCGGGCACGAGGTCGACGGGCACACGATGGCGCTCTTCTCGCGCACGACGGGCGTGCCGCAAGCGGGGCAGCGTTCGGGCAAGCGGTAAGGCGGGGGATCGCCTTGGCGCAAGGAGGCGTCCACGCGCACGACTTCGGGGATGACGTCGCCCGCGCGACGGATCCACACGGTGTCGCCTTCGCGCACGTCCTTCAGGTCGATCTGATCCTGGTTGTGCAGGGTCGCGCGCGAGACCGTGACGCCGGCCACGTTCACGGGGCGCAGGTGGGCGACGGGCGTGAGCGCCCCCGTGCGGCCGACCTGCACGTCGATGCGTTCGACCACGGTGAGCGCCTCGAGCGCGGGAAGCTTGTAGGCGAGGGCCCAGCGCGGCGAGTTCGCGATGGCGCCGAGCCGTCGGCGGAGCTCGGGGTCGTCCACCTTGAGCACGAGGCCGTCGATGTCGTAGCCCCGTTCGTTCGTCTGCCGGATGCGGACGTAGTCGTCGCAAAGCTTCGCGAAGTCCGCGAGGCTCGCGACTTCGAAGCGCTTCGCGTTCACGCGGAAGCCGAGGCGTTCGAGCGCGGCGAGCGTCTCGGACTGGCTTCGCTCGACGCCGTTTTCGGCGAGGATCTGGTAGGCCGCGAAGCGCAGCGGACGCTTGGCGGTCACGCGCGAGTCGAGCAGGCGCACGGTTCCCGCGGCGGCGTTGCGCGGGTTCGCGAAGGGCTTTTCGCCGGCTGCTTCGAGCTCGCGGTTCACGCGCGCGAAGCCGCGATGGTCCATGTAGACCTCGCCGCGCACTTCCATCGTGGCGCGCTCGTCGATCTCGAGGGGAACGTCGTGCAGCGTGCGCACGTTCTCGGTCACGATCTCGCCGACCTCGCCGTCGCCGCGGGTCGTGGCGATCTCGAGGCGCCCGTCGCGGTAAGTGAGGGACATGGCGAGTCCGTCGAGCTTCTCTTCGACGACGCTCGGGTAGATCTCGTCGCCGCCGGCTTTGAGCGCGGCGAGTTTTTCGTCGTCGCCCAGCAGCCGCGCGGCGCGTTCGAAGAAGTCGCGGACTTCTTCGAGAGAGAAGGCGTTCGCGAGCGAAAGCATGGGCCGCAGGTGACGGTGTTTTGACGTCGAGGCCCGCGGCGGCGCGCCCACCCGCTGCGTCGGGCTTTTGGCGGAGCGGAGCTCGGGATGCGCGTCCTCGAGCGCCCGTAGCTCTCGAAACGCTTCGTCGTAGACGGAATCGGGCACGGCCGGATCGTCGTTCTCGTAGTAGGCGCGCGCCCACGCGTTCAGTTTTTCGACGAGCTCGCGGATTCTCGCTTCCGGCTTGTGCGGCATAGCATCAATTCGATACAATGGCTTAGGGGGGTTGCCAATGGCCGTATCGGCGATCGTTGAGTTGCGGGACGTTGACAAGGAATTTACGCGAGGTGCCGAGAAGCATCATGCTTTGGCGCG
Organism: Bacteriovoracaceae bacterium UBA2428; assembly: GCA_002343545.1. Classification (GTDB taxonomy): domain Bacteria; phylum Bdellovibrionota; class UBA2428; order UBA2428; family UBA2428; genus UBA2428. Next base: position 26,899 of record DDRA01000027.1, read on the forward strand.
CGTCACGATGCGGCTGGGCGAGGGCGAGTTCGTCTTTTTGACGGGAGCCTCGGGCGCCGGAAAGACGACGCTCATGCGCATGGTCCTGGGATTGGACCGACCGACCCGGGGCGAAGTCTTCGCGCTCGGGCGTTCCATCGCGGGACTCTCGGAGTCCCAGCGTCGCGCCCTGCGCCGCGAGATCGGCATCATCTTCCAAGATCACCGTCTCATCGCTTCGCTCGACGTCTTCCAGAACGTCGAGCTGCCGCTCACCTTCATGGGGCTCAGCCGACCCGAACGCGAGAAGCGCGTGTTCGAGATTCTCGAGACCGTGCAGATGCGCGACCACGCCCGCAGTCCCGTGGACATCCTGAGCGCCGGGGAACGGCAGCGCATCGGCGTCGCCCGGGCGCTCGTGCATTGTCCCAAGCTCCTCGTGGCCGACGAACCCACGGGCAACCTGGACCCCGTCACGGCCCGCCAGCTCATTCGCATGCTGCGCGAGCTCAAGGGTTACGGCACGACGGTCTTCATCGCGACGCACGATATGGGGCTCGTGCGGGATTTCGGCGGCCGCGTCCTCGAGCTCGTGGGGGGCACGCTCCCGACGGTCGAGGCCCAAACCAAGGGCAAGGCCTACCGCGTGCCGACCTTCTGGAACGGAGCGAACGTATGAACTTCCGCATGGCCCTCAAGCATCTCCTCTCGCGTCCCTTCTCGACGGCGCTCACGATCCTGGGCGTCGCGCTCGGGCTGAGCGTGCTCGGGTCCTTCTGGATGGTCGTGGAGAATCTCGAGCGCGTCCGTTCGGCCCGCTCGAACCGCCCCACGGTCGAGTCCGGCCTCACGGTCTTCCTGGACTCCAAACTTTCCGCGGTCGAAGTGGACGGCCTCAAGAATCGCCTTTCGGCCGACGGCCGCTTCCAGACCGTGACGGTGGTTCCGCCCGACCAGGCCCTCCGCAGCCTCGAAGCCCAGTTCGGCGAGGCGCTCACGAAGATCTTCGAAGGCAGCGAGTTGCCGGTCACGCTCAAGCTCGTCTTCAACGGCACGAGCCTGCGTCGCGACGAGTTCCTCACGCTCCAGAACCAACTGCGTTCGATCCCCGGGGTCCTCGACGTGGACGACGGCACGGGCCTCATGCCGAGCGACCAGACGGCCTTGCCCACGCGCATCCTGAGCTGGGCGACGGCCCTGCTCGTGTTCGTCTTCGCGGGCGTCGCGCTCCTCGTGAGCCACCTTATCCGCCTCGCGTTCGAGTCCTTGCGCGGCGAGATCGAGACGATGAAGGTGCTCGGCGCCTCGGCGTTCTGGATCCTGCGCCCGCTCCTCGCGGAAGGATTGCTGCTCGGCCTCTGCGGGGCCGCGCTCGCCGTGGGCTTCGTGAGTTTCGGCGTGCAGGTCGCGATCCCCAAGTTTTCGGCTTTCCTTCTGCCGAAGGACGTCGTCATCAATATGCTTTCGACGAACTCGCTCTTGCAGCTCGTCGGGTTGGCGCTGGCCGCTTCCTTCGTGGGGGCGCTCGCGACGTGGCCGCTCGTGGCCCGTCCCCCGCAGGTGAAATGAGGTCGACGTGAAGCGAAAGATCTGGCTCGGCTTTTTCCTGGCTCCCTTCGTCGCGACGGCGGCGCCGACCGCCGTCGACCCGGACGCGCGTCAGTGGGCCGAGAAGGAGCAGGAGATCCGCGCCCGCGCGCTCGGCGAGCGCATCGGCCGTCTCAAGGAACAGATCCGTGAGAAGGGACTTCGCTTTCACGCCCTCGACCAGGGGCCGCGCGCCGTGCTCCACGTCTGGGAAGACGACGACGCGGACCAGGGCACGCGCCAGAAGGTCAAGCGACTCATCCGTCTCTCGGTACGCTCGCAGCTGAGCGAGCTCTCCCTGCTGAGTCGTCGTTTGAGCGAGGTCGAGTCCGAGCGCGAGTGGATCCGCGCGCAGATCCACGGGCTCCCGGCCGCGATGCTCGCCGCGAACGCGGCTCCCGCGGCTTCGACGGGCGCGTCGGCGCCCTTCGCGTGCGCGGGCTTCCCCGTCGCTTCGGGCGAGTCGGGCGAGGCGCCCAAGATCCTGCAGGACTACGGGCGTCGACGCGACCCCGAGACCGGCATCGAGTGGCGCTCGACGGGGTGGTGGCTTTCGCCCGGCAGCGAGCGCTTCGTGAAAGCCTGTGCGCCCGGCAAGGTCATCTACTCGGGCCTCGTGCCCGGCCGCCGCCGCGTCGTCATGCTCGAGCACCGCTCGGGCGCGATCACCGTCTACGCGAACCTGCGCGAGGACGTGGGCCCGGCGACGGGCGCCGTGGTGCGCGCCGGCGACTCGCTCGGGGAGATCGTCGAACGTCTTTACTTCGAAGTCCGCGCGAAGGGCGCGGCCGTCGACCCGCGCGAAGCCTTCTCGGGCGCGCAGCTCGCCTCGCTCTTCTCGCGTCCGGCCGGCTAAGTCGCGCGCATGGGAAAGCTCGGGCTCGTCGTCTTCTGCCTGCTCGCGGGCGTGCTCGCGCGCCGCTTCCGCGTTTTTCCGGACTCCGCCGCGAGCGCGCTCAACCGCTTCGTCATCTACTTCTCGTTGCCCGCGATCACGCTGCGACAGATCCATCGCCTCGACTTCGGCGGCGCGGAGAATCTCGCGCCCATCGGGCTCGCTTGGTTGCTCTTCGCGGCGGCCGCGCTCGTCGTCTATCCGCTCGCCCGGGCCCAGGGTTGGAGCCGCGAAACGGCCGGTGCCTTGCTCCTGACCGCGGGGCTGGGGAACACGTCCTTCGTCGGCTTCGCGCTGCTCGAGGCCCTGCACGGGGGCGCGGCGCTGCCGCTCGGCGTGCTCGTCGACCAACCCGGCACCTTCCTCGCGATGGCCACGCTCGGGGTCGGCGCGGCGACCTGGCTTTCGGGTCGTCGCTTAACGCCGCTCGCCATGCTCGGCCGGGTGCTCCGCTTTCCTCCCTTCGTCGCCCTCGTGCTCGCGTTTTTGCTTCGGCCCTTCGCGATGCCGCCCGCCGTGGACGAAGCCCTGGAGCGTTTGGGCTTCACGCTCGTGCCGCTCGCCCTGACGGCCGTCGGTCTCGAGCTGCGCCTTTCGCGCGGGGCGCTCCGGCGCGAGGCCCGGCCGCTCCTGCTCGGCCTCGGTTTCAAGCTCGTCCTCGCGCCGCTGCTCGCCTACGCCGTGTACGCGCCGTTCCTCGCGAAGGACGGTCTCCCGTTCCGCGTCATCGTCCTCGAGGCGGCCATGGCCCCCATGATCACGGCCGGGATCGTGGCTTCCGAGCACGGGCTCCGCCCCGATCTCGCGTCGCTCATGGTCGGAGTGGGGATCCCGCTTTCCATCGCGTGGGTGCCCTTCGTGGACTTCCTCCTCGGCCGTCTCGCGGCGTAGGTCCGCGTCAGAATTTCGGTTCGCCCGCGTTGTGGCCCGGCGGGGGGCCCCGTAAACTAGGTTCCCTATGAAACAACTCTTGCGCGTCTTCCTCGCGATCGCCCTGCTCGCCGGTATCTCCTTCGGCCTCTTTATGATGGTGCAGTTCCGCGAGAACGCGACGGCCGACAAGGCGGCCTACCGGGAGCTCGAGAAGTTCTCGAAGGTGCTGCAGTACATCGAAGCGAACTACGTCGAAGAGATCAACCCGACGAAGGTCGTCGAGGGCGCGATCCAGGGTATGCTCTCGAGCCTCGATCCGCACTCGGCCTACCTCGATCCCGAGGTCTACCGGGAGATGAAGACCGAAACGAGCGGCAAGTTCGGCGGCCTCGGCATCGAGGTCAGCACCGTCGACGGTTACCTTACCGTCGTCTCGCCGATCGACGAAACTCCGGCCCAACGCGCGGGCATCAAGGCGGGCGACCGCATCCTCAAGATCAACGGCCAATCGACGAAGCTGCTCGGCGTGCCGGCCGCGGTGCAGATGATGCGCGGCAAAGTCGGCGAGCCCGTCAAGCTCCAGATCGGCCGCGCGGGCGAGCCGCCGATGGACCTCACGCTCACGCGCGAAAGCATCCGCATGCAGTCCGTGCGCTGGGCGCGCGTCGAGGGCGACATCGGCTACGTGCGCGTGTCTTCCTTCATGGAGACGACGTCGGAAGAGGTCGCGCGCGCCCTCGACAAGCTCCTCGCGGCGCCCGCCGTGAAGGGCTTCGTGCTCGATCTCCGCGGCAACCCGGGTGGTCTGCTCGACCAAGCCGTGCGCCTTTCCAACCTTTTCATCGACGAAGGCCCGGTCGTCTACACGATCGGCCGCGACCGCACGAAGAAGGAAGTCGAACACGCGCAGAAGGGCCGCATGAAGACGGATCTCCCGCTCGTCGTGCTCATCGACGCGGGCTCGGCCTCGGCCAGCGAGATCGTCGCGGGTTGCCTGCAGGACTACCGCCGCGCCGTCATCGCGGGCGTGAAGAGCTTCGGCAAGGGCTCCGTGCAGACCATCGTCCCGCTCGGCGACACGGCCGGACTCAAGCTCACGATCGCGCGCTACTACACGCCCTCGGGCCGCTCGATCCAGGCGAAGGGCATCGAGCCCGACGTGCCGCTCGAGGTCATCGACCCGAAGGCCGTCGAGGAGGCGCTCGCCCGTTCGAAGCGCCGCCTCGTGAGCGAGGCCGATCTCGAGGGCCACTTCGACAACGAGGACGGCGCCGACGCGGAAGAAGCTCCGCTGCCGTCCGTGAGCCCGTCGCCGCTGCCGAGCGTGGCGGTGAAGGGTCCGCTGCCCAAGTCGCTCGAGGAGCGCCTAAAGTCCGACTACATGGTGTTGCAGGCCTCGCGGATCCTCAAGACGATGGCCGTGACCCGCGCGGGCCTCGCGAAGCCGGAGTTCAAGGAGTAGGCGCCCTCCCAAAACCGGGAATCCAAAGGGTTTCTTTCGGGAAAAGCTTTTTTCGGGAACCGTTGAAGGGGGTGGGGGGCTATGTTACAAGCTCCCCATTGCCTGGTTTTAGAGTCGGCGCGTAGCGCAGCCTGGTAGCGCACTTGTCTCGGGTGCAAGGGGTCGTGGGTTCAA
>DDRA01000027.1:32032-33396 GCA_002343545.1 Bacteriovoracaceae bacterium UBA2428
AAATCCCGCCGCGCCGACCATTTTTCTGAAGAGCCTTCCCCTCAAAACCAACTAACCATCGAAAAACCAAAAGCAATGGCTTCAAGGGTTTATCGATGTCGCTCCCTTGAACCCGTCACTCAGAATCAGTCACCGTCAGCGCGGTGAACTGAGTTTTGGCTGAGTGCTGGCTGAGCGGGGACGCGGCTTTTCTTTAGGAATCACTACCTCCATTGATACTGACAAACGATGCGTCCATCGGTAGAAGTACATGAAAATTATTGAGGTAGTATGTCGGACGATAAAGATCTGAAAAACGAAATTGACGCCATTCAATCAATTGTTTCAGTGCTGAAACCATTGAACGAGTTCACACGACAAAGAGTCTTAGACTACGCTCTAGCGCATCTCGGCCTAGCAAGAGGAGCAATCCAGCAAGAGCTTAAGTCGAGCTCTATCTCCGAAAGCCAGCCTGCTTCCCTCGTTTCTATGGGGCTAAATGACATTCGCTCACTAAAGAACGAAAAACAGCCTCGCACGGCAAACGAGATGGCCTGTCTAGTTGGGTACTACCTTTCGGAGCTCGCCCCCTCGGACGAAAGGAAAAACTCGATCAATCTTCAGGACGTGAGGAAGTATTTCAAACAGGCTCCTTATCCTCTTCCTAAGAGGGCTGACATGACGCTGCCAAATGCTGCTGCTGCCGGCTATTTTGACTCCGCAGGTAAGGGGGAGTTTAGACTCAACGCTGTCGGTTACAATTTGGTAGCGCACTCTTTGCCAACCCAGGGAAACGAACAGAAAATCAAGAATGGTAAGCGTAAAGCGGGACCAAAGAAGAAAGCACGTAAGTAATCGGGTGAAGGAACAGCATGTCCAGAAAACCCGATACACTCTGGACGGAGTTCGCGTTTGAACTTGAGTCCTTCAGCGGGCTAATTTCCCGCGCAAAGACCGTAAGGATTTCTAACTCCACCGCTAAAGATGGAGCTCGAAACCTTGTTCAGACTTATTTCAGAACTACCCGACCTCATCTATCCGCGCTTCAGTGTACCCCTCAAGTAATTGCAAGCCTTGATAGCGACATGCAGGCGTTGCTCAGCCAAATTGATGCAAACGCTCGAAAAACAAGTATTCAGGGGATTTTAAAGCGCATTAAGCGTTTCAAGAGTCAGCTCGAAACGGAGCGGGAGCTAAAACTGGGCCAGCTGTCTGGTCCGATTACCCAGACTATTGTACTGACGACCATAGAAACCAGCATTCTTGAAACTCTAAGGAAGCTACTTCCTTCCGCGGCATTATCTTATGAGCAAGCCGTACGAGATCTTAGCTCAAAAGACAGGCTCTCCTTCAGAGGAACAGCAAACGAACTTAGAGAAGCCCTG
>DDRA01000042.1:0-3725 GCA_002343545.1 Bacteriovoracaceae bacterium UBA2428
GCGCTATTCCCGCGCTCTTTGGCTTCTCTTGGATAAGCCCGAGCTCGCTGATGAATGGCTTGCCCAGCTGGATGCCCTCAGCAAAACCCTGAAGGACTCAAACGAGTTCCAGGCCCTCGTTTCTTCTCCCGCATTCGATTTCGAACAGAAGTCCCAAATCCTTCGTTCGATCATGGAAATGCAGAAAACCCCGGCCGTTCTCGCGAAGTTCTTGCTGGCCGTTTTGAAAGCCGGCCGCTTTGAAGCTTTGGCTTCCATCACGGATGGTTTCCGGACCCTCGTCAACGAAGCCCGCAACACGGTTTCGGCGGAAGTCGAGACGGCGCTTCCGATGTCGGAATCCGCCCAAAAACGTCTTGCCGATCATTTGGATAAGTTGCTGGGCAAACGCTTGGCATTGAAGATCAAGGTCGTCCCCGATCTCGTCGCTGGATTGCGCGTCAAGGTCGGCGGTAAGACGCTTGATTTCTCGTTCTCGAATCAGCTCAGCAAAATGGAGCGTTGGCTCTCGCAAGGTCAGGCCTAGATTCCAAGCGCAAGCTTGGGTTTGAAGTTTAAGGAGTAGAAGGATCCATGCAACAACTACGAGCCGAAGAAATCAGCTCACTCATTCGCAAACAGATTGCCGACTTCGACACGCGTCTTGAGGTCAGCGAAACGGGAACCATCATCTCCGTCGGTGACGGCGTCGCTCGCGTTCACGGACTCGAGAAGTGCATGGCCGGTGAAATGCTTGAGTTGCCGGGTGGCGTTTACGGACTCGCCATCAACCTTGAAGCCGACAACGTCGGCGTCGCGATCTTCGGTGCCGACACGGGCATCAAAGAAGGCGATACGGTTAAGCGCACGGGCAAGATTCTTCAGGTCCCGGTGGGCGAAGGCCTTGCGGGTCGCGTGATCAACGCCATCGGTCTTCCGATCGACGGCAAGGGCCCGATTCAATCCAAGGAATCGCGCATCGTCGAGACCAAGGCTCCGGGCATCGTCGCTCGCCAATCCGTTAAAGAGCCGCTGCAAACGGGTATCAAAGTCATCGACGGTCTCGTTCCGATCGGTCGCGGCCAACGCGAGCTGATCATTGGTGACCGCCAAACCGGTAAAACCGCCGTTGCGATCGACACGATCATCAACCAAAAAGGCAAGGGCGTCTTCTGCATCTACGTCGCCATCGGCCAGAAGGCTTCTACCGTCGCGAACGTCGTCGAAAAGCTCCGCGTTGCCGGCGCCCTTGAGTACACGACGGTTGTCACCGCGAGCGCTTCGGAAACGGCGCCGCTCCAGTACATCTCGGCCTACACCGGCGTCACGATCGGTGAGTGGTACCGTGACAACGGTAAGCACGCTCTCATCGTGTACGACGATTTGACGAAACAAGCGCAAGCTTACCGTCAACTTTCGCTTCTTCTTCGTCGTCCCCCGGGTCGCGAAGCTTACCCTGGCGACGTTTTCTATCTCCACAGCCGTCTTCTTGAGCGCGCCGCTAAGCTCTCCAAGGAACTTGGTGGTGGGTCCCTTACGGCGCTTCCGATCATCGAAACCCAAGCGGGTGACGTTTCGGCGTACATTCCGACGAACGTGATCTCGATCACGGACGGTCAGATCTTCTTGGAATCGGATCTCTTCTACTCGGGCGTCCGTCCGGCCGTTAACGCCGGTCTCTCGGTCTCGCGCGTCGGTGGTTCCGCCCAAGTCAAAGCCATGAAGACGGTCGCCGGTCCCCTTCGCCTTGAACTCGCGCAGTTCCGCGAACTCGCGGCCTTCGCGGCCTTCGGCTCGGATCTCGACCCGGCGACGCAAAAGCAGATTAACCGCGGTCTTCGTCTGCGTGAGGTCTTGAAACAAGACCAGTACCAGCCGATGCCGGTCGAAAAGCAAATCATCGTGATCTTCGCGGTCACGCAAGGTTATCTCGACACGGTCGCGGTCGATCGCGTTCGTGAATACGAGAAGAAGCTTCTCGCTTACGTCGACAGCCGTGGCGCCGATCTCGTCAAGGGACTCGAAGAGTCGAAGGCTCTCGACGACAAGACGAAGCCGAAGCTCGTCGAACTCCTCAAGGAATTCGGCAAGCAATTCAATCCCCAGGCCTAAGGTCTGAAAGGACGAATAGAACGTGGCATCTCTGAAGGACATTCGCCGCCGGATCTCGAGCGTCAAGAACACGCAACAGATCACGAAGGCCATGAAAATGGTCGCGGCCGCAAAGCTTCGTCGAGCGCAACAAGCGATCGCCGGAGCTCGTCCCTTCTCCGAGAAACTCGAAGCGATGACGAAGCGAATCGTCACCGAGATCCTGGCGTCTCAAGGCAAGAAGGCGGATCCCTCGAAGATCCACCCTCTGCTCAAGAATCCGGTTCTCGCGGAAGGCGAAGCGCCTCGTATCGCTCTCGTGGTTGTCAGCTCGGATCGGGGTCTTTGTGGCGCGTACAACACCACTATCTCTCGCTTCGCGTGGGCTCAGTATAAGGAGCTCATGGAAAGCGGAGCCCAGGTCGACCTGATTTTCGTCGGGAAGAAAGCCATGGAGTACTTCCGCCGACGCGGAGGGAAGGGCGAACACCTCGTCGATTTCTGGACGGGCAAGTTCAGCGCGAAGAAGACCGACGCTATCGCGACGGAACTCACGCAGAAGTTCCTCGAGGGCAAGTACACGCGCATCGACTTCGCGTTCATGCAGTTCCGGTCCGCCCTGACCCAAACGGCAACGCTCAAGACGATGTTGCCGCTTTCGGTCGAAGTGCCGGCCGCGGAAATCGCTTCCGCGAAATCGATGGCGGAGGCCAACGGCCAACCGGCCAAGTTCATTTACGAGCCGAATCGAGAGGACATCCTCGCGGAAGTTCTTCCGATGCAGATCCGTACGCTCGTCTACCGCTGCTTCGCCGATGCTTACGCATCGGAGTTCGGCGCCAAGATGACGGCGATGGACAGCGCGACCCGTAACGCGAATCAGATGATCTCGCGTTTGACGCTCGAAGCGAACCGCGTTCGCCAGGCGTCGATCACCAAAGAACTTATGGAAATTATCGGTGGGGCGGAAGCCCTTAACGGTTGAGGAGAAACGAAATGGCAACGGCCCATCATGACAACGGACGTGTGATCCAAATTCTTGGTCCCGTCGTGGACGTCGAGTTCACGGACGCCAAGCTTCCCGCGATTTACTCGGCGCTCAAGATCGCGATGACGAACCAAGGCAAGGACTCGACCCTTGTTCTCGAAGTCGCTCAGCACTTGGGCGAGAACACGGTTCGTTGCATCGCCATGGATTCGACGGACGGCCTCGTTCGCGGAACCGAAGTCGTGAACACGAACCAGCCGATTCAAGTTCCGGTCGGTCGCGAGGTTCTCGGCCGCATCTTGAACGTCATCGGCGAGCCGATCGACGAACAAGGTCCGGTTCAAACCAAGAAGACCTACTCGATCCACCGTGAACCGCCGTCGTTCAAGGATCTTACCGTGAACGCGGAGCCCCTTTGGACGGGCATCAAGGTCGTTGACCTTCTTGCTCCCTACCTCAAAGGTGGGAAGATCGGTCTCTTCGGCGGCGCCGGCGTCGGCAAAACGGTTTTGATCCAGGAACTCATCCGTAACATCGCGACGGAACACGGCGGTTTCTCCGTGTTCGCGGGTGTCGGCGAGCGTACGCGTGAAGGTAACGACCTTTACGTCGAAATGAGCGAGTCGGGCGTTATCGCGAAGACGGCGCTCGTGTTCGGCCAGATGAA
>DDRA01000042.1:3811-4336 GCA_002343545.1 Bacteriovoracaceae bacterium UBA2428
GTGTTCGGCCAGATGAACGAGCCGCCCGGAGCTCGCGCACGCGTCGCCCTGACGGGCTTGTCCATCGCGGAATACTTCCGTGACGAGGAAAACCAAGACGTTCTTCTCTTCGTCGACAACATCTTCCGCTTTACCCAAGCGGGTTCGGAAGTGTCGGCACTTCTCGGCCGTATCCCCTCGGCCGTCGGTTACCAGCCGACGCTGGGTACCGAGATGGGTGCTTTGCAAGAGCGCATCACCTCAACGAACAAAGGCTCGATCACGTCGGTTCAGGCCGTTTACGTTCCCGCCGACGACTATACGGACCCCGCTCCTGCGACGACTTTCAACCACTTGGATGCGACGACCAACTTGTCTCGCGCGATCTCGGAACTCGGCATCTATCCCGCCGTCGATCCGCTCGCTTCGACCTCGCGCATCTTGACCCCGGAAGTCGTCGGCGACGAGCACTATAAGGTCGCTCGCGAAGTTCAGCGTACGCTCCAACGCTACAAAGAACTCCAAGACATCATCGCGATTCTCGGT
>DDRA01000042.1:4441-7225 GCA_002343545.1 Bacteriovoracaceae bacterium UBA2428
GACATCATCGCGATTCTCGGTATGGATGAACTCTCCGAAGACGACAAGCTCGTCGTGGCGCGCGCCCGTAAGGTTCAGCGTTTCATGTCGCAGCCTTTCTTCGTCGCCGAGCAATTCACCGGCGCTCCCGGAAAGTATGTCCAGATCAAGGACACGGTCCGTGGCTTCAAGGAAATCCTTGAAGGAAAGCACGATAGCCTGCCCGAACAAGCCTTCTATATGGTCGGCACGATCGACGAGGCTATCGAGAAGGCCAAGCGCCTCTAAGGAAAGAAGATGTTGTTTTCACTTTTGTCCCCGCAAAGAAAGCTCATCGACGCGGAAACGATCGATGAGCTCTTCGTTCCCGGGGTCATGGCTCAGCTCAACATCCTTGAGAACCACGCCAATCTCGTTTCGAAGCTCGAGACGGGAATGGTCCGTTGGCGCCAAGGGACGACGTGGCATAAAGCGGTTATCTCGACGGGACTCGTCGAGGTCTTCGACAATCACGTTACGGTCATGGCTGACGTCGCCGAACTCGCCGAAGAGATCGACGTGAACCGCGCTAAGTCTGCCCTCGAGAGAGCCCGCAAGAAGCTCGACGAAGGCGGATTGGACGACGCGACCTATCGCAAGCAAGAGCTCAAGCTTAAGCGCGCGATGGCCCGCTCCGAGGTTTCGGCTCGCTAGGTCCTTCGACATCGTCGTTTTCAAAAGGCCTTGTTTTCTCGAGGGAGAAGACAGGGCCTTTTCTTTTTTGGCACGTTTGCTGCTCGTCGGCTAGAACGACTAAAGGAGCTCGCTTCGGTCGAGCGGAGGAAGAACATGGCTAAGACAACGACGACTTTCGTATGCCAGGAGTGTGGAGCGAACTTCACGAAGTGGTCGGGCAAATGCTTCGACTGCGGTGCCTGGAACTCGATTTCGGAGTTCAAGGTCGCGAAGCCCACCAAGGGAGATCGGTCGGCGAAAGGGCTCGGAGCGGGAGAGCTCAATGCCGGTGATCTCGCGGCCAAGTCCCTTTCGGAATTCGATGAGAACGGCGTCGGAAAAGGGACGCGCTATTCGAGTGGTTTCTCCGAGGCCGATCGGGTGTTGGGTTCAGGCTTTCTTCCGGGAAGCTTGCTGCTGGTCGGTGGTGAGCCAGGAATCGGCAAATCGACTCTTCTGCTTCAGTTCCTCGGCGCGCTCTCCGCGGCCGGGGAGGACTGCCTCTACATCAGCGGCGAGGAGTCCGGAGCCCAGGTCTCGGCGCGCGCGCGCCGCTTGGGAATCACGGCTCTCGATAAGCTGAAGTTTCTTTCGACGGCTTCCCTCGAGACGGCGCTGGCCGCGGTCGATACGACCGCGGCGAAGATCGTGGTGGTGGACTCCGTTCAAACCCTCTACTCCGACGCGATCGAAAGCGCTGCGGGTACCGTTTCTCAGGTACGGGAAATCACGCAAAACTTTCTGCGCGCGGCCAAGACAAAGAACATCATTGCCATTCTCGTTGGCCACGTGACGAAGGAAGGAACCGTTGCGGGTCCGCGCCTGCTCGAGCACATGGTCGATGGAGTCTTCTATTTCGAGATGGCTCCCAGCGGAGGGTTTCGTCTCTTGCGCGGCCAGAAGAACCGATTTGGACCGACTCACGAAGTCGCGGTTTTCGAAATGGGCTCGCATGGGCTTCGTCAAGTCGACAATCCCTCCGCGCGCTTTCTTGAAGAGCGCGCTAAGGACACCGCCGGTTCGTCCGTCGTCGCGCACTTGGAAGGTTCGCGACCCTTCCTGACGGAGTTCCAATCGCTTACCCAAAAATGCCACTCGGGATTTCCTCGACGGACGGTTCAAGGCGTGGATCAGAACCGAGTCTCGGTTCTTCTTGCGGTCATCGAACGGAGCCTTCGCTACTCTTTTTCGGATGTCGACGTTTATTGCAAAGTCGCTTCGGGCGCGCGTCTGGAAGAGCCCGCCGCGGACTTGCCCGTGCTGACCTCGCTCCTTTCGGCCGCGCTCGATAAGCCTATCCCGAGCAATCTCATCGTCATGGGTGAAGTTGGGTTGGGAGGGGAAGTTCGCGGAGTTCCCGGCGTCGGAGCCCGACTCATGGAAGCGAGAAGCGTCGGGATTGATCGCGCGATCGTTCCGGCATCGAACCTCAAGGAAGCCAAGGAAGTCGCGGGAATCCGCCTCGAATCAATCTCGAACATTCGTCAGCTCAAGGAGCTTTTGGCCTGGCCGAACAAGATGGAAAAACGGCCGAGCAAAAAAGAAGATCCTTCCCAGTTCGAAGATCTCGGATTCTAGTAGGAAGTGTTCCCGTCGATGCGGAGCTCGAAACCGATAAAGTGGAGCCTTTGGATTCTGATCGCCTTGACGGTCGGAAACTTCGTCCGCCGGGCTTCCTCTCGCCACGATAGCTTTGATGCTCGTTGGATAGCCGGCGTGAGTTGTGCCGTTCGCGAGAAGCGAGAATTCCATCTCGCGGACTGCAACCATCCTTCGCACAAGTTGCACCTCGCGGCTCTTCCGTGGCTTGGATACAAAGAGGGAATTCGTTGCGTTTCGGACGGATCGAATCCTGACCTTCCGTATTTGGAACACCAGCCCGCGAGCTGCGAAGTCGCCGAAGACTGGATGCGCCGAGGGCCCGAGAAGACTTTCGATATTGGGTTTGATTCCTACTCGGTCTGGTACGCGCGTGCGGCGGCGCTTTACTTCAAGAAGAAGCGCCAGGACTGGCCGGGGCTCGGCACGGCGTTGATGGATCCCGAGTTCATCCGGTCTTTCCCTTGCCGAGTTTGCCCATCCTATCCCTGG
>DDRA01000042.1:7368-15955 GCA_002343545.1 Bacteriovoracaceae bacterium UBA2428
GGCAAATCCCTTTGTCCTTCAAATTTTTCAGGCGTTTTTGTGGATGGCCTGTCTCTTCCTTTTCCGGCGCACGTGGCCGCGCGCTCCGAACTGGGCATGGGTGCTCTTTGGTTTTTCTCCGGTGTTGGGGTTCCTTCTTTTCAAGCTTTATGCCGACACGTGGATCTTGTTGGGTGGACTCTTGCTCCTTCTGGCCATCCAAAGAAATCTCAAGTGGGCGATCATCCTGGCTTCGGCGTTCTTGATTGGAATCAAACGTGAGGGCTTCCTTCAGATTTTCGTCTTGAGCCTAACGTGGATGCTTTTGATGCATGGACGAACGCGTTGGCGGGCACTCTGGGCGCTGGGATTCGGAGCTCTTTTCTTTGCGCTCTACGCACTCTACGTGAAATACGTGGCTCCGCCGGTTCCCGGAGATCTTGAGATCGGTAATCAGTTCGCCGAGCTTCGGACTTACACCCATAAGATCCCGCGTATTTTTGGATACTATCTTGATGTCCTCTTTAGGTTGAATCATTGGATTGTGCTTTGGCCGGTCGTTTTCTGGAAACTCTGGAAGAAGGGTGGGACGGTTGGATGGGCCTCGATCCCGATGTTCTTGTTCCTGCTTCTTATGCCCCTCGGGTTCTTGATCTACCCCGAGAGTGTTTATCGAGAAGTCGTCTTGAGTGGGACTTTCCGTCCTTTAGTGCACGTGCTGCCGACCGCTTGGCTGCTCTTGCGTGCTAGTATCTCGACGCATGAAGAATCAGGTCCTTGTTCTGATTCCGGCCTTTCGGCCGGCGGACACGCTGCTTGAGCTCGTCTCCGCTTCGGATCTCCGGTCCTTGTCGATTCTCGTCGTCGACGACGGGTCGGGAGAGGAAAGCAAAAGCCTTTTTTCCAGGGTAGCCGAAGTCCCGAATGTTCGCGTTCTTCATCACGCCGTGAACCTTGGGAAGGGCGCGGCGATCAAGACTGGCCTCAACGAAGCCCTGCTAGATCTCGAAGTCTCCGCCATCGTGACGGCCGACGCGGATGGACAGCACTCGCCGAAGGACATCCTCGAACTTTGCGAAAAATCCGATCGAAACGCGCTAGTTCTCGGAGTCAGGGACTTCGGCAAAGACGACGTGCCGCTCCGAAGCCGATTCGGGAACGAAACGACGCGGTTTCTATTTAGGATCATGAAGGGTATTCGGCTTCGCGACACGCAGACGGGGCTGCGCTTCATTCCGCGTTCCTTGTTTTCGGCGCTTTTGAAGGTTCCCTTCGATCGCTACGAATTCGAGATGGAGATGCTGCTCGTGGCGATCCGGAAGAAGTTTCCGATTCAGGAAATTCCGATCCAGACGATCTACATCGAAAACAACAAGTCCAGCCACTTTAATCCGCTCAAGGATTCTTTCCGGATCTATTTCGTGTTCTTCCGGTTCGCGCTTGCTTCGTTGGCTTCCGCGCTGCTGGATCTCCTGATCTTCTCGACGGCGATCGCGACGGGGTTCGCGATTCCCGCGGCGACCTTCATGAGCCGACTGGTTTCCGGATCCTTCAATTTCCTGACGGCGCGGAGGCTCGTTTTCGCCTCGAACTCGGGTTTCTGGACGCAGGCTTTGGGGTACTGGACGCTGGCATTTTTTCTCGCGGGGATGTCGAGCTACGGAGTCGAGAAAGTCGTTCGGTTGGGTTGGATGAGGCCGGTTCCCGCCAAGCTGCTCATCGAGACGGCACTTTTCTTGGTGAGCTTCTCCGTTCAGAAATCGCTCATTTTTTCCCGTGAGCAAACGGAAGCGTCGGATTCCTAGGGGGCGCCTTTTTCGGCCGCGGTTTGCAGACCGTCGGCGAAGTACTTGACGTCGATCGCGTAGCCCAACTCCTTGAGGAGCTCCTGAGTCTGTTCGCGGATTCCCGTGATGTAGAGATCGAAGTGCGAATTCTTCTTTATGACTTGAAAGGCGGAGTTCCGTTCAACGTCGCCGATTTTGTAAGGACGGGTAAACTCGAAGTAGACGAAATCGAAGATCGCCCAGGACGCGAGTACGAAAGAAGTGTTTCGGAGGGCTTGCTCACGGAAGTCCTGGTGGTACCGGATTCGCTCCTTCACCTCGTCGATTCGATCTTGATTCGGCGAGGCTTCTTTCTCGAGCGAAAGAAGCTCCTTCTCGAAGGATTCCATTCGAGCGGTGTGAATTTCGTAGTTCGTGTTATGGCTCGTCAAATCCGACAGAAATTGGTTCGGAACGCCGATGAAGGCTTCCTTCTCGAGCCATCTTCCGTCGCGTGCATCCGGGGTGAGAGCCTTGTAAGTCTCGAGCTGGTTGAGGCGGAACTGCTTTTCGAGCTCGAGCCATTTCTTATGCGCTTCGTCCGGAGAAAGCCCCTCGAAACGGTTCCGGTCCAGTTCCGAAGCGAGACGCTGGACGCGCTCGAAGGTCTGCGGGGTTTGCGCAAGCTGGGAGTAGACGCCTTGAAGGGCGCGCGTCGGTTTGGAAAAGATCTTCTGTCCCAGCCAATGCAGGAATCCCGTCGTCGCGCCCATGGGACCGGCGACTAAGGCCGAGAGTCCGGCCGCGACCGGACCCGCGATGAGCGCGGCCTTCAAGATCTTACCCATGCCTTTCGCCGCATCGTCGGCCGCCTGCACCATCGGTCTTGAGACTCGGACGACGAGGGGATGGCGAGTCCTCGATACGAAGAACCGATCGAAGAATCCTTGCGTGCGGGACTCGCGCTCGATGATCCAGCGTGACCAAAGATCGCGCAGAACTTCGCCGGTCGTGTAGGCGCGATCCGAATAGAACTGGATGACGTCCCGGGTGAGGGCCTTCTCGAGGTTGTTCACGAGCCAATCGTCCCGGAAGCTCCGGCCGCCGCGATTCATCGCGAGCCGGTCCTCGAAAGAATAGAGTCGCTTGAAGGTTTCGCGGACGAGATCGATGGTCGCGGGATCGACCCGGTTTGCCGCGACGATGTCGTCCGTCCCGATGGGGGACATCTTTGAAACGAGATCCGAGAAAGGGTGCCGCTCGAGTTTGAGCCACTCCGATCGTACTTCGGCGATGGAGAGGCTCCAATCCTCCGAAGCGGCGTGTTTGACGGCAAGCATTCTCTGGACGACTTCGACGCAAGCGTCGTCGGCGAAGACGAGGGTCTGCGGGAGCAGGCCAAAAAAGAAAACGGCGATCGCGCGCAGATAACAAAAAATACGAAGCATCCGCACGAACTCTATTCTTTCAGGCGGGTGCGAAGTTCGTCGAGGATCATTTTTTGGACAATATGGCGGAAGCGTCTCGTTTCGGTGAAGACTTTTTGACGATCCATGGCATCGGCCGGCCCGATGGCTCCGACGGAAAGTGGAGAACCGAACTTGATCTTCCACTTCACGGGAAGAGGAATCACATTCAGAGGGACGGGAATGACGCTTCCGATCAGGTACTTCGTGAACTTGATTTGGGACAAGTTGATGTGGGTCTCTTCGGCTCCGATGACGCAAGCCGGAATGATCGGCGCTCCCGTGATCATGGCGAGACGTATGAAACCCCGCTTGAATTCCTGGAGCCGGTAACGGCGGTTCGTGGGTTTAAAGTTCCCTGCTTCGCCTTCGGGAAAGAGGATAAGGAGATTGCCGTCCCGAAGAATTTCGAGGCATTGGTTCATGTCCGCCTCGACGAGTCCCATTTTTTCGGAAAGGACCTGGACGGGCTTTCCCATGAACCAAAGCTTGTGCGCAACGAGCTTGGCGATGCGGTTGTGCTCTCGGCGAATCTCGTTCGACAGCATCACCGCATCGAACCCCGAGTATCCCGAGTGATTCGATATAATGATGGCCGGTCCCTTCTTGGGGATATTCTCGAGACCTTCGCATTCGACCCGAAGGTAGCGGCGGACGATCTCGAGGGTCAGGACGGGAACGAGTTTGAAGGCGAGTTCTTCTTTGCTGAGCTTGCCCGCGAGAAATTTCGCGATGAGGGCTCGGTCCGAGAGCGACAAAAACGGGTCCATGAACCCTTCATTCTAACCGAGACCTTGTGCTTAAATGAGGGCCCATGAGATACATTCTCGCTATCGACCAGGGAACGACCTCGAGTCGTGCGATCCTCTACACCGAAGACTTTGAAGTTAAAGGTTTAGGACAGAGTCCCTTTCCTCAGCATTTTCCCAAGACCGATTGGGTCGAACACGATCTCGGAGAACTTTGGACCTCGGTGACGAAGTCGGTGGAGGATTGCCTTGCGAGCGTCAAAGAGCCGACCTTCTCGAAGTCCCAAATTGTCGCGATCGGGATCACGAACCAAAGAGAAACGTTCGGTCTTTGGAACAAAGTCTCCGGGCAGCCCGTCGGAAGGGCGATCGTGTGGCAATGCAAACGTTCGGCCGACCTCTGCGATCGTTTGAGGTCAACGCCCGCCGCTAAGAAACTCGCGTCGATCAGTGGCCTCGTCGTGGATCCTTACTTCTCGGGAACGAAACTTCGTTGGTGGCTTGAAAACGATCGGAGCGTGGCCGCCCAAGCCAAGGCGGGCGAGCTCGCCTTCGGGACGATGGATACCTACCTCATCTGGAAGCTCACCAAGGGGGCTTCGCACGTGACGGATACGACGAATGCGTCGCGAACCATGATGATGGATCTGCGGAAGCTTTCTTGGAGCGCCGAAGCGCTTAAGATCCTCAAGGTTCCCATGGGCATCTTGCCGCGCATCCTTCCGAGCGACGCGCCGTTTGGCGTGACCCGCGGCCTGGGTTTCCTCCCCGATGGCATCCCGATTTGTGGAGTCCTTGGCGATCAACAAGCTGCGCTCTTCGGACAAGAATGCCTCAAGGAAGGCCAGGCGAAAGTCACTTTCGGAACGGGGGCTTTCTTCCTTCTGAACACGGGAACGACGCCGAAGAAAACCAAGAACGGTGTTTCGACAGTCGCCTGGAGCGTAAAGGGAAAGACGGTCTACGCCGTTGAGGGGTCCGTCTTTATTTCGGGCGCGGCGGTGCAGTGGCTCCGCGACGGCCTGGGAATTTTCTCGAAGAGTTCGGAAGTCGAGACTCTCGCGGCCAACGTCGAAAGCTCGGACGGAGTCTTCTTCATTCCGGCCCTGAGCGGGTTAGGAGCGCCGTACTGGGCACCTCGCGCGAAGGGCTTGATTGGCGGGCTTACCCGTCGTTCGACCAAAGCGCATTTGGCCCGGGCCACGCTCGAAGCCATGGCCGCCAGCGTCGCCGACGCGATCGAGGGCCTGGCGCGCGATGCGAAACTCCGAATTCGCACGCTCCGCGTGGACGGAGGAGCTTCGTCGAATCGGATCCTCCTCCAACATCAAGCGGACTTGATGCGGACCGAACTCTTCAGGCCCAAAGACTTGGAGTCGACGGCTCGGGGGGCGGCTTACGCGGCGGCTCTCGGCTCGGGACTTCTGAAGCGTGCCGAAGACATATTGGGCAAGAACGTGGTCGAGCTTCGCATCGTTCCCCGCATGAAGCCGGCGGAATCGAAGAAGATATTCGGCCTTTGGAAATCGCGTGTCCGCGCTGCTTTGAAAGCGGGATTCTAAAGGTTCCCGGGTAGCTCGATGTTTCGACACTCGAAAAGCCGAATTTTTTCGTGCTGCCTCGAAGTCGCTCGCCACCCGAGCCGAGCGAGGGTTCCGCCGTTCTCGGCCGCTAGTCCCGGATGAATCCAGAGACGCGAGGGTGGCTCGCAAGCAGATCGTGAGACACTCTCGAGGTTCTCGTATCTCACGTCGTACCGGTATCCGAGGTAGAGCGCCGCGAAGGCAGATTCGCTATACTCCGCGAGTCCATCCAAAACGACACGAAGCGGCTGCGGCTTCTGCTTGAGCTCATCCCGGTGGTAGATGAAATGCTCGCCGCGCCCAAATCGCGAATGAATCGGGTAAGGAACGATCGCAAGCAAGGTTGCCGCGGCGAGAACGATCATCCCGAGTGTTTTTCCGTCGCCCACGAAACGTTCGAATCGGATCAGCCAGGCATCCGGAAGTTGCGTCGCGAGC
The DNA here is from genome assembly GCA_002343545.1 of Bacteriovoracaceae bacterium UBA2428. Classification (GTDB taxonomy): domain Bacteria; phylum Bdellovibrionota; class UBA2428; order UBA2428; family UBA2428; genus UBA2428. Next base: position 13,350 of record DDRA01000042.1, read on the forward strand.
CAAAGGGCCGCGAGCGGAGAAAGCGGCGTCGTCCAGTGGGCCAGCTTCATCTGGGCGAAGACGATCGGCGCCAGAAGCCCGAAGTAAACGAGAAGCAGGAGGCTTGAGTTTTTCGTCGGAGCGAAGTCCCGGGGATTTTTCTTAAGCCGGTAAGCAAGAAGCCCGAAAAACGGCAACGTCCAAGCCGCCGCGTATCGCATTTCAAATCCGAGGTAAGTGAGGACGCGAGAGACGAGACCGACTTCGTCGCCCTTGCCCCAAGCGAGAAGCCTTTGCCAGTAGTAGGCCTGGAACTGAGTTCCGCTCCGAGCGTCGAGCCAACTTAGAAAGCCGACGGCGGTCGCGAAACCCATAGCGATCAAGAAGGCCCGAACGAAAGTGGATGCCTGACGGAAAATCAGACCCCAGGCGAGAAGGCCCACGATCATCGGAACGAACAAGATGCCCTTCGTCAGCATGGCGGCCGAGCCGACCAAGAATGCCAGTCCGAGCTCGAACCCTGGCCTCTTATTGGGAAGCGTGAGGATTGCGACGACGGCGAGGGCCACGAGGGCGGTGGGCCCTTCGAGTTGGGCCGTGGCGGAGTATTTGAGAAATTGACCCCAGGTCATCAGCAGAAAGACGAAGGCGAGAGCGATCGTCTCCCGACGTGGGCCAGAATCACGAGAAGGCCGAAGACGACCGACGAGGGAAATACCCAACAAGAAGACCAGAGCGGTGCAAATCCTGGAAAAGAGACTGGCCGTGAACTCAATGGGTCCGGGCAAAGAGAGGAAGGGAATCATCGCCCAAGGAATCCCGGGCGGATGCTCGTAGAACTGCGGAAAGAGGTGAGGAGAAAGTTTGAGGGGCCACCAAACTCCGCTCTCCCAAGCGTTCCTGGCTAGCGATGCGTAGACGGCGGCGTCCTGCTTGATTCCTTCGCGGAGCGGGAACGGGAAAATCACGAGCGCAAGGAGAGCCCAAAGCGCGGGATACTTGGCAAAGACTTCGCGGAGGCTACGGATCATCGGCACACCGCGGGTTTCAGCTCTGTACCGGCCGTTTGTCCTCCGCCGGCCGAGGCCCAACAATCCTCCGTATTGTCTCCGCACGGCATGGCGGCTTGGATCCGGGGAGCCAGGTCGCAAACCCATAAATAGAAGAGATTTCGACGGATAACCCCAAACATGGCCATAAACACCAATGACGCGACGAGAGTTACGAGAACGTATTCAACGGCCGCCTGACCGTTATTTCCCTTTTTTATCAATGACTTGAGTTGGTTTGTCATGCTGTTGTTTGACGGGGTGATGCGGTCTTCCTTGGCTTTAGGGGGCCGCCTCAGCTAAACTATAGCTTAACAAATGGAAGATGAGTCAGGGACGAACCTCACGATTTTGAGCCCAAGTATGGGGCTCCTACATGTTGACCCCAAGAAGGCAGACCTGGATACGCAAGGACGCTCCGCGCTCCTCGTGGCGCCCGTTCGTGCCGACACGGAAACTCTCGCGGCGATTTCCGAGTGGGCCGCTTCCTCTCAGGCCCCGATTTTTTGTCTGCCGAAGGACATCGAACGTCTCGAGGCCGATGGCTTTGGGAACTATCGATTTCTGAAGCTCGACGGTTATCGCGAAGTTGATTTTCAGGGTGGGACCTTGGAATTTTTCCCGGCGAAACGCGTCGAAAATCGCTCCGGTCTTCAAGTCGTGGCTCGTCAGATCCTGAGCCAGCTGGGCCTTTATCGATCGGACTCTTTCCACGTCCGTATTTGGCCGGAACGTGAACGCCCGGTCTTGGTTTTGGCGCACGCCAATCTGGACGCGGTCGAAGCGACGGTCCTGCGCGGCACCGAAAAGCCTTCGCTCGCGATCGTCTTGGACAACCAATCCGATTCGGCAAGTCTCGAACGGCTCTCGCGCGCCCTGGGCGGAGTCGCCATCAAGCGTCGTAACGAATTGAGTGGGCTTATCGAAACGATGCCTTCCGATCCTTCGTTGGAGAGATCGCGCCGTCGAGAGATCGGTTTGTGGGCGGCCAGCGGGGATCGCTGAAGCTCGTCGCGTTAGCGGCTGGAGCTTTCATTATTCTGGCCGCCATTTTGTGGCAGCCCTTGCGCTATCTCGTTTTGGGCGACCCCAATGTCTCGGCACGTATCGGACAAGAGCTGCCGGCGCTTAGCCTAGAAGACCCAAGTGGCCGAACCTTGACTCTCGCGGAAGTCGCCCGCGAAGCGACCGGAGGGCGAGACTCAAAGGCGCTCTTTATTCTGTGGGCAACTTGGTGTGAGCCCTGCGTTCGAGAGCTCCCGCTTCTCCAGGAAAATCAGAAGCGCTTTTCGGATAAGGGCTATGGCCTCGTCTTGATCAATTACGACGGGCCTCCCAAAGAAAAGACGGTTCCCGAAGTTCAGGCTTGGCTCATCACCCAAAGCGTCAAGATTCCGACGCTCTTTGATTTTGGCTCGAAGTTGATCGACGCCTGGTCGATCGAGGCTTTGCCTTTCTCGTTCGCGACGGACGGAAAAGGCGCCGTGAACTGGGCCCATATGGGCTACATGGACTGGAATAGCATCGAGCTTCCCTAGCGCTTTAGGGGTGCTTGGATTCCCCCACCAACTGGCCCGC
>DDRA01000042.1:16135-34587 GCA_002343545.1 Bacteriovoracaceae bacterium UBA2428
CAAGCCACGAGTTCGAATGCGGGGACCTCGCTTCCCAGAGCAGTAAGTCCGCGAATTTTCCTTCTTCGATCGTGCCGAGATTTTCTTCCCAGCCCAAAGCGGCCGCGGCACCGAAAGTCGACGCGCAGAGAATTTCGGCCGGACTGAGCTTCATCTGCGAGGCGGCTAAAAGCTGAGTGAAGCGGAAATCATAAACGGGAGCCGTTCCCGGATTGAAATCGGAAGCCAAAGCGAAGCGAGCTCCCGCATCGATAATCTTTCGAGCCGGCGCGTAATCGATTCCAAGAAAGAACGAAGTTGCGGGCAAAAGTGCAGCGACCGTCGAAGTTCGCGAGAGCGAATCGAGTCCAAGTTGGGAAATTCTTTGAAGGTGATCAACCGACAAAGCTCCGAGTTCCGCAAAAGCTTCGCTTGCACCGACCGGAGTGATTTCGTCCGCGTGAATCTTTAAATTCAGCCCATTCGCACGTGCGATCTTAGAAAAACGCAATGATTCCGAAAGGCTGAAAAAGCCTTTGTCTGGGAACGCATCGACTCCGTCGGCCAATGCTTCTTTGGCAATGGTCGGAATCAACGAGATCATGGCATCAACGAAGGTCTTCTCATCCACTCCTTTTGGAAGGGCGTGAAGCGGCAGAAAAGTTCGGTAACAACGGGGTCCGGACTTCCCGAGAGTCGACTCGAGGTAGGCCTTCAAGACCCGGAGCAAACGAAGCTCGCCTTCTGGCGTCGCGGAGTAGCCGGTTTTGACTTCGGCTCCCGTGACCCCCGAGCGCCTCATCTGATCCAAGCGCCGTCCAAGGTTACGTTGGAGTTCGAAGTCCGAAGCGTCCTCGGTGGCGCGATTCGTGTTGTGGATGCCTCCACCTTGGGCGGCGATATCGGCGTACTGGGCGCCCTGCCAACGCAGAAAGAACTCGGACGATCGTTCGCCCTCAAAGAGAGCGTGGGTGTGGGAGTCGAACCAAGCCGAAGTCGCGAAGAGTCCCTCCGCGCAGAAGTCCGCTTCGCCGATCTTCGCTTCGCTTGGGCGAATGGCTTGAATGCGACCGCCCTCGACCACGATATCGAGGGGGCCCTTCACAAAGGTGGCGTCCTCGAGGGTCGGCCTACGCCCGTCTTTCTTTCGAAAACCTTGACCGGTGTAGAGACCGGCCAGCCGCGAGATCTTCATCACAGCATCGGAACTTTGACGTTATGGGTACGCGCCCAAGTCTGTGCGCTTTCGTAACCCGCGTCGGCGTGCCGAAGGATGCCCATCGCGGGATCGCCGTTCAGAACGCGCTTAAGGCGGCGTTCGGCTTCGGCCGTTCCGTCGGCCACAATCACCATGCCGGCGTGTTGGGAATATCCCATTCCCACGCCACCCCCATGGTGAAGGCTGACCCACGACGCTCCGTTTACCGAATTGATGAGGGCATTCAAGAACGCCCAGTCGGAGACGGCATCCGAACCGTCCTTCATCGCTTCCGTTTCGCGGTTCGGCGAGGCGACGCTGCCGCAATCCAAATGGTCGCGGCCGATCACGATCGGCGCCGAAACTTTTCCTTCGCGGACAAGCTTGTTGAAAAGGAGGCCGGCCTTTTCTCGCTCGCCATGGCGGAGCCAGCAGATACGGGACGGAAGTCCTTGGAAGGCGACCTGCGGAGCTCCGTGCAAAAGCCAGTTACGCATTGTCTCGTTCTCGGGGAAGAGCTCGAGGAGCGCGCGGTCGGTCGTGGCGATGTCGGCCGGGTCTCCGCTCAAGGCCACCCAACGGAAGGGGCCGTTCCCTTCGCAGAACATGGGACGGATGTACTCCGGGACGAAGCCCGGAATGTCGAAGGCGTTCTTGACGCCAGCCTGCTGGGCCATCGCCCGAATATTATTGCCGTAGTCGAAAACGATCGAGCCACGTTGCTTGAAGTCCAGCATGGCTTGGACGTGAAGCGCCATGCTCGCGATGGCTTTCTCGGTGAGAGAGTTGGGAGAAGACTTTCGAAGCTCGGCCGCCTGCGCGAGGCTCATGCCCGCCGGGATGTAGCCGTTGAGGGGGTCGTGCGCGCTCGTTTGGTCGGTGACGACGTCGGGGATAATTCCGAGCTTCAAGAGTTGCGGAAGAAGCTCGGCCGAGTTGCCGACGAGGCCCACGGTGCGAGCCGTTTTGGCGGCCCGCAGTTCGCGGATGCGGCTGAGCGCGGCTTCGAGGCTCGGCGCTTCTTCGTCGAGGTAGCGTTCGCGAATGCGACGACGGAGTCTCTCCGCGTCCACTTCGATGAAGAGGCCGGCGGCGCCGGCGAGCTTGGCCGCGAGCGCTTGCGCGCCGCCCATGCCGCCCAAACCGGAGGTCAACACGAACTTGCCGCTCAGGGGAAGGGGGCCGTTACCCGGGTAATGCTTCCGACCACAGGCCGCGAAGGTTTCGTAGGTGCCCTGGAGAATTCCCTGCGTGCCGATATAAATCCACGAGCCGGCCGTCATTTGGCCGTACATCATGAGGCCTTTACGGTCGAGCTCGTGGAAGTGTTCCCAGGTCGCCCACTTCGGGACGAGGTTCGAGTTCGCGATGAGAACGCGGGGGGCATCCGCATGGCTCGGCAGCACACCGACGGGCTTGCCGGATTGAACGAGGAGGGTCTCCTCTTCGCCGAGGGTCTTGAGCGATTCGAGGATGGCATCGAAAGCTGGCCAATTGCGCGCGGCCTTGCCGATGCCGCCGTAGACGATGAGTTCATCCGGGTTCTCGGCGACTTCGGGATCAAGGTTATTCTGGATCATGCGATAGGCCGCCTCGGCGACCCAGGTCTTGCAAACTTTCTGCGGGCCGCGCGGAGCACGTACGATTCGTTTCGACATCTTCTATTCCTTTCGGTGGAGGAGAACGCCTTCGGCGATGAGAGACTTCGCGGCCTCGATATCGGGGCCGAGGAAGCGATCACGCTCGAGGAAGGGGACCTTCGCGCGGAAAGTCGCGAGCGCGGATTGGATCGAGGGTGAACTCTTGAGGGGATGAAGGAGCGAGAGGGCCTGCGCCGCGGTCATGATCTCGACCGCGATGACGCCGCTCACGTTGCGGAGGATCTGCATGAGCTTGAGCCCCGCCGCCGGTCCCATCGAAACGTGGTCTTCCCGATCGCCGCTCGTCGGGATCGAATCGACCGACGCCGGAAACGAGAGGGCTTTGGCTTCGCTCGCGAGCGCGGCGGCCGTGACCTGCGCCATCATGAAGCCGGAGTTCAAGCCGCCGTTACGCGTGAGGAAAGCCGGCAGCTGGCTGCTCTCCTTGGCCATCGCGAGGGCGATACGACGCTCCGAAATGACGGAAAGGGTGGTAAGCGCGGAGGCGAGCGAGTCCGAGACCCGGGCGGTGTAGATCGCGTGGAAGTTACCGCCGCTGAGCGAGCTGCCGTCTTCCGGAAAAAGCAGAGGGTTGTCCGTCGATGAATTGATTTCGCGACCGATGACTTCCTCGGCGCGGACAAGCTCGTCGTGGATCGCGCCGTGGACTTGCGGGGCGCAGCGGATCGAATAGGGATCTTGGACGCGGCCGCAGTTTTCGTGGCTCTTGAGGATCTCGGTTTCGCCGCCGAGCCAAGCGCGAATGGCTTCGCCACAGGCCACGGCCCCGGGGTGGTTTCGAACGCGAAGAATGGGATCCAGTGCGAAACGATGCGAGCCGCGAAGGCCTTCGACCGACATCGCGCAAGCCAGATTCGCGTGATCGAGGAGCGCGCGGCCTTCCGCCCAACCCTTCAGCGCGAGCGCCGTCGTGAGCTGGGTCCCGTTGATGAAACTGAGGCCCTCTTTGGGGGCGAGCTTCAAGGGTTCGAGCCCGGCATCGCGCAGCGCGAGCCCGGCATCGACACGTTCGAATCCCTGCGAATGCGGGCGCGTGGCTTCACCTTCGCCGAGAAGGGCAAGCGTCGCGTGCGCGGACGGAGCCAGATCGCCCGAGGCGCCGACGCTGCCGCGCGAAGGAACGATCGCGAGAATGCCCGCGTCCAGCGCGCGCAGGGCGTGTTCGACGCTGGAACGTCGGACGCCGCTGTTACCGCGGCAAAGCGTGTTGAGACGGAGAATCCAAGTCAGCGCCACGATGTCGCGAGGCAGCGCCTCGTCGGTTCCCACGGCGTGCGAGCGGATAAGGTTTTCTTGAAGCTCGACGAGGTTGTCGCTCGAGATCGCGACTTCGGCGAATTTTCCGAAACCCGTATTGATGCCGTAGACCGCTTTGCCCTTCGCGACGATGCCTTCGACCATACGGGCCGCGGTTTCGATCCGCTGCCAAGCTTCGGGATGAATCTCGATCTCGAGACGGCCTTTCGGATCGAGGGCCCGACGCGCCATTCGGTAGGCATCGAGGGGATCGAGAGAGAAACCATCGAGGACAAGTTTTTTCGAATTCACGGAAGACCTTTCAGCTCGCGAATCGCGGTTGTGTAGTCCTTCGCGCCGAATACCGCGGTGCCGGCGACGGCGATGTCGACGCCGATGTTGCGCACGGAAGTCGAGTTCTGCGCGTTAAGTCCGCCGTCGATCTGCACTTCGATCTTGCGGTCGGTCTTCGACTTGATCCACGAAATCATTTTCTCGGTCTTTCGCAGCGCGGCCGGGATGAGTTTTTGACCACCGAATCCGGGATTCACCGTCATGCTGAGGATAAGATCGACGTCGTCGAGTACCCATTCCAAGGACTCGAAGGGGGTGGCGGGATTGATCGAAACGCCCGGTCGGCAACCGAGCTCCCGGATCCTCGCGAGCGTTCTTTGCAGGTGGGGACCGCTTTCGACGTGAACGGTGATGCCCGTCGCGCCGGCGTCACGGAAGGCTTCGAGCAAGTCGTCGGGCCTTTGCACCATCAAGTGGCAATCCAAGGGAAGCTTCGTGCGTCCTTTGAGGCCCTTCAAAACAACGGGTCCAAGCGTGAGATTGGGAACGAAGGCGCCGTCCATGACGTCGACGTGGAGGCCGTCGGCACCGGCCGCTTCGACGGCCCGGACCTCTTCAAGCAAGCGGCCGAAGTCGCTCGACAAAAGGGAAGGATAGATCTTCATGGGGCCGCACTCTAGGCGCGAGCTGAGGCCTTCTACAAGGGGAGAAGCGTGAGTTCGGAACCCGAAGTCCGGTCGAAAAAATTGCGCAGCGCGACCGAAGCTTCTTGGGCGGGTTTCGAAGGAAACTGAACGCGCGCCAGCTTCAGCAGGCCTTTGCCTTTCGCGACGAAAATCTCCGTTTCGCGACGGACCAGATACAGGGAGCCGTCCTCGGTATCGGCCCGAAGATCACGAGTTTCGAGGATCTTCATTTCGGTGCCATCGGCCAAGCGGGTTTTCACGCCGGGCCAGGGATCGAAAGCCCGGACTCGGTTGTGGAGCTGGGCCAGGGACCAGCTCGTGGGATCGACGAAGCCTTCTTCCTTACGGATCTTGGCCGCGATCGTGACGAGGGCTTCGTCTTGGGGTTGCCCGACGAGTTCGAGGGGATCCGTCGCGAGATAGGAAGCCAGGAGTTTTCCGCCTTCCTGGGCTAGTTCGACGAAGGCCCGGGCCGAGCTGAGGCTTGGCGTGATCGGCGTAGCGTGTTCGGCCAGAAGGGGACCGGCGTCGAGCGCCATGACCATACGTTGGAGACAAACGCCGGTCGTGGTGTCGCCGGCTTCGATGGCGCGCTGAATGGGCGCGGCGCCTCGCCAGCGCGGGAGGAGGCTCGCGTGCACGTTGATGGGGCCCCTTCGCGCGAGATCCAGGAATCTCTGCGGCAGGAGGTTTCCGTAAGCCGTGACGAGCACGAAGTCCGGCCTTTCCCTCGCGCCAAGGAATTCATCGAGGCGCGCGAGTTCGTCGGAGGCTTTTTTAAGGCTGGACGGTGAAAAAACGGGAAGTCCCCGCTCCAAGGCGCGAATTTTCACTGGGCAGGGAAGGACTTCGAGTCCGCGCCCTTTGGGGCGGTCGGGTTGGGTGACGACGCCCACGACGTCCGTCGTGGCGAGGGCCGCCTCGAGTGAAGGCACGGCAAAATCAGGCGTTCCGAAAAAAAGAGAGGTCGCTCGTCCCAAAGCGCAAGCTCCGTACTTACTTTTCTTCGTCTTCTTCGGACTTACGTCGGCGAAGCTTCTTATACTTGTCGAGCACCATCATCCGCTGCATGGGCCCGATGCGATCCGTGAAGACGATACCTTCGAGGTGATCCATCTCGTGCTGCAGGACGATCGACTTGAAACCGCGAGTTTCGATCTGGTGGGTCTTGCCGTCGACGTCTTGGTAACGCAGGACGAGGTGCTCTTTGCGTCTGACCTTGGAGTACACGCCCGGGATCGAAAGGCAGCCTTCTTCGTACTCGATCTGGCCGTCCGCCTCGAGGATGACGGGATTCACGAAGACTTCGAGGTTCGAAGTCGTGCGTCGTTCGGCGAGCCGCTTTTCGCTCTCTTCGTCGCCTTCGATGTATTCGTCGTCTTCGGTCAGGTCACCGATGTCGATCACGAGCAAACGCTTGGGGAGACCGATTTGGACGGCCGCCAAACCGATACCTTTGGCCCAGGCCATCGTTTCCGCCATGTCGACGACGAGCTTTTTGAGTTCCGGACCGAACTCCGTCACGTCCGTGGATTTTTCGCGGAGACGGGGGTCGGGCAGGGTCACGATCGGAAGGAGCGCCATGTCCCTTATTATCTAATACCTTTGCCCAAACGAGACCAACGAATTGACGAGAAGCATTGGCCAACGTCGCGACTTAAGCTGCCGGAATCAAAGCTTTCGCAAGTAAACCAAACGAAAAGAGCTCGTCCTTTCAAGAGGTTACGGTCCACAAAGCCCCATTGACGGCTGTCCGCGGAATCATCGCGGTTATCGCCCATGAAGAAATACTGGTTCGGTGGGACCTCGAACTCACAGATCTCGTTGATCTGGGAAGCGCGAAAGGCACCCACGTTCTCTTCGGGGTCGTGGGGACCGACGCGGCCGCAGGGCGGATCCGATCCGTCTTCGAGGTCATTGCCGCCACCGCCGCGGTAGGGGTAGCGCTGAACCCAGTGCCCCGAGCTCGTGCCGGGGAGTTTTTCCTGGAAGAGGAGATTGTTCGAGTTGAAGCGGAAACCGTCCAGGCCCGCGATTTTCTCGTCGTCTCGCACGGCTTCGACCTGGGAAGCGGTCAAATTCACGAGCGGGTATCCGCGGCGGATCGAGATACGATCGCCCGGAAGGCCGATGAGGCGCTTGATGTAGTACTGACCCTCTTTGACGGGGTCCCGCTCGTGGTTCGGGTACTCGAAAACGATAACGTCACCGCGCTTGGGATCGGCGATCCTCAAAATCGGAGTGTTCGTGAAGGGGATCCGGAGATCGTAGGAGCTCTTGGAAACGAAGATGAAGTCTCCGACGAGAAGCGTCGGAATCATGCTGCCGCTCGGGATCTTGAAGGGCTCGATGACCGCCCAACGCAGAAAAAGGATGAGAATCACCATCCAGAGCAGGGATAAGAATTCGGCGGCTAGTTTCCGAGACATGAACGGGTTTACACTAACACCCGATGGGGATTTTGGCAGGTTACGTCGTTCGGGAAATCCTGAAGCTCTTCTTTCCGATCTGGCTCGCGTTCGGCTTCGCCCTGTTCACGCTGGAGTGGCTCGCCCAAGTCTTTAACGTCAAGACGACGGCGGTGAGCGCGTTGGTGCTCTATCTCCTCAAGGTTCCGGCCCATCTGCAGATCGTGTTTCCGGTCGCCGTCCTGCTTGCGTGCTTGCTCGCGCTCGGATCGATGAACCGCTCCCGCGAAGTCGTGGCGGCGCAGTCGCTTGGGTACGGGCGTAAGGCGATCCTCGTGCCGACCTTCTTCGCGATCGGTCTGGCGATGCTGCCTTACTACCTCGTGGTCGATCAGATCGCGCCTTGGGGGATGTGGAAGCACTACGATCTTTTCGATACTCAGGTGAGGAACGTGCCCTCGCGCTTCTCCCAAGTTCAGCGCGAGAAGATGTGGTATCGGAACCAAGACGTCCTCTACCAAGTCGGGTATTTCGATCCCGACAAGAACGAGCTTTACGACGTCGTCATCTACACCTTCGACGACGAGTTCCATATCGTGCAGACGCTGACGGCCGAACGCGCGACTTGGAACGGCGGGGCGTGGACTTTGACGAACGGGCACGTAACGCTGCTCGATCAGCGTCTCGAAACGCCGCTGCACCAGCCGTTTTCGATCAAAACGACGCGCTTGATCGAGGATCCGCGTGGGCTCCAACGTATCGATTACAACGCGGAGACCATGACCCAGATGGAGCTTTGGCGCGCGATCCAGCGCCATCGGGGCTTGGGAATCAACACTTCGCAGTGGGAAGTCGTGTTCCATAGCCGCTACACCTTTTTCTTGATCACGATCGTTTTCGTTCTGTTGGCTTATCCTCGCGCGTTGCGTTTTCGCCGCGTGGAAGGCGCGGCCAAAGACGGCGCCTTCGTGGCGGGGACGTGTCTCGTTTACTGGCTGATGTTCACTTTCGCGGCGAACCTGGGGAACACGGGTCGCGTGAACCCCGCTTTCGCGGTTTGGACGCCGTCGCTGATCTTCCTGGTTGGAGTTCTGGTCTACAATCGCTTCACGAGCCTGCGTAACGCGAGTCTCTGATCGACGACTCCTTACGGCTTCACGGCTTCACGGAAGAAGGGATTGTTGAGGTCAGGCCTCGGCGCCGCCTTTCGCGGCTTGGAAGCGAGGGCTCGGTTGATGGGCATGGCGGGACCGGCATTCGGACGTCCGCCGCCGCCTGGGCCGGGCACCCGCGTCGGTTGCGAGGAGTTCGCCGGTCCCGCGGCGCCGCTATTCGTGCCCGCGACGCGGCCGCGGCCGAGCGTGTCGCCTTCGCCCGCGCGATTGAGGTCGCGAGAGGTCAGGATCTCGCTCATCGTGGATCGCGCGCTGAAAGGAGAGGGTTCTCCCTTTGACTTCGCTTCGGCGATGACGGCCTGTCGGATCTCTTGGGCGCGTTTGATCCGCTCGACCCAACCTTGGTAGAGTTTGATGTTCTTAGCCTTCTTGTCGTTCGCTTCGTTGACGTCCATATTGATGCCCTTCAGCGCGCGCATCGCTTGCTCGGGCGTCATGTTCACCATGAGAAGAGCCGTATCGGCCATGATCTCTCGGGTGTCCGTCGCCTTGGAAGCGTCGCGAACGCCTTTGGCCTTGGGATCGAGGTCGTTTCCGCACCACATGCCGGGCTTCATGCATTCCTGGGCGTTCGCTATGTTCTTCTGCATGTTTTTCTTGGTCTCGGCCGAAGCGGATTTCTCGGCGACCTCGAGCATGGCCTTACGGACTTCAATGTTTCCCTTGATGGCTTCAGGTTTGATCTTGGCGTCCGACGCGAACTGGCTTTCGCACGAAGTGCGTTCGGGTCCCGACTTGCTACCGCAATAGGTAGACTTCCATTCATTACACTTGGCTTGGTTGTCTCGGCAGCTGATTTCTTGGCCGCCGAGGGCGTTGTTTTTCGCGATATAGGTCGCGATTTCCTGCTCGGCTTTCTTGGGGTCTTTCTTGTTCGATTTGCTGATGAGGTCCCGCAGTTCAGGGTCGATATTGCCGCGGGAGGTATCGAAGCCAGCTAAGCGCTGGGCCCGAAGGTAAACGCGTTCCGACTCAACGATCGTCGCGGCCTGCTGATTGAGGAAGGAAGTCTCCGACTGGAGCAAGGCCGTGTTCGCGGCGACGCCGACGCGCTGGCCTTTCACCATGATGTATTTGCCCTTGGCGTCTACCCCTTGCGCGGTGACACCCATTTCTTTGGCCGCGGGATCGTTGATGTCGTAGTTCGCGGCGTCGTTGATCGTTCTTTGTGCGTACGCGTCGCCGACTTTCTTGACGGACTTGAAGCTCTCGTCGCTCAAGTCGTAGACGCGGTGGCCGTCGTCGTCTTTTCCGTGCGCACTGCCGCGGTCGACGATGTTCGCGGAGATGTTACGGCAATCCCCCTCATCGAGGCCTTTGCCCTTTCCGTTCTTGCAGTCGCCGGCGTTTCCGCGCGCCTTCTGGATTTCTTCTTCGCGCTTGTCGCCGTCCATGACGGTCTTGATCTTGGCGCCCGAGTCGTTCGCCGCTTTATCCAGAGTTTTTTCCAGACCGTTCAAACCGTGGTCGGCGAGGCCCCGCTTGTGCTTGTCGTGGTTCACGAGCAAGTCGTCGAAGCGGGTGGAAGCACCGCCTTCTTCGCGGCCGTCCTTGAATTTCTCGAGGATCTTACGGGCCTGATCGTCGAGACCCTTCATCTCGCTTTCGGAGATACCCCCGTAGGTATCGGACTCTTGGATGCCGGAGCTCGTCGTGTCGAACTTTGGCTTGGCCCAAGTCGAAGTCGAGAGCAGGGCGCCCAAGGTAAAACTCATCATGGTGCGCGTGCGAAGCATTCCTTCCATTATGGAAGACGTCGCGCGGGCATTCCCGTGAAGTTAAAGGATTCCTTTCGTGAAGATCGCGTTAAGGCACCGACGGAAGTCGACGTTTTGCCCGAAGTTTCCGATGAGAAAAAGGTGAGGCGCTTGAAGGCCCTTTTTATCGTCCTATGCTTAGCCTTGCCGAGTCTGACGGCTTTGGCCAAGCCGATCGACGTGGTTTTCGACTTGGATTGGACCCTTCTCTACACGACCAACGCGAAGGCGGCCGAGATGGATCCTCGGGGCGTTTTCGAGGTCGAAGGCAAGCTTTATCGTCTCGCGGATGGCGCGATCGAGATTCTCCGCTCCCTTCACGACAATCCGAACTACCGCGTGTCTTTTCTCAGTGGGGGAACGGCCTCCCGGAATGCGGAGGCCCTGAAGATCGTCTACGGGCTCGTGAATTCCGACGGCCGTAAGCGAAGCCCTTACCGGGTCGGTCACATCGACGACCTGATTCGAACGGAGGCCCCGGAAACCGCGCGTTTTACCGACAAGTTCAAGAAGCGCCTCCGCGGGTTCATTCCGGACTTCGATCCCTCTCGGGCGGTTCTCGTGGACGATTCGAAGGGATTCTACGCGGCGGAAGAGGAAGAAAACTTCTTTTGGCTTCAGAGAACCTTCGACGACATTCCGGATTTTTCTCGTCGATCCGAGCTTCCGGTGGATCCGAAGTACTATCCCTCCAGTGAGGACGTCTGGCGAAGCGAACGCGCCAAACTGCTTTGGGCGTTCGAGGCCATCGAGCGCTCCCGCGAAATCTCGGAAAGGACGGATGACGCCTCGGGATTCCTGAAGGCGCTGAAGGGAATGCAAGCCGATCGCGATTCGGCCTTGGGGAGGGATCTCATCGCGGGAGCCCACCGCCGTCTCGGGACGACTTTGAAGTCCGTTCGTCTTTCGTGCGGCGAAGTGGTTGGTCGTTTTCTGGCTCCGTTTCAGCCGGGTTGGTGAGCTACATCATCGTCGCGGGCTCGAGATCGACGATGAGTCTCGTCTTGAGCGTCCGCTCGAGTTTTTGCTTATCCCATCCTTCCATGATCCAGTTCAGGCTCTTGCGAAGATGCTCTTCGTTTCTCGATTTGAGGAGAATTTGCCAGCGGTAGCGATTGCGCAATCGCGCGAGGGGACTGGGCACGGGGCCTAAGACGCGAAACCCTTCGGACTGGATGCGGTTCAGCCCCGCGGCGACTTTGCGGGCGGCTTCCCGAACGAGGTCGTTCTCGAGCCCGTCGAAGCGCAGCAGCGCAAGCTCGCCCCGCGGCGGGTAGGCGAGAGCTTCGCGATTCTCGATCTCTTGGCGCAGGAACTCGCCGTAGTCATCGAGACCTTGGGCGCGCGTGAGCACTTGGAAGACGGGATGCTCGGGTTGGAAAGTTTGAAGCAGCACTCGGCCGGGATGGATGGCTCGCCCGGCGCGTCCGGAAACCTGGAGCAAGAGCTGCAAAGCCCGCTCGTTCGACCGGAAGTCGGGAACGCCGAGACCGATGTCGGCCAGCACGATGCCGACGAACGTGACGTCTGGGAAGTCGTGACCTTTCGCCACCATCTGGGTGCCAATCAGGATGTCGGCCTTCTTCTCGGCGAAGAGCCCGAGGATGTCGCGCAGCTGGTCGTTCGTTTCGGCCGTGTCCCGGTCGAGGCGAAGCGTCTTCGCCGTGGGGAAGTGAAGCCGGACGGCTTCCTCGAGCGCTTCCGTTCCGATGCCGACCTTGAGGAAAGGCGAATCCGAGCGCTTGCACGCGGGGCACTCGCGAGGAATGGGCGCTTCGTAACCGCAGTAGTGGCAAAGGAGTCCTTTGCCGTGAGGAGTGAGCGTGACTTCGCACGCGGGGCAATTGCTTTTGTGCCCGCAACCCCGACAAAGCAGCTGCGAGGCTTGGCCTCGGCGGTTGAGGAAGAGCAACGCCTGTCGACCTTGATCGAGAACGTTCTGGAGTTCCCGTTGCATTTCGGCCGTCAGGAAAAAATCCCCGTCGATGGGGGGCGCCTGGAAAGTCAGGGGCTGTTTTGGGCGCGGATCCATATTCGGTTGGGCGATCTGCTTCTTGAGATCGAGAACCTGGATCTCGGGGAGGGTGGCTTCTCCCACCGCGCGTCGTGGAAGCCGCGCGAGACGCGTGAGTCCTTTCTCGACGCGATCGAAGCTCTCCGCGCTGGGGGTCGCGGATCCCAGGAGAACGGGAACCTTCGCGATTCTTCCGTACTCGAGGGCGACGGCGCGGGCGTGGTAGCGGAGCCGATCTTCTTGCTTGTAGCTTCCGTCGTGTTCTTCATCGAGCACGATCAGGCCAAGGTTTTGGACGGGCGCGAAAAGCGCGGAACGCGCGCCGATCGCGATGCGGCGTTTTCCGAGGAGAGTTTCTAGCCAAGCCTTCCGGACGGCGGTGGGCTTGAGCGCGCTGTGGAAGGTGGCGACTTCGCCGGGAAAGCGCGATTCGAAACGCGACATGAGTTGGGGCGTAAGGGAGATCTCGGGCACGAGAAGAAGCGCGCTTTGCCCTTGGTGCAGCCGATCCTCGATGGCCTTCAGGTAGACTTCCGTCTTACCGGATCCCGTAACACCCCAGAGGAGCAAGGGGTCGGCGCTCGGGGTGGCGAGCTGCCGAATCGCGGAAGCTTGGTCTTCGTTGAGCGGCGGCGGCACGGAAGCCTCGATCTCGGAGCCTTCGTCGAAAGACTTTTCGGGAAGCTTGAGGGTGCGCGCGGTCCCTTCGCGGATCGCGGCGGGGAGGGCGCTCTCGCAGACTTCCCCGATCGGGTAGAGGTAGTGGCGGCTCAACCAGCGGAACAGTTCGAGTCGTGCGCGATCGGCGACGGGCATGGGAAGCTTGAGGCTTTCGATGCTCTTGATCTGCGTTTCCGCCAAGGCGGTGCTCTCGCTGATCTCGAAGACGAGGGCCCACGTTTTACGCCGCGCGAACGGGACCTGGACGAGCGATCCAATTTGGACCTGACCGACGAGCTCCTCCGGGATCCGGTAGTCGAGAAGCGTGTCGAGAGGCTTGAGCGGGGCCGGGACGGCGACGCGAGCGAATGGCATCCGGGCTCGAATCTAGTGGGTCAACAGCAGGGCGCGCAAGAGCTGCTGGCCTTCCGGACCCAAGTGCGACTGGAAAGCCGTGTGATCCGTGATGGCGGTCGGCAGCTTGTCCGACTTCTCTTTGGCGTTCGTCGGATCTTTGCGGGTGATCGTGATCCAGTTCTTGTCGGCGGACCCGACGTCGAGACGTTTGGCGAGGACGTGGCTGAAACGAGGCTGCTCGCGCGAAACGAGAAGATCCGAAAGCGCGCGAATCGTCACGAGCTCCGATCCGTTCATGAAACGCTGCGCGAGCGGCGAAAGAAAGGTCTGATCGAGTTGAAGGATGGGGAACGACTCTCCGCTCGCGTCGCTTTGGTACTGGGGCCCGCGAACCTCGAGCACGGCGACCGGCGTTTCTCCGTTCTTGCCGACCGCAAGGTGGACGCGTTTGTTGTTCGTCGGCGGATCGGCGGAATTCGTTTCGGACCAGGGAACGTCTTCTTCCGCGAAGAAGCCTTCTTGGTGCAGGGTGTTGGCCGTGAGTTCGGGTTGGCCGCCCCATTCGAGCAGCGCCCAACTTTTGGGGGGCGGGCACGTCGTGGTGAGCTTTTCGTTGCGAAGGACGCAGCGATTTCCCGAACGCGAAAGGCGCCACGTCGAGGCGCCTTCGCCGGTGCTGTAGATCTTCGCGGGAAGATCCGAGATCACGACCTCGTAGTGTCCGGGGCTGGACCAATCGACGGCGTAGTTCGCGCGCCCGAGCGGAAAGCTAAGTTGTCCCGCGACTTGAAACGCTTTTTTGCCGCGAAGAACGCTCGGCTGGAAGCGCGCGATCTGCGTCGGTTTGGGGACGTGGGCTTCGGCTTCAACGAGCCAGCTGCCGGCTGAGCCAAGTACGAAGAGCGTGGTGAGTAGATTCTTCTTCAAGGGCGTACGCGACATTCGCCATAATATAGCCCAGACGGTCGCCAGTATCGAAGCGTTCGCCCTCAAGTGCGCAGGCCCAGAAGGGTTTTCGGGCCTGAAGTTTCTGCATCGAGTCGGTGAGTTGAATCTCGCCGTTCTTTCCGGGACCCGCGTTTTGCAGTTCTTCGAGGATTTCGGGTTCGAAAACGTAGCGTCCGGGGAGGGCCCATTCCGAAGGCGCTTCGGCTGGATCGGGCTTCTCGACGAAGTCCTTCAGGCGCCAAGATCCCTTCTTGATGTCTTCGATGCTCGGCGCCGGATCGATGACGCCGTAGAGCCGGGTCGCTTCACGTTCGACTTGAACCGCACCGACCACGGAGCCTTCGCCCCGTTCTTGAAAGACGTTCAAACATTGATGGATGGCGCTCGGCCCCGAGCACTTCATGATGTCATCGCCCAGGATGACGGCGAAAGGTTGGCCTTCGACGATGGGCTTCGCGCGCAGGATCGCGTGGCCGAGTCCCATCGGCTTGTACTGACGGATGCTAACGATATCGATCTTGGAGCTGAGGTAGAGGACTTCCTCGATCAGCTTTTCCTTATGGGATTCGGCGAGGCGGTAGGAGGTCAGGTCGCCCGGATCGAAATAGTCTTCGATGACGACCTTGGGTCGCGACGTCACGAGCACGACCGTCTCGAGCCCGGCCTTCACGGCCTCTTCGATGATGTGGTGGATGATCGGCTTCGAAACGACCGGAAGCAGTTCTTTGGGAAGTGCTTTCGTGGCGGGAAGGAATCGGGTCCCCATGCCGGCGACCGGAATGACGACTTTGGTGACTTTACGCGAAGAGGGAAGCGCCATGCTCGCGGAGCATAGCAGCTTCCCTCTCTTTCGTAGACGAAACTTCCGTTTACGGAGTGCCGTGCGGACGAGCGATGAATCCGAGGTCTCGGTCGCCGTAGCCGTAGAAGCTCGGTGCGAGCGTCGTCGGAGCGTAGCGAGGGGGCGTAATGGGATAGACGTTCGTCGCCTGCATCCCGAGTCCCACCGCGAGCGACCAGGCGATATCGCCCGAGTCGTTGATCTCCCAAGCGTTCTTGCCGCCGACTTCGATCACCGAGCCGTTATGAACCCGGATGTCTCCGCCGGAGCTCGAAGCGCCTTGGCTAAAGCCGCTACCGCCGCCGACTCCGATCATCGCCGGGCCACCCGCGACCGGTCCGTAGGACATCGGCACGAGTCCCGCTCCGCAAGGGAGTCCGCAAACCGCGGGAGCGGCCATGGCGGAAGGGTAGGCTCCGTAACCGCCGCCCCATCCACCCATCATGTGGGGTGCGATCACCGGTGCCGGTGCGGGCAGCGGAGGAAGGATCGGGGCTTGCGCCACGGGTTGAGGCAGGGGCATCGGCATTCCCCCGCCGGGCATCATCATGCCGGGGCCCATCGGGGCTCCCATACAACCCGTGTTGCATGCGGGAGCTATCATCCCGCAAGCTCCCCCGATCGCTCCGAGGCTCATGGCCCCCGCCCCGTATCCGAAGGCGGGAACTCCGATCGCCGGAGTATAGAGGGCGCTAGGACCACGCTCTCCACGACTGTAGTTGAATCCGAGTCCGATGCTCGTGCTGGAGGCCGAGGCGCTGGCCGAAGCGACCAAGAAGACCCCGAAACCGAGCATTCGAGCGAAAGCAGAAGTTTTCATGTTTTCCCCCATAAAGTTTCCCCTACCGATCATGAAGCAATGCCTGGGCCAAGTTTTTGGCGGCTCAGATATTTGTGTATCTATATGATTTTATTTAAAATCACGGGGCCCTGTACTTGCAGTTTAAGCAGTGGGCCTGGCTAGCTTGTGATAGCCTGTCAAAACTTTGGGCAAGGGAGTGGCTTCCATGGGAATTTTTGGATCCAAGTCTTTTCAATTACTTGTTGTGATCTTGGGGGCTAGCTCTGCGAAGGCTGAAATCGTGGGCCAAAGCTTAATTGATCCTCAATCTCTTCTGGGAGCCCAGTCGCTTTCGAGAGGGGGAGCCACGGCGGCCTCGAATCTGGCCCACGATGCCCTCTTTCAAAACCCGGCGAGCGCGGCCTTCGAGAAAAAATACGCCCTCAACTTTGGTTATTTGGGAGCGGGTAGCAGCTTGACCGCTTCGGTCGTGGATACGAAGTCCGGGCCGCTCGGCGGGGGCCTCTTCTACCTGCGTCGGGATCTGGTCCAGCCGGCTTCGTCGCCCGCCTCGATGGGAAATTTCGCTCGCCTCGAAGAGCGTGCGGGTTTCTCTTTGTTCGGCAAGTTCAGCGAAGACTTCGCGGTCGGCACGAACATCAAGTACGGGTACCGTCGCGATTACTCGCTCGGGCTCGGAAATCTTTCGAAGTGGAACTTTGACGTGGGTGCCCGTTTTCTCGCGAGCTCCTCCGTCCAGCTGGGGGCCGTCGCGCAGAACCTCGTGAGCGAGGAGTCGGGTCTTCATCCGCGGACCTTCGCGTTCGCGTTGGAATACCGTCCGTCCTTAGCGTTGGCGTTGTCGGCGCAGGTGAATCGATACGCCGGATCGAACTTCGAGGGAATGGGCCCGGAACTCGGCTACGGAGCCGGGCTCGAATACAAGTTGCCGCAGGGATTCGCGGTGAGCGGCGGCTACCGCCGCACGATCTTGACGGCCGATGACTTGGTGAGCGCGGGCCTCGGTTACGAAGCGAGTTCTTTCGGTCTTCGCTATTCGCTCGAGGCCGGCGTGGGTAAGAGCCGCGGTCAATCCCACAGCGTGGTTCTGTCGGGCTACCTCTAGGACTTTTTTCCCCGGAAAGAAGCCATCCCGTCCTGACAAAGGGAGAAATCGAAACCTACGGGATCTTCGGGGCAGCGCGCCCGGAAAGCGAGGGTGATTTCCTCGACGACCTTCCAGTTGGGCGCTTTCCTCGAGGTGACTCCTTTCGCGCGGGCCCACTGGAAAATGTGGGTGTCGACGGGAAAGAAAAGCTCGCCCGCGTGGGGTTTCGCTTTCGCGGGATCGAGGAGTGGCGAATGCGCACCCCAAAGTCCCAAATCGATGGAGTCTTGCCGTACCATCCATCGCATCCACATCATGAGACGTTTGCACGTCCCGCCGTCGCGAGGATTCGGGGCGAACCACGCGACTCCGGCTCCGGGCCACCGCCGCCCCCGTTGTACGGCCGCGCGCGCACGCCGCACGGGATCGCCGCTTTCGCCCTCGCGCAGGGAATCGCAGAAAGCGACGATCGCGAGAAAGGAGTTCGGGGAAGCTTCGCGCGAGTTTTGGTAGAGGCGGCCGAGCGAACCGTAGTCGCGTAGCACCCGCCCCAGGGACCGAAGGAGAAGACTCAGGTCGGCGGCGGTATTGAAACGATGTTTCCATCCGCGGAGTTGTCTTTCGAGGGCCTTGAAATCCGACTCGCTGGATTGTCGAAGGTGCTTGGCGAGGCCGTGACCGCTCGCCGCTCCGCTTCCGCTCCATTCGCCGAGTCGCCGGAGGAGTTCCGTCGAGGACTTTCGGATCTGCTCGACGCGCCCGTAAGAGAGACCGGCCACGAGAAAAGAAACGACTTCAAGGTCTTCGACCGGGGTCGTGCGATCCAGGAGGCCCAGCGGATCGCTCCCGAGGTGTTCGGATCGGTGCCAACGTGCGCGCAGGGCGACGAGGCGTTCAAAATCCTGGTCCTTAATAAGGGGCTCCCGCAATTTGCGGCCCGGTGATGAATTTCTTTTCACTTTCATGAAATCTTTACGGGAACTCGGGGATCCTGGGAAGTGTTTTCCACGGTTTAGCGTTGGCCCCCCCTTTGCTTCTTTTGATGTGGGGGGATCTTTTATGAACACGAAATTCACGAGTTCTTCGCTTTTCTTGGTGGGACTGTTCTCTTTGACGGCATGCTTCGAGACGAAAACCGTTTCGCTCGCGGACAGCCCGTCGCGCGCCGCCGACAAGCTCGGCCAAACGGTTTCTCCTTACTCTCAGGTCGGTAACTCGAACACGGTCGATCCGCTTACGAGCTGCTCGATCCAAAACAACGCGATTCTCGGGTCGTGGCGTGAGGCTTCGGCTTCGGGCCAAGCGCAGAACGACTCCAACGGACTATGGACCTTTACGGCTTCTTGCCT
>DDRA01000042.1:34741-36977 GCA_002343545.1 Bacteriovoracaceae bacterium UBA2428
GCGAAACGAGCTCCGGTCTTGGCGCCGGAAAGCTTCGCTTCGCTTACGACAACGCCCAATCGCGGGAATGCTCGTACGAAGTCATGAACGAGAGCCGGACTTACCTCGTGCTTCGCTGCAACGACGGCTTGACCTTCATGTTCGTGCGCTAGGCTCGAAAGTTTCTTTCGGGAAAGCTTCGGTCGAGCGGAAGGAATCCCAGGTTCCGATCCGCTGGCGGAAAGACCGGACTTTCACGAGATGTTCTTCGATGGAGGCGATGTCGCTCGTTTTGAGCGCATCGTCTCCTTTTGCGTTCTTCACCTTGGCGATCCAATCCAAGTTCTTGGCGAGCTCGAGGAACGCCGCGAAGCTCTGCGTGTTGACCGATTCCAGTCGCAGAACGGCCGACTCCAGGCTTTTGGCCCGACCGAAGGCCATCAGGCGGTTCTTCCACTCTTTCTCGGATAGAGTCTCGTCGCGCATCTCGAGAAGCGCCATAAGTCCGAGTTGAATGGTCTCCAGGTTGTCGTCCAAGATGAACGCGTAAAGACCCGTGAGGGCCTCCGAGGGAACGGCCCGGATTCGTTTCACCGAGGTCTCGCGTTCGGCGAAGAAATACTCGAAACGCAGCAGTGTCCGCAGGTTCAGGATGTCTTGGGTGTCGCGCCCCGCGATGCCGGCCATCGCCGCGTCGACGAAGGCGTGGACCGCGCTGTTCTTGTAGTAGAGCGCGGCGACGCGCTGTTTGTGCGGTACCCGGTACCCCAGGCTGTCGTTCGTGGATCGGTATTCCTCGAGAATGCCGTCGCGCAAAAGGCTCTTGATCGCCTTGCGGCACTCGTCGGCGAAGTTGAGTTGGAGATCCCGCGTGAGTTGCCCGCCGAGTTTCGCGACGTCGTCCTTCACGCGCAAAAGCAACGCTTCGAGTTCGCTCGCGGGTAGCGCCGCGCCGGGCTTCGCGAGAAGCACGAGGCACACGAGGCCCGTGCTCGTGAGCGGGGTGACGCGGTTGATCCGGTGGAGAACCTCGAAGGCCATCTTTTGGATCGCGAGCTTGCGCGTATCGTGGCTCTGGGTGCCTTCGCCCACGAGGTCCTTCATCCAATCATCGAAGGAGAAGGCCTCGCCGAAGCGGACGTGCACCTTGCCGTAGGAGCGGAAGAGGACGCGGCCGGATTTGACGACGCCGAGGGCCGTCTCCTGGACCTTCTCGCCGCCTTCGAGCTCTCGTTTGTGGGCGCGGTCTTCGGTGACGCGGTCGTAGCTGATGCTGACGGGTTGGATGATGATCTTCTCTTGGATGAGGCCGTCGAACTTGGAGTCGGTGATCATCTTCAGGATGCCGTACTTCGGGGGAGCGAGCTTGCCCGTGCGGGAACGCGCGCCTTCCACGAAGAACTCGAGGTTGATGCGGTTCGCGAGCAGCGCCGCGATGTAGCGTCTCAGCACTTCGCCGTAGAGGAGATTGCCGCGGAAGGTTCGGCGGATGAAGAAACCGCCGCCACCCTTGAAAACATGTCCCATCGGCCAGAAATTCATGTTGATGCCGGCGGCGATGTGCGGAGGGTTGATCTCTTTCGTGAAGAGAAGATGCGAGAGGAGCAGGAAGTCCACGTAGCTCTTGTGGCAAGGCATGAAGACGATCGAGCCCTCTTTGCCGTTGGCCCGGAGCTTTTGGAAGTCTTCTTCCTCGCTCGTGATCTCGTCGAAGATCGTCGAGAAAATCTTGGTCAGGAAGAAGCACGAGGCCTCGACGACGAAGTAGGAGTAGCGCGCCGACATTTCGCGGAAATAGGCTTCCGCGCGACGGAATAGGGTGGATTCGGCCGTGTTCTCGGCCGCGGCCAGGTTTTCGACGAACTTGAGGAAGCCGTGGTTTCTCAGGACGTCTTCGCCGATAAGTCGGGTCGACTTGTAGACCGGGCCGATGATGACTTTCTTCTCTTGCGCGATCGAAGACATGATCCGGCGACGGACGCTTCGCGCCGAGTTCTGGTTGATCTCGACGGGGTCGATCGTCCGCAAAGTGCTCCGCGAATACTGACGCAGCATGATCGCGATCTTGCGGAGGCCTTTCGGTTGGAAGGGATCGCCCAGGAAAAGGTTCCAGACCGATCCGAAGGGAGCCGCGATACCTTTGACGATCTTCGTCGGGAGCGAGCCGACGCCGCCGGCTTCTTTTCGCCGCTTCCGGCGCCAAATGATGACGACTGGGACGATGATGAGGTCCGGGTTGTGCTCCTGGAGGTAGGCG
>DDRA01000042.1:37096-40537 GCA_002343545.1 Bacteriovoracaceae bacterium UBA2428
CCCCAGGGAGTTTCGTAAAGCCGTTTGCGATCGAGGGTTTCGAAGTTCAGAAGGACCGAGCGCCCGGCTTTCAGGTCTTGGCTGCAGAGAAAGATACGCGAAGGGACCTTGGAGGCGAGCCCGAAGAAAGAGGCGATACGTCGAAGGATCAATCCCACGGGTTCGACGAGCAGGGCGGGCATACGGGAGGCGTACTGAGGGGCGAAGTCGGAGCCGAAACGTTCCGACAGAAAGCGACGGATCGCGAGGAACTCGATGAATCCCCCCGAAACGATGGCAAAGGCGAGCGGACGGCTCGGATAAGTCCGACGCACCTCGTCAACTTGCGCTACGAAGGCGTCCTTTGCGTCGAAGCTGCGAAAAAGGAGGTCGGCGAGTTTGCGGGGTACGAGTGGAACTATCACGGGCCGCATCATAACAAAGCCGAAGCCATCCGACACGTTGCCCCGGTCGACAGCCGCTCACTTTCGCTCTACGACTTTTGGAGGCGCCAAGCGCTTGGAGGTTAGGATGTTTAGAACGCGTCTTCGTGGGGCCTTGTTGGCGGCCGCTTTGGCTTTGGCGAGCCCGTCCTTCGCGTCGGAATTCCGTATCGGGGGTCACGTCGGCGCCGTCGGGTCGTCGACTTCGGATATCGGCTACGGCGTCAATGCCAGCATCAATCCTTACGGATGGATCGCGCTTGAGTTGGACGCGACCTTCGCGCCGGGCGGCTACTTCGGAACCTCGCCGGCGATTCTCTTTTATTTCGCCCAGTACGAAGAGTTCCGCATCGGCGCCGGCGGCGGCGCGGGTTTCCATCGCTTCGGTGGAAACGGCGGCACGACGCATTTCGCGGTGAACTTGAACGCCCAAGGCGAGTTCAACGTCGCGCCGAACGTGGCGGTTGGACTCGCGACTCGTCACAACGTGGTTTTCGGTGCGGATGATATTTGGGGCGTTTTCTTGACCCTTGGTTTTCGTTTTGAACCCGGCGGAGGTTGGTAACAATGGCAACGATTAAGTCGAATATGGCGGGCACTGTCCTGCGCGTTCTCGTGAAACCGGGCGAAACGATCAAGGTCGATCAAGACATCGTCGCGATCGAGAGCATGAAAATGGAAATGCTCGTGCCCGCGACGGCCGGCGGTACCGTCAAGCAAGTCCTCATCGAGACCGACGACTTCGTGCAAGAAGGTCAGGATCTCGTCGTCGTCGAGTAAAGCTTCGCCATGGCGGGTGAAATTCGCATTTTCGAGGTTTCGCCTCGCGATGGTTTGCAGGCGGAAGCCGTCTCTTTGGATGTCGCCGCACGCGTGCGGATCATCGAAGGGCTGATCGAGGCCGGATTGACCGACATCGAGGTCGGGTCTTTCGTGCGCGAAGATCTCGTTCCTCAGCTCGCGCGCACCGAAGAGGTCGTGGCTTCGCTGCGATCGCGCCCGAAGCTCGCGGGCAAGGCCCGGCTTTGGGCTTTCGTGCCGAACGACAAGGGAATGGATAAGGCCATCGACGCGGGCGTCGATGGCGTCGGCTTGTTCGTCGCCGCTTCCGAGACGTTCTGCCGGAAGAACGTGAATCGGACCCAGAAAGAATTGCTCGACGCGATGGAGCCGCTATTGAAGCGGGCGCGACGGGCGAAAATGAAAGCGCGGGTCTACGTCTCGACGATCGTCCATTGCCCTTACGAGGGTACGGTCGAGCCCAAGTCGGTCGCGAAGCTCGTCGACACGCTCGTCGAAATGGGGGCGAACTCGATCAGTCTCGGCGATACGACGGGTCACGGAACGCCTTTGAGCGTTCGCAAGGTTCTCGAGAAGGTGCTGAAAAAACATTCCCCCGCGCGTTTTGCCCTTCACTTGCACGACACGCGCGGAACCGCGTTGGCGAACGTGCTCGAGGGCATGCAGCATGGGATCAAGGTTTTCGATTCGTCGGCGGGCGGCACCGGCGGATGCCCCTACGCGCCGGGCGCGGCGGGGAATCTCGCGACCGAAGATTTGCTGTACATGCTCCAAGGCATGGGAACTTCGCGCTCCGTGAGCTTGGAGAAAGTCGCCTCGGTGAGCCGCTTCATCTCGAAGGAGCTCGGCAAGGGACTGCCTTCGAAAACATTCCAGGCGCTCGTCGCCCAGGGGGTCGTGTGACGGACGGAAGAATCCTCAGAACGGAAGAGTCGCCGGGTATCGTTACGCTCACGCTGGATCGGCCCGACAAGCGAAACGCGCTTTCGACCGAGATCTTGGATTCTTTTTCGGAGCTTTTGGCGAGCGAGTCGGTACGCGCCGCTCGGGGCGAAACCCGCGTTCTCATCCTGAAGTCGTCCTCGCCGAAGGCTTTTTGCGCGGGCGCCGACTTGGCGGAGCGCCTGAAGATGGATATTCCCGAAATTCATCGGACGCTCGCGCGCTTGCGCAAAGTCATGGACGGGCTCGAAACGCTGCCTTGCCCCGTGATCGCGGTCGTCGAAGGCATTGCCTTCGGCGGCGGCTGCGAAATGGCGCTGGCTTGCGACCTGCGCATCGCGGGACCCTCGGCGCTCTTCGGTTTGACCGAGACGAAGCTCGCCATCATACCGGGCGCGGGCGGTACCCAACGTCTTCCCCGTATCGTCGGTGAAGCGAAAGCGAAGGAAATGATTTTCCTCGCGAAGTCCGTCGATGCCAACGAAGCGCTTCGTCTGGGTCTCGTGAACGCGGTCGAGGCGGATCCTGCGGCTGCGGCCCTGGTGTGGGCCAAGACCATCGTCGGCAACGGTCCGCTCGCCGTGCCCGCCGCGAAGAAGGCGATCCAAGGCGGGCGGGATCTCGATGCGGCGTCGGCCTTGGATTTTGAAAGAAGCTGCTACCAGGTTTGCCTCGAGTCTTCGGATCGCGAAGAAGGTTTGAAGGCTTTCGTCGAAAAACGTTCGCCCGCGTATCGCGGCCAATGATCGAATAAGGAGTCTTTCGTGAAGAACGAGAACGAGCTCGGACAACTGCGGGATCGCATCCTCAAGGGCGGCGCACCCAAGTACCACGATAAAAACCGGGAAAGCGGCAAGATCTTCGCGCGCGATCGCATCGCGAAACTCATCGACGCGGGTTCTTGGATCGAAGACGGTCTTTATGCCAACGCCCGCGACGCCGAGCTTCCGTCCGACGGCGTCGTGACGGGATTCGGCAAAGTGCACGGCCGTACGGTCGGCATCCTCGCGAACGATTCCACCGTCAAGGCGGGTTCTTGGGGCTGGCGCACGGTCGAGAAGATGATCCGTCTGCTCGAGCAAGCCGGCAAACTCAGCATCCCGGTCTATTACCTGATCGACTCGGCCGGCGCGCGGATCACGGACCAGCTCGAGATGTTCCCGGGTCGTCGCGGCGCGGGCAAGATCTTTAACCTGCAATGCCGTTTGTCGGGTCACGTCCCGCAGATCTGCGTCTTGTTCGGTCCGTCGGCGGCCGGCGGCGCCTACATCCCGGC
>DDRA01000042.1:40714-40868 GCA_002343545.1 Bacteriovoracaceae bacterium UBA2428
GGCCGGCGGCGCCTACATCCCGGCCTTCTGCGACGTCGTCATCATGGTCGAAGGCAACGCCTCGATGTACCTCGGCAGTCCGCGCATGGCGGAAGCCGTCATTGGCGAAAAGGTAACGCTCGAGGAAATGGGCGGCGCGCGCATGCACTGCTCG
>DDRA01000042.1:40990-41347 GCA_002343545.1 Bacteriovoracaceae bacterium UBA2428
GGCGGCGCGCGCATGCACTGCTCGCAGAGCGGCGTGGGCGACGTGCTCGCGGCGAACGAAGAAGAAGCGATCGCCCTCGGTCGTCACTACCTGAGCTACATGCCGCAGAATTTTCGTTCGGCGATCGCGACCACGGAAACAAAGGCTCCGATCGCGCCGCTCGACGTCGAGAAAATCCTGCCGCCGAACCCGAACCAGGCTTACGACATCATCAAGATCATCGAGGGCCTCGTCGACGAAGGCAGCTTCTTCGAGATGAAGAAGCTCTTCGCGCGCGAACTCGTGACGGGTTTCGCCCGCATGGGTGGCAAGGTCGTGGGCATCGTCGCGAACCAGCCTAAGGTGAAGGGCGGGGTT
>DDRA01000042.1:41619-45117 GCA_002343545.1 Bacteriovoracaceae bacterium UBA2428
ATCATCCGTCACGGCGCCAAGATGGTCTACGCCATCTCGGAAGCCACGGTTCCGAAAATCTGCGTGGTCGTACGCAAGGCTTTCGGCGCGGGGCTCTACGCGATGTGCGGTCCGGGCTTCGATCCCGATTGCACGATCGCGTTACCCTCGGCGCAGATCGCCGTCATGGGGCCGGATCCGGCCGTGAACGCGGTTTACTTCAACAAGATCATGGAGCTTCCGGAGAGCGAACGAAAAGCCTTCATCGAAGCCAAAAAAGCCGAGTACGAGAAGGACATCGATATCGAGCGTCTCGCGGCGGAACTCGTCGTGGACGACCTCGTGAAGGGATCCGAGCTTCGGGCGGAACTCATCAAACGCTTCGATCACTACTCGTCGAAGGCGATCGAGTACTACCCGCGTCGCCACGGCGTCGTGCCGGTCTAGATCGGCTTATTCGCCGCGGGTCTCGATCAGGGTTCGTTTGCGCTTGGCTTGGGGCCAGCGTTCGATGGCGTAGCGGAGCGCCGTTCGGGGCATACGCTTGCCGTAACGCTCGATAAAGGCCTCCAGGCCTTGGGGATCGACCTTGCCAGCCTCGCGTAGGACCCAGCCGAGGGCCTTGTGCATGAGATCGTGCGAGTCCTCGAGAAGGCGGGGCCCATAGCGGAAAACGCGGTCCACGCGCTTTGCGCGTCGAATGTCCTGTAGCAGGCTGACGTACGCGATCCGTCGTTCCCAGAGCTGTTTTGAGGCGAGCCACCGTTTTCTTTCGGCGTCATTATTCACGAGAAAATACGAACCGACGACGGCCGGAGCGGCGACGTCGACGAGGTCCCAGTTGTCGATGCGCGAAATGCGAGATCGGTACACGCCGAAGACGGCCTTCAGGGAGTTGGCATCCTTCTTCTTGAACGCCTTTTCCGCGCGCTGGGCGAGAATGGCGAGCGCCATCAGCCGCGCTTCGTGCCATTTCGAGTCGAGTAGTTTGGCGAGCTCTTGGCCATCGAGGGCGTTGCAGCGCCGTGCGACGCCGCGAACCGTAGGAACGGAAAGTCCGAGGAAGGAATCCCCTTCTCCGTATCCGCCTTTCTCGGTTCGAAAGAACTTTTGGGCGAAGGCGGCGTTCCGGGGATTAGCCAGGCGCCGCAGCTCGAGTTCCGCCGCCTTTGCGGTCGGGAGTTGGTCTTTCATTAAGGGGACAGCCAGCGAAGGTGTTGGTTTTGGGCCGCGAAGGACAGCGTGTCGTACTGGCGGGGATCCGTCTGGACCGTGCCCACTTCGCTAATGAAATCGACGAGAACCCGACTGTCACGCAGGGGGATGAACTCGCGTACCCAAATGCGTGGCCAGGTCTTGGTCCACACGTCGGCCGTGACGTTCTGCAGGTCGATGGCTTCCAGGCGCATGATCTGCTGAAGCTTGGCGTTGAAGTGGATGATCGTCGGTCGCCATTGGACTTTCTTGTCGGCGCTCGTAAGAAACTTTTGGGTTTGGACGGCCGCGACGAGGCTTCCGTTCGGAAGCACTTGCAGCTTCACGTTGATATCCGGCCGCGTCTTCACGTCTTTCCGGTAAACGACGAAGTCAGGGAGCCAGGCTACGGCGGAAGCCTCGCCCGAGGCGATGCCGACGCGGGCGAAGCCCACCCGGATGCCTGAGCTTTCGCTCGAACCGTTCGGGAAACCGTAGAAGGCGACGATAGCGTCTTTTTCGTTCGGAAGCGCGACGACCTTCAGGCCTCGCAAACCGAAACCCGTTATGCCACTGATTTTTTTGAGCGCGGCGGTTTTCGAGGTACGGCTAAAGGTCACAAAGAAAAGTCCATCGGACTGGGCATTCACGCCGCCCGAGACGAGGAGACTACCGAGCCATAGGGAAGTGTTTTTGTTGAGCAAAAACACGCGGTCAACGCTATGGCCGTAGTAACCGTTGTTCGGGAACGGCACGTCGATGTTCACGTCCATACGGTTTTGCGCGACGTTATAGATCTGAAAATTCAGGACGTTCGTTGCTCCGGGGGGAACGCTATCGGTTCCCGTCGAGCCGATGAGCCCAGAGTTTTCGAAGGACTCGACCTCGCGGAACTCGTTGACCACGAAGTGTTGCTCGCCGAAGCCATGGACCGCGCCGGTGCGCTCGGAACGTGCCGCGATCATGGTGCGGATGTAGGGGTTTTCGCCGGTGTAGTTCGCGTTCGCCTTACGCTCGCGGATCGCGACGGAGCGGGTTAATTCCTTGCTGCCCGAAGCCTTGTAAAGGGGGCCCACGGCTGCCGCGAACTCCGAGCTCATGAACGTTCGCGTCCCGTTCTGGAAGGCGACGACTTGGGCGGAAGTCATGAGGCCCTTGCCGTCCACCGTTGCTTCGCCGATGTGGTTCATGTCGACGAGGGCCGGAAACTGTTGGGTCTTTTTGGCGGGATTGGGGATCGTCCGAAGTCTCTGGTGACTATCGGTTGGGATGGCATCGACCATGGTTTGGATTTTGCCGTCCCCGAGAACGCTCGGAGTCGTGTAGGGCTTGAGGATGTCGACCTTGAAAGGCCAAGCGCGCGTGGTTCCCGAAGAGAACGCGACGTTGATTGAACCCGTGAGCGTTGAGTCGACGTTGATGCTTGTCGACGTGCCGTTCTTGAGCTTGAGTTTTACCGTAGCCGCCGCGAGACTCTTGTCCGCCGAAAGGTCCGCGATGACGAGATCGTGGTTCGTGCCGGCCAGGTCCGCGGTAATGCTTTGAATGGTCACGTTTGCGGCTTCTTCGGCGAGCATGAAGTCACCGATGTTCAGAACAATTTCGGGGGCCGCGGCCGAAAGGCCAACCTTTGCGGTAACGAAATCGACGCTGTCTTCGGCCGGGCCCGTGATCGAAGGACTCGGACTCGGAGTCGGAGTCGGATTCGAAGTCTTGGGGGTCGTACCTGAGGTCGTCGTCGTGCCCGTACCGGTCGTGACGCGGGACCGCGTCGACGCCGTCGTCGTGGCGGCCGTACCGTCGTTATCGAGGGCGGCGTTCGTGGAGCCCGAACGGGTGTTGCCGCCAAAACAACCAGAAAGTCCCGAGAACAAGACGAATGCTCCCGGCGAAAGAATAAATTTCTTCATGGCTTTCATGACCCCAGCTTCGCGGAAAGCTGCGATGCATAAAAGCGAAACTACCGTGAAGAAAAACTCCCTTCACGGTTTCTTCACCAAAGAGGGAAAGCCCGAAAAGTTTCCTCTATTCAGCCACGCCCGGGAAAAATTCCTGCTTTTCCCCGATGGCATGCCCGGCTTCGATCGGTCGTCCGAGTTCCTCGATACGGAAGACGTCCGCGGGGAGTCTCAACGATTCTCGCAGCTTCTCCATCGTCACGGGGGCGAAGGGATAGAGCATGATCATGAGGTTCTTGAGGACGTAGAAACACGAATAAAGCGCGTTACGGCGCTCTTCTTCGGGGAAGCGGTCGTCGTGCGGTTTGTGCTGGGTAAAGAGGCTGTTGATGAGGCGGGCGTAATTCTCGATCTGGCCTAACAGCAA
>DDRA01000042.1:45193-45846 GCA_002343545.1 Bacteriovoracaceae bacterium UBA2428
CATCT
The DNA here is from genome assembly GCA_002343545.1 of Bacteriovoracaceae bacterium UBA2428. Taxonomy (GTDB): domain Bacteria; phylum Bdellovibrionota; class UBA2428; order UBA2428; family UBA2428; genus UBA2428. The sequence goes on from DDRA01000042.1 coordinate 45,199, forward strand.
GGCCTAACAGCACCCCGTGCTCCGAGCGGTCCATAGCGCGCAGGTACTTCTGCACGAGCTTGGCGGTTTCTTCGACGATCTTCTCGTTCAGGACGCCGGCCGGAACCTTTCCTTCGAAACGGGAGTGGCACGCCGAGATCGGCTTCTCGAAAGCGGCGTTCAGCGGACCCGCGAGGAACTTATTCCGTTCGTTCAGCGCGGCGAAGTCGAAGTTCGAGTTCTTCTCGTGCAAGCTGAGCGTCGCGAGGAAATAGCGAATTTGGTCGCCCGTGTAGCCTTTCTCGTCGAGTAGCTGGTCGCCGCTGTAGAAATTTCCGGTCGACTTGCTCATCTTCTCGCCTTCGACCCAAAGGTGGTAGGAGCCGAAGACGTCGGTGAGTTGAAACTCCCCCGCGACGGGCGGCCGCATGGGGTCGGCCTGGGTGCCAAGCCACATCGCTCCCTGCATGAGCACGTAGAAATAAACGTTGTCCTGGCCAAGGAACTGGTAGATCCGCGCCTCGGGGTCCTGCCAGAACGACTTGTAGAGCTCGGGGTCGAGTCCCTTTTCTTTAAGTGCGACCTGCGAGAAGGAAATCGGCGCGATGAGCGAGTCGGGCCAGACGTAGAGAGTCTTGCCCTTCATCTCGGGATCGAGGTCGGCGGGCA
>DDRA01000042.1:45937-54600 GCA_002343545.1 Bacteriovoracaceae bacterium UBA2428
GCGGGCATGGGGATGCCCCACGCGACGTCGCGCGAAATCGAGCGGTGCGCCCCGCCGTCCAGAAGCTCCGAAGGGATTTCCTGGGCGTCGAGCGAGCGCCGGGCTTCCGTAAGATCGGCTTTCGTCTCGAACTGGAGCTGCACCTTCTTGCCCGGCGCGTACTTGCTTTTGTGTTTGGGGAGCGAGGCCTTGAGGCCTTTGTACTTTTCCTCGTGCACGTTGGCGAAGGCGAGCGAAGGAAGCACGGTTCCCAAAACCTCGGTGTACACGGCCGCGCGCCAAGTTTTGTCTTTGGTCTGGATCCAGGTGCGCAGGGGCTCCGAAACCTTCCAGAGATCAAGCCACCAGTGAACGGTGTCGCGCAGTTCGGGGACGGCATCGCTGAGCGTGCTGCGCGGGTTGAGCAACTCCGAAGGCTCGTACTGGGATCCGCACTTGTCGCATTGATCGCTGTAGGCGGACTCGTTGTCGCACTTCGGGTTGGGGCACTTGCCGTTGACGAAGCGATCCTGGAGAAAGCGGGAAAGCTTGGGATCGAACCACTGGCGACTCGTGCGTTTCTCGAGCATGCCGTTTCGGTGGAGCTTGCGGATGAAGTCCTGCGAAAGCGCGCTGTGGATCGGGAAACAATCCGGACGCGAGGTTCCCGAGAAAGTGTCGAACGCGATCGAGTAGTTCTTGAGCGTGCGCGACTGCTGGTCGTGAATTCCGTCGATGAACTCGCGAACGGGAACGCCGGCCTTCAGGGCGGCAAGCTCGCTCGTCGAGCCGTGATCGTCGTTGCCGCTCACGAAGAGGACGTTCTCGGCGCCGATCAGCATGCGAAGATAGCGCGCGCAGATGTCGGGCGGGATCAGCGCGCCCGCGAGGTGGCCAAGGTGAACGGGGCCGTTCGCGTAGGGCATGCCCCCGGTGACGACGGCGCGTTTGGGGCGCTTCGCTTGGCTTTTGATGTTCTCGATGTCGAGCGCGGGAATCTTGGGGCGAGGATCCATGCCCCGTTTATAGGGGGGATGGATTTCGATGACAAGAAAGGCGTCGCCCTAGGCGCGAAAGAATCCGTCGCGTTTGAAGGCGGCCATGCGCGCGTCTTTCTCGCGGAAACGCTCCATGATCCAAGCGGAAAGACCCGCTTCGTCGACCGGTAGCTTTTCGATGGGATAACGGCGAACTTGCATGTGGTAACGGCCGTTGACTTGGGTGAAAAGATCCCACATCGAGGGAACTCCCATTTTCGCGGGATAGCCGATCGTAACGTCGTAGATGGCGTCCACGTGCTCGCGAAGTCCGATGACCGAAGCCGCGAAGCCCCGCGTGCGCGGGAGCAAAACGTTCGTCGTCCCGGGGATCCCGCTTTTCGCGGCGAAGGCATTGGAGCTCGCGAGCTTGGACTCGGTCAGGCGCGTGCCTTCGGGAAAGCTCACGAGCCACATGGGGATGTCGTAATGGAGAAACTTGGCGAAGGTCTGCCGAATCGTTTGTTCGTCGCGATCCCATTCGCGCTTGAGAAAAACGCAGTCGAGGAACTGCATCCCCCAACCGATGCCCGGAACGTAACGAATGACGTCTTTCGCGAACCACTTCATGTCGCCAAGGCGCTTCTTGCGCCAGGCAAAGGTCATCAGGGCGACGACGTCGGGCATCTGTTGATGGTTCGAGATGACGATCGCGTTCTCGAGCTCGGGCACGGGGTCGCCGGTGAAAATGGGCTTGGTGCGATGGATGATCTCCGACCAAAACACGGACAGTCCCCACCAGCCCTGCGCGATCTGCCGGTTGATGCGCCGAAAGAGGGTGCGCGAGATCGGATAAAAAACCAAACTCAGTATCTGCAGGGCGTTCGCCACGAGCAAAGTGGAGAAAAGACAAAAGCTGGTGAAGATTCCGAGGATGAACACAGGCCAAGGATGACGCCGCTCGGGCTCCCGGGCAAGGGGCGGCCCGACTTAAAGCGCCGGATTCCTCCGCCTAGCGCGGATTTCCTTTGGGCAGAAGGGCTCGGAAGATCCAGTAGTCGCCGAAGATATTCGCCAGGAACCCGAGCGCGAGAACGGCGCCGAAAATTTTGGGGGGGTGAAAAACGGATCCCAGAAAGACCAGGGAAACGATCGACATCGAAAGTCCGACGAGAATCGTGGGTCGGCCGAGCGTCGCGCTGCTCGCGAGCAAATCCTCGGTCGTCATGCTTTGGCCCCGGCGGCCGTGGAGCAGGAAGTGAATCGCGTTGTCGCCGCAAAGCCCCACGAGGCTCGAAGCGAAAACGCAGGTCAGCACGTTCACGGGGATCTGGAACACGAGAAACGCGCCGAACGGCACGGCGACTCCCCAAACGGTGCTCAGTAAAACCGCCGCGAGCTGCCGTCCGTTCAGGCCGCGGGCGCGCGCAAGCCACAGCGTGAGCCCCAGGACGCAGAGGATTTCCCAGAACGGGTCGAGCATGACCGGCGGGACGAGCTGGGAGAAATCGGTGTAGAGGGCCATGGGGCCGGCCGTCGCGCACTCGTCGCCGCAAAGCGAGCGGATTCGTCCGAAGAGCGCGGCGAGCTTCTTCGACTCGAGCGTCGAGGCGTAAACCACCAGCCGGTGCGTGCCGTCCGCGGCTTCGTAGCGGCTCAGCCAACGGCCGTTTTCGAGCAGGCGCTCGCCCATTTCTCGGAGCTCGCCCGCCGGCCCGAGGAACTCTTCACTCATCCAGGCGCGGTCTTCGCAGAAGGCGACGAGGGGAAAGTCGCAGATTTGCTTTGAGAGCTCGCTCCGTCTCGCGTCCTGGACGGTGGGCGGGAAAAGCACGGAGAAGTCCGTCTGGAAACTAAGCTCCGAGAGAAGGTCTTCCGCTTGGACCCGGTAAGCGTTCTCCTTCGGGAAGAGTCTCAGGGGATGGTCGCTGACTTCGAGACGGTCCCAGAACAGGAAGGGGACGCAAACGAGGATGGAAAGCGGCCAGGCCAGCCAAGGGGGAAACTTCGAGCGCTCGAGTTTCGCGATCCAGACGGCTTTCCACGCCTTGCGCGGGTTGATCCAGCTTGCTCCGAAGCGCGGGAAGCATCGGAAGAAGGCCGGCAGGGCGAGAAACAGGATCAGCCATTCGAGCAGCGCGCCCGCTCCGGCCCAGAGTCCAAAATTGGCCACCATCCGGATGTCGGACTTGAGGAGACTCCAGAAGCCGATGAGCGTCGTGAGGGAAGTCAGGAAACCGGGTAGCAGCGTGCGGCGCAGGGAGAAGGTCGGCGTCGATCCCGGATGCTCGAGCTGACGTTCCGAGGCGAAGATAAAATCCTCTATGGTCGCCACGGCCATCATGAGGAAGAGGCCGCTGGAAAGGGCGTCTACCGAATGGCCCGCCCATCCCATGAGCCCGTAGATCGAAAGCCCGCTCGCGGCGAGGGTCGTGATGAAGATAAGCCCGGAACGCCAGGTTCCGAAGAAAAACCGAAGCAGCAGGATCGTCAGGAGGCAGGCGATCACGTTGAGACGGGAGTTGGCGCGGATACCCAGTTTGAGTTGCCACTCCTGGAAGGCGGGGCCCGCCCCGAGAGTCTCGAGATCGTCGCCGGCCATCGCGCGCGCCGATTCAAAAAGCGATCCGACGCGGTCGTGGTCGAGGGGAGCCGCGAAGTCGAAGGAGAACAGCAGGGCGTCGCTACGTTTGGTGGCCATGAGCGGCCCCCAGCCGGAAGCGCGCAGCGGCTCCACGGAATAGGGCTGCGTGGCCTTCGTCGGATCGCAGGGGTTCTCGAGGATGCGCGGAAACCAGATGCGCCCGTTTTCCTCTCGTGCCCATCGACGCGGCTCGAAGGAACTCAGCGCGCCCGAGAAGTTCTGCTCGGGATCGGTGAGTCGTTCTCCGTACCAACGAAAAACACGGCAGCCTTGGGAGTGGGTGAGCGCGCTACCCGGCTTGGCCCTTATCAAAAGAGTCGCCGGCGTGCCCGTTTCGAACTTATCTTCGAGTTCCACGGTCGGCGAATAAGAAGGGTAGGAAGCATCGGCCATGGAGCGGATCGACGTCGAGACCTTGAGCCGTGCGAGCCCCGACCAGGCGAAGATCAGGAACGCCGCGAAGAGCCCAAGGCAAGCCCGTGGCCGGCGCACGGCGAAGGCGATCAGGCTTCGCAGGATCCCGTGCAGTCCATCCAAGAGAGATTTCAAGGTGAACGGCTTTCTTCGGGGTAGATGAGCGACAGACGAGCTTGCACTTTCTCACGCAGGGAAGGGGAGAGCTCTTCGACCTTGCACCAAGCGAGGATCCCGCCGTGTCGACGCAGGTAGTGAAAATCCATGCGGTAGCCCGTGGGCCCCAGGCACTTTCCGCCGCGAAACGCGAAGTCGACCGAGAGAAGGGGCGAAAGACGAGTCGGCCAAGAAAGTTGAAGCCCCAGAAAGTTGCCCAGGCTTTGAAAGCATATCGAGCCGGCCTCCCGGACAATCGGTCCGGGAACGTGCGAATGAAGGCCGACGACGGTGAGGTTGCGGCCCTGGGCCAAGCGGCGGAACCAGTCGCGGTACTTCGCGGCCTGGAAGTGGCGGAACTCGAGCCCCCAGTGGGGAAAAACGAGCAGGTGCTCGTCGTCCCGAAGCTCGAGCTCGTCCAGGTAATTCTCGTTCCACTTTACGGTGCTTCGTCCGACGGGGTCGTCGGCGAAGTTCATCCATTCGCTCGCGGCGGCGATCGCGATGGGGCCGGCCGAGGTGCCAAGTGTCTCCCGCTTGGCCCGGCCCGTCAGCGCGATCCCGCGTTTTTCGCAGTACTCGACCGTCGAGCGAAAGCCCGCCTCGCCGAAGTCGGCGATATGGTTATTGGCGAGATTAAGGATCAACTTCTTGGGATCGAGCGCGAGCTCCTGCCAAAGTTCATCGAGATACTCTTCGCTGAGCTTGAAACGAAAGGTTCGGGGAGATCGACCGGCTTTGCGTCGCTCGGCGATCGGGGCCTCGAGATTGATCCAGACGCGGTCGGCGTCGTTCAGCGTCCTACGCAGATCGGGAGAGGCGCGTGGCCGCTCTTCGGCGTAGTAACCGATGAGATCGCCCGCGAAGACCACGCGCGCGTTCGCTTCTCCCGCCGCGCGCAGGGATTGGGCCACGCGAGGAAGTCGGTTCGGGTACAAGTCGAGAGACTTGAGGGAGGGCCGCACGTGGTAGCGCAGCCAGTTCAGGTTCTCGAGGAAGGGGTAAGGCGATGGCATCGAAGCCGGCTTAGGCTACAATCCTCTCGCTAAGATGCAAGCGAGCGTTCTTTTCCGTCGTCTTTTCTGGCCCCGCGTCTTGGACGGGAAACCCTGGCCCGTTCGGCTCGGCATGTGGCCGGCCGCGTGTCTCCTCTCCTGGATGAATCTCGCCATCGAGCGATCGATCGGGGAAGAAGCGGTTTTTCGATCGCCGTCGGAAGTCGATGAATCGCTCGCGGAGTTGAGCCAAGGTTTCCGTGAGATTCGGCGTGAGTGTCTGGCGTATCTGGAACTCGGCGAGCGAATTCCGGGCTACCACGATCTGGATCCGATTCAGAAGTCGATCTCGACCCGACTTTCTCCGACCCGCCGTTGGAAAGTCATCCCGCTCGAAGTCTTCGGGCGTCGACCCGTCGCCTTGGCGTCCGCTTTCGAGCGCACCTACGCGCGCCTGGACCGGGTTCCGCGTCGTTTACAGGTGCTCGTTTCGATCTTGGAAGCCGAGAAATCCGTGCCCGCGCACGAGGGTCCTTTCAAGGGTTACCTTCGCTATCACCTCGGACTCGTGGCGGAGGATCCCGAAACGCGTTTTCTCCGCGTCGCGGACGAGCGTCGCCACTGGCGGGAGGGCGAGGCTTTCGTCTTCGACGACAGCCTCGAGCACGAAGTCGTGAACGCCTCGCCGTCGGAGAGGATCGTCCTGATGGTCGACGTCGCTCGCGATCGACCGGCCTGGGTCGCGCGATTGGTGGCTTCGCTTCGTCCGATCGCGAGCTGGAGCTACGGGAGGAAAGTCCTACAACGCTTCGAAGCCCACCGCCGCGCTTAGGGTCGCGAGAGCGAGGTTGAAGACGACATGTTTGAAGTTACGCGCCGACGTGGATCCGAAAGCTCGGCAGAAAAGATCCCGAAAGAACCAACGGCTGGCGGTCCGCGCAAGAAAGAGAACGGCAAGGGAAATGAGCACCGCGCGCTTGGGGGCGGGCTCGAAGCGGAGGGCCTGGGCGCAAAGCGTAGCGAGCGCGAGCGCGAAGCATCCGGTCATCTTCGTGACGTAAAGAAAGGCGGGCGAGTCCTCGAGCCTTCGCGCGAAGGCGTCGGTTCCGTAGAGAGCTTTCGTGATCCGCGCGAGGACGGTCGGCGACGCGAAAACAAAGGCCCCCATCACGAGATGATAGAGGGCCGTTCCGAAGAGAATGGCGTTCGCTAAATCGACCACGCTCAGGGCTTCTCGTACCCTTCGGTCGCGAGTCGGCGACCCATGTCCGCGTAGGCAGGGTGTCCGGCCTCGGGCGCCCAGGTGCCCAGACCATCGACGTAACGGTTGAACATGCAGAAAGCCGCCGCAATGAGGACGGTGTCGTGGATGTCTTGATCGTTGGCCCCGGCGGCCTTAGTGATGTCTTGCGATTCGACGTGCTTTCCGCCCTTGGCGACTTTGACGGCCACGTGCAAGAGAGCCTTCATTTTGGGCGAAAGGTCGGCTCCGTCCACGCTGCGGAGCGCGTCGTCGACGACGCCGGCCTGCGGTCCGTAGTGGTGGCGGGCCGCGGCCGAGTGCGACTCGCAGCAGAAGAGACAGGCGTTCGCCCGCGACACCACCGAAGCGATGAGCTCCCGTTCGGCCGAGCTGAGAGACGCGGGACCACGGAGGATCGTTTCGGCGAGGGCGCCGAGCGCACGGGCGGCTTCGGGGCGAAAAGCCATCGGCCCCAGGATTCCGGGAAGCTTTTCGGGCAGGGATATGTGAGCCATGGCGATCCTCCTTATGTCGACGGGACGTTCCGTCGAATTAGAACGAGCGTTTTGGTTTTTGACAAGAAGCACGGAACACATCTTCCGAAGAAGACTGTGTTAGCGTGTGGGCATGCGTGTGCGTTGGATCGTTTTTCTTTTGCTGCTTAGCTACGTCATCGCGGGCGAACTCTTCTTGGGGTTCAATCGACTGCCGACGCAGATCCTCGCGACGCTCGCCGCGGCCGCTTTCTTCGAGATGGGACTCGCCTATCTCGTGCATCGGAAGATCTTTTTCCCGCTTTCGGCGCTCACGACGGCTTGCGGGCTCTGTCTCCTCTTGGACTACAGTCATTCGCACACCTTGCTCCTGATTCCGGTCTTCGCCGCGATCGCCTCGAAGTACGTCTTCCAATTCCAAGGCCGCCACGTCTTCAACCCCGCGCAGTTCGGCGTCGTCTTCAGCCTTCTCTTCACGAGCGGGCTCATCTCGAGCGCTCCCGCGTACCAATGGTACGGGATCTCTTCGATGGCCTTCTTTCTAGGTGGTTTCGCCGTGATCCTTTTCATGCCGCAGATCGACCGCTGGCGCCTGGTCGTGAGCTTCCTCGTGACCTTCGCGATCCAGACTTACCTGCGCGCCTGGATCATGCGCCATCACTTGCCGTTCGACACGCTATTCTGGGGGACCTTGTCGTCGCCGTCTTTTCTTCTTTTCACGTTCTACATGATCACGGATCCGGCGACGTCGCCCAAGGATCACAAGTTGCAATGGATCATCGGCGCGCTCATCGCCACGGTGGACCTCGTGTACCACCTCTTCCAAAGCTACTACACGTTCTTCTTCGCGGGCTTCACGATCGCCGCGAGCCGTTTCTTGTGGTCGCATTTCCAGGCGTTGAGGAAGGAAGGGTTTCACAACTACCTCGGCCGTCTCGAGGGTTATCGCCGCGGCGCCGTCATCGTGCTGATCGGCGCCGTCCTGGTGGGCGCCGTCGCCTTGCCGAACCGCGATTTTTCGATCGGCCCCGAGTTGCTGCCGCGCTTCGAGCGGATCCTCGGCGACAAAAGCGGTATCGCGCCGCGTATGGGCAACCTACTCGAGCGCATGGATCCGCGAGTTCAGCACATCTCGAAGTGGCTGCTCAGCATCGGGGACAGCGTCGCGACGGGAGACGTGGACGGCGATGGACTCCAGGATCTTTTCTTTACCTTCTCGTTGAAGGACGATGCCGATCGTTGCGCGCTTTACCTCAATCGCGGGGACTTTCGCTTCGAACGCGTCGCGATTCCCGCGATCGAGGCGATCTGCCGGACTCCCGAGAAGACGGGATACCCATCTTACGCGCTTTTCCAGGATCTCGACGGCGACCGAAAGCCGGAGCTTCTGATCGTCATGGCATTCGGATCTTCGCGACTTTTCCATAACCGCAGCCAAGGGGCCGGGGTTTCGTACGTGGACGTGTCGGAGACCGCGGGCCTCACGCAATACCGCAACAGTTTGGGTGCGAACTTTTTGGACTACGACGGCGACGGTCGCCTGGACCTTTTTCTTGCCAACACGCTGCCGCCGGTCCTCGCGGACTACGAGGAACCACGCCCGCGCTTGAATCTTTTCTCGCTGCCCGCGCCGGCTTACGAAGGGGATCGGCGGATGTTTCATTTCATGCACCGATCTTGGAACCGGGCCGACAACGGCGGCCTGAACGAGATCTACCGCTCCCGCGCCCCCCTTCGTTTCGAGGCGCCGCGTTCGGAGTA
>DDRA01000042.1:54693-63616 GCA_002343545.1 Bacteriovoracaceae bacterium UBA2428
GCGTTCGGAGGAGCTCGGCCTGACCGATACGCATTGGTCGCTCGCGGCTTCCTCGGCGGATTTCGACGGCGACGGATTCCCCGATCTCTACGTCGCGAACGACTTTGGACCCGACGAGCTTCTCATGAACCGGGGAGGGCAACGCTTCGAGAAAGTCATGGGCCCGCATTTCGGGAGCATCAGCCGGGATACTTACAAAGGGATGAACGTCTCGATCGGCGACATCGATCGGAACGGATCTCCGGACGTTTACGTCTCGAACGTTCACCACGCTCTGCAGGCCGAAGGATCTCTCCTGTGGATGACCGAACGGCGGGCCGACGGCGGGGTGGACTGGCGTGAACGCGCGGGCTCTCTGGGGGTCCTGAACGAGAAACGCTTCGGTTGGGGGGCGGCGATCGGCGACCTCAACGACGATGGATGGCCGGACATCGTTCAGGCGAATGGCATGGTCGACGATTCCGTCGATCGCCGATACGAAAAGTGCCCCGATTACTGGTACGTGAACGAGAAGATCGCCCGCTCACCGCCCTCAACCCACGCCTACGCGGATCGTTGGGGAGACTTGAGGGGCATGTGCATCCACGGTCGGGAACGGAACCGGGTCTACATCCAACGCGGTCCCCAAGCCCGACCCGTTTTCGTGGACGCATCGGTCGCATCGGGCGTCGGCGAGGAGACCAACGCCCGCGGCGTTTCCATGGTGGATCTCGACAACGACGGCAAGCTCGACCTTGTGCTGACGCGCATGTTCGCGGAGCCTCTCGTCTACCGGAATCTCGGCACCGAAAAGGCGCACGGACGTTTCGTGACGATCGATCTCAGGGGTAACGGGACGGATTGCGACTTTGACGCCATTGGATCGGTCGTGAAGATCGCGGGCACCCCCATTTCTTCGTACCGCACGAGCTCGACCGGATTCGACGGACAGTCCGATCCGCGGGTTCACTTGGGTCTAGGGGCTTGGCCGAATCCCACGGTCGATGTCGAAGTGAACTGGTGCGGTCGAAACCGATCGGTCGAGGTCTTCCGCGGAGTTTCGGTCGACAGCTTCGTGACGCTCGAGCAGGGCGGGGCCGTCAAACCCAGATAGTCGTGGATTGGCTGTGGCGGACTTCATCGGGCCGCCCGCCTTCGGATCCGATGCGGCGAAGACGCTCGATCGCGAGGTGCACGATATCGGCCGTCGTCGAGTGGAAGACGGCATCGGGGTTCGCGAGCATGGAGCGCGATTGGTTACGCATGATCACGACGTCCTGCTCGATGACCCTTCGCGTATAGAAGCGAAAGAAGGGCTTCAATAGCCCCCCGAGGAAAGGAATGCGATAAGCGATGCGCGTGTAGACCCGGCACCGGTGCGTGGTGACGGGAGTGATCTGGCTGATGATGCTGAATCCGTCCGTCGGGCCGAAGTTGTAGTCCACCTGGGTGACGTTCGGATAGATGAAGCAGTCGGTGTGCTTCATCGGGTGGCCTTTCGGGTTCACGAGTTTCGACGTGAAGCCGATGACGTCGCCGCTCTGGTCGTAAGTCACGAGCACGCGCCCTTGCGACGTATCGACTCGGATCGGGACCGGTCGGAGCGCCTGACTGCGGAACCATCCCCGATGCACGAAGACGGTATGGGGTACGTCCATGAAGTTCTCGGCGAGGTGGGTGACCTCGTTCTCGAAGTCCGTGATCATGAAGTAAGAACGCCAGCCGGGGCCCGTTTCGGGAAAGCGGTAGCCGGGAGCGGAAGCCTCGGGGGGCGGCGTGGATTCTCCCGTCCAGACCCAGAGACAGCCGTCGCGTTCGACGCTCGGAAGCTTGGGGAGCCTCATCCGGTTCTTGGGGCGTGAGTCGGGACCTTCGCTCGGTACGTGAACGACTTCGCCTTGCGAGTCGTAGGTCCACCCGTGGTAGGGGCAACGGAGGCAGCCTTCCTCCATGTGGCCCTCGGAAAGGTCGGCCGCGCGATGAAGGCAGGCGGCGCGAAAGACACTGGCCTGGCCATCGGCGTCACGCATCGCGATCAAAGGACGGTCGTAGACGACGCGTGACAGCGACGAGTTCCGGCCGAGCTCTCGGGACAACGCGAAGACGTACCAAGCTTCGGTCAGTTTGGCGTCGCGTTCCCTTAAGCTCGATATCGTCGGCGTCTTCATGCGCTTTTTCCGGTCGAAAACTCTTTGGGGGCGGCGACTTTGAGGTCCCAGATCAGGCCGAAGGCGGCCAGCACCCGAAGTCCCCAGAAGATCGGATCGGGCTGACGCCATCCGAAGCCCGAACGCGCGCTCGCGGGATAGGCGTGGTGGGAATTGTGCCAATTCTCTCCGGCGGTGAACGGCCATAGCCACCAAACGTCGCGGCTCTGATCGTTCGTTTCGAAAGTACGCTTGCCGAAGAGATGCGCGACCGTGTTCGTGACGAGCGCCGCGTGGGCGGCGGCCAGCGTGGCCCAGAAGAATCCCCAGATGACGATCTGCCCGCGGCTCGCGCCGAGTTCGGGATGCACGCGCTCGATCCAGGTTCCGAGCGCGAAAACCCCGGCGAGCCAAAGGAGCGGCCCGACGATATGGTAGCGATCGATCCAGAGGATCTCGGGGTACTTCGCGAAATCCGCGCAAAGACGGAGATCCGTCGGTAAAGCGTCGCGTCGGAGAAGCCAACCGAGGTAGGCCTGCCAGGTGCCGTCCACGTGGGGAGAATGGGGATCCCCTTGGCGGTCCGAAGCGCGGTGGTGGAGACGATGCGAGGTCGCCCACGAAAGGGGACCCTTGTGGCCCGACGTCGAGGCCCAAAACGCCATCAGGAACTGGAAAGCACGCGAAGTCTTGAACGACCGATGCGAGAAGTAGCGATGGTAGAAGGCGGCGACGGCGAAATGTCGCAGGTAGAAGGAAACGGCGAAAACGCCGAGCGCCGTCCAGGAAACGCCCCAGACGAAGGTCCCGATGATCGCGACGGAGTGGGTAAAGAGAAGGCGCGAAACGTGGCGGGGGGAAAGATCGCTTGCCGTGCGGACCGTCGTCGTCATCCTTTGGCCCCCACCCGGTACTTGAACATCAGGCGAACGAGATCCCGCAAACGCACTTCGGCGATGCAGGCGAGTTCGACGCCTTCGCGGTAGTCGGGATTCTTCTCGACGAAGTAGCGGACCTCGGGATGCTTGAGCGCCTTGCTATCGGGATCGGCGATGGGACCACGTACGGCCCCCATCGACTTCGGAAAGCGGATCAAGCTGCTCGACGGATCGAAACAGGGTCCGAACTTCCACCCGTAGAAGGCGTTCATCTTGGAATGCAGCCTCGTCGAAACGACGTCGTCGACGCCGCTTCCGGGGTAGGAGAGCGAGAAGTTGTTGCGCATCATGAGGAAGGTCTTGAATCCCTTGCTGATGAGCATCCAGTAGAGCGGCCGATGCGGATGCCGAAGCTTGGCGCGCAGGAGAAAAGTGGAGATCGCGGCTTGCAGGGTCTTGGCGCCCCAAAAACGTTTGTCGACCACGGTGTCGCCCGAAAAAAGAAAGATGCCGTCGCCGGCTTCGGGAATCTCGCGGCACAAGATGGTGCTGAATCCGAAGAGTTCTTCTTCGGATTCCGGAGTTTCTCGACCGTACAAAAGGGCGACGTGAGTCTTCTCGGAAAGATCTTGGCGAAAAAGATCGAGACTGACGTCCTGGTAGTAGGGTTCGAAGACGCGAAAGAGCCGGGTGACTTCCGATTCGGAGAGGCCGGCGACTTTACGAATGGCGTAGCGTGTCTTCACGGGAAGGCCCACAATAACGGAGTTCCTGCGAAACTTCACACCAGCGACATCTCGAACTCCGGGAAGAGAGGCCCGTCTACGACGATCCTCGGCGTTTCCTTCGAGCGGACGGTGTAGAGGCGCAAAGGAGTCGAGCTCCTGAGAAAAGTCCCCAGGCGGCGAGCCCACCCTTGTCCTTCGAAATCGGCGAAGGCGAGGAAGGCGGCGCGACGATTCGACCAAAGATGGCGGAAAAAGGGGCGGATCGCGACGAGGTGTTCCGAGTTATCCCGGAACTCTTTCGCGGTCGCCACGAAAGAAAAGTAGTCGACGGGCAGTTCGCCCTTGGCGCCCATTCCGATCGCGCGAAGGGCGAGGGAAGACAAGGGGGCAAGTCCTTCCACGCGGATCTTCTTGAGGGGCGAAGGATTCCAAAGAAAGCCGGCCAGGAGCAAACCGTGCCGGTCGTGGAAAAGCCCGTGGAGCTTCGAGTCGCGCCAGTTCGGCCAGGTCTCGCTTCGTCGCCGAAGCTCGTCCGCATCGAGACGACGACCGAGCGGCCGCGAGAGCTGTTCCTCGCCGTAGAGCCGCAGGTACTCGGACGTTTCGTCTCGCCCGAGCTCTCGGCAAAAATAGCCCGGCGGCGGGCTACGGCCCAGGCACGGCAATGCTGCGAGAAGCGTGACCATGTCGTAGCGGGCGACCGGATCGTAGACGAAGGCGTCGCGCCCGCGCGCCAAAGCGTTCTCGGCGCGATGGTTTTCGGCGAGCATGGCCGTCTGGAAATAGCGTGCGCCTCCGAACTCTTCGATGCGCGGTCCGCAAGTCACGAGACCCGCGAGAAACTCGCGCCAGCGCCGCAAGAGACGTCGGTCGCGGGTTTGGATGCGCAGGTCACCCAAATAGCCGACGCGTTCGGGCGAGCCCGCCAATAGCCCGGCACGGAAACTGAGCGTGCCGAGTCCCGCGATCGAAGCGTCCGCGGCCCGCATCAAGAAGACGTAGCTCAGGTCGCCTTGGAGCTTGAGGAAGGCGAAATAGTCCGGCCGTCGCTCGTAGCGAATGGAGATGCCGCTCGTCAGCATCGGAGCGGCGTCGAAGAAAGCTTGGATACGGGATTGATCGCCGGGTTCGGCGATCGCGAATTCAGGATAGTCCCGAAGAAAATCCTGAATTCGCATCTCGGTCGAAAACTAACGGACGAAGGGACCCATCGGGGCGGCCAAAACCGCGCCGCCCCAGGTTTGGCTGAGGATGCGGTTGAAGTCCGTCACTTCGGATTGCTTCGTCAGTTTGGGGAAGAGCTTGCGGTAGGCGTCGAGATTCCATTGGCTGCCTCGGCCCGCGTAGTAGTCGCGGCGAAGGACCTTGGTATCGACCTTTTTCTCTTTCGTGAAATCCGTCGGCAAAAGTTCGGAGAGGTTCGAAGGAGGATTTTCGAAGAAGGCCGGAAGGTTCACGGTCACCGGCATTCCCGTCACGCCGCTCCGAAGGGTCGCCTCGCCTTTGAGCAGGGCGCGGATGTCGTTGATCGCGAGGCCGATGCGACGGTTGAAGGGAGCCACGAGTCCCGGGTTGAGACCGCGTTCTTCGTTAGCCGGTTGGTCTTTGACCGCGATCCAGGCCAAGGCACCGCGGTTGGCCGCGTCGCGAAGATGCTTGAGGGCCGAGCGCATTTGGTAGGAACCGATAAGGACGGCACCGTCGACGCGAAGTTTCCAGAAGGGATCTTTCTTCTGGTGGCGGAGAATGGTCGCGACGCGCTCTTCTTCCGTCACGCCTTCCGATTTGAACGAGAAAGCGTCGAAGCCGTAGAGTTTTCCGAGCGACTTCGCGAGATCCACGAGTCCTTCGGCTTGGTAGGCCGTCGCCATGAGGGCGGAAGCCGTCGAGAATTTGAGCGACGCGATGATGGCCTGCGCTTCGGCGTCGCCGATCAGGACGTAGCGATCGAGATCGTCCTGGAACTGCGCGGTGCCCATCACGAACTGGTTGTCCCAGACGATCATCGGGGGGTTCGACTTCGCGGGGAAGAGGCGATCGATGCGACCGGCCGCCTTGAGGAGGGCCGGACGGATCGCGGTGTCGACGAAGTTCTGGAGTTCGTTTTCGTGTTTGATCTCGGGAAGGCCGGCGCTGCGGGTAACGTATTCGAAGCCCGCGTCCCATTGCTCGGTCGGGAAGTAGACGCGGTAGCTCGAAGCGAAGCTCCGGACTTCCGTGATGAGTTGGCTGTGAAGGAGTTTGGAGCGGCTCGCGAGCGGCTCCACGCGGTAAACGAAACCTTGGAAGGGACGCAGAAGTCCCAGCACGCTTGCGAGGAACTGAACGTCGCGGGGGGACTTGTCGTAGTTCGCGTCGAGTTCATCGAGGAACTTTTGGAGATCGGTCGCGGTCTTGATCTGTTGGAAGCGGGCGACGGCGGCATTGAGCTCGCTGGATTTGAGCGCGGCCGCGGCCGAGTTGGCCTGCGCGATCTTGCGGCCCGCTTGGGTGCGGACGCGTGCTTCGATAAGCGCGTAGTCGGCGTCGCTCAACACGACCGAATCCGTCTCTTCGACGTAAGGCGCGAGCGCGGGAGTCTGGGCTTTGCCCTTCGCGGCCTCCGAAGCGGTGCTCGCCGCGAAGACGCCGCCTAGCGCCGCTAAGAAAAGTAGAGAAGTCGTTCCGCGAATCGCCATGTCATCCCTCCAAGCGAAAGTCCGTTGGCAAAGAGTCTAGAGGAAAAACAAGGAGCGGGGAACTCGGCCCTTTGACTCGGCGGAGCTTGGAATCGGAACAATGTGGGGAAAACTGGGGTGACCGACGGGAGTTGAACCCGCGACATCCAGAATCACAATCTGGCGCTCTAACCAACTGAGCTACGGCCACCGTACTGTCGAACGCGGACGAATTTGCACGGAGTTGGGGGCTAATTCAAGCGCTAAATGATTGAAGAATCAGGGTTTAACCCCACGAAACTTCGAGCGGGGGGAGCCCTTCGAGGTCGATTCTCGAATAAACGAGGGTGTTTCGGAGTTCGCCCTGCTCGTTGCGGTCGTCGTTCGTGAGGCAGGCTTCATAGCGGAATCCCAGGGCTTCGATGACCCGGGCGCTGCGGATGTTCTTTTGGTCGGTGCGGATTTCGACCCGTTTGGCGCCCAGCGCGTCGATCGCGAAACGGGTCAGCGCGTTCGTGGACTCCTGCACGAGACCTTGGTTCTGGCGCGAAGATCTCATCCAGTAACCGATCTCGAAACGCGGAACCTCCCAGTTGATCCGGTGAAGCCCGCTGCCTCCCAGGATCTCGCCGCTTTTCCGGTCGGTCACGAGCAGCATGAGGTCTTCGCGTAACAAGAACTTGGCCGCGGCCCGGCGACACACGATCTCGGTATCCTCAACGCTGGGACGGGCTTGGGCCCAGGGCATCCAAGCCTTCAGATCGTCGAAGCTCTCGAGGATCGCGGCGTTGAAGCCCGCGCCGTCGCCGGGGGCGGGTGCCCGCAGGGCAAGGCGGGGCGTGAGGATCGGCAAGGGGATTTGGACGAGAATGGGGTTCTCGACCGCCACGCTTACTTTCCGATCTTGAAGTTCAGGTTGGCGCCCGCCGAAGCTTCGTTCGGCTTGGCGGGACCGATGGCTTCGCGGTTCATGGACTTCCGCTGGGCTTCGGCCGCGACCCGCGCGAGACAAGGTTCAAAACCGACGTCGCCTTTCTTGAGAACGGCCCCCGCTTCGTTCGTGCAGGTTTGCTCGACGGTGATCGGGTTTTCGGCGGCTTCGGTTTCGGGCGGCTTGACGAGGAGGTGTTGGATCTTGACCTCACGGCGCTTGGGCGCGGGAGCTTCGCTCGCCGCCGGCGTCGGCGTCTGGGCTTGGGCGACAAAAGCCAGGGACGAAAGAACAAGCAGAAGGGGTTTCATTTATTTCGCTCCTTGCAGCGGCGCTTTGAGGGTCCACGTGGCTCCGTCCGGGCCGTCCATGACTTGGATGCCGCGGGCGTCGAGATCGTTACGAATGCGATCGGACTCGGCGAAGTTCTTGGCCGCGCGCGCCGCCTCACGGCCGGCGAGCTCGGCGTCGATCGCGCGCGAGAACTCTTCGGTCACGCCCATGCGCTTGAGGCGAGCGGCGCGCAAGGAGGCAAGGGCCTCCGTGGGTTCGCGCTCGAGCAGGCCCATCGCTTTGGCGAGGATCGGGAGCGCGGCCGTGCCCCACGTCGCCCAAAGTTCCGGCTTGGATTCTCGGAAGCAGGCGCGTGCGCCCTGCAAAACGAAGCCGAGTGCCTTGGCCGTGTTGAAATCGTCGAAGAGCGCGTCGCGGAGTTTCTTCTCGATTTCACCTGCGTTCCCCACGGAAGGGATGGCGGCGCCCGCGTCGGCCCCCGCCGCGAGGGCGTTCTGCTTGCAGACGTAGAGACGCTCGAGAAGGCCCTCGGCGCGCAGAATGCTCTCTTCGGCGAAGTCCACCGGGCTCCGGTAATGTTGGAGGGTCGTCATGAGGCGCAGCACTTCGGGCGAGTAGGTCGCGAGAAAGTCGTGGGCCGTGACGATGTTGCCGAGGGACTTGGACATCTTCTCTTTGCCGAAGACGAGCAGTCCGCTGTGCACCCAGTAGCGCGCGAGCGGATGCCCCGTGCAGGCCTCGCTTTGCGCGATTTCGTTCTCGTGGTGCGGGAAGACGAGATCCAAGCCGCCGCCGTGGATGTCGATCCCTTCGGGGTAGCGCGCGCGGATCATCGCCGAGCATTCGATGTGCCATCCCGGGCGGCCGGCCCCGTGCTTCCAGCCGTCGAAGCCTTCCCAGGAGTTTGCGGGATTGGCTTCGCGGTCCCAAGAGGGTTCGCCGGGCTTGGCGGATTTCCATAGCGCGAAGTCGAGGGGGTCTTCTTTCATTTCGCCCGGCTCGATACGCGCGCCCGCGACGAGATCGTCGATCTGGCGCTTCGAGAGTTTTCCGTAGCCTTCGAAGTGTTTGACCCGAAAGTAAACGTCCGTTCCGAAGGGCGTATCGGCGGGGTAGGCGAAGCCCATGTCGATGAGATCTTGGATCATCGACATGATGGCCTTCACGTGACCCGTTGCCGCGGGCAAGTGCGTGGGGCGACGCACGCCGAGCGCGCTCATTTCGTCGTCGTAGGCCTTCGTGAACTCCTCCACGACCGAGGTCCAGGGGCGCTCTTCTTCGTTGGCGCGCTTGATGATCTTGTCGTCGA
>DDRA01000170.1:0-309 GCA_002343545.1 Bacteriovoracaceae bacterium UBA2428
GGGCCGACGAACCAAACGTCCACCACATGGAAAAAGATCTCTAAAATGGGGCATCGCGCCACGGCGAATTCCGTTTAGGCGCCTTTCGACTGAGCCCGGAAAAAGTGAGCGTCGCGCTTCGCGCGCCGGGTGCGCCCCCACCTTTTGGGCTATCCTCGGGCGCCATGAGCGAAGCCTCGATCGAACTCACGAACGTCGTCAAAGAATACCAGCTCGGCAAGGTCACCGTGCCGGCCCTCAAGCAAGTGAGCTTGCGCATCGAGAACGGCGAATTCACCGTCATCGCCGGCCCGTCGGGCAGCGGCAAGA
>DDRA01000170.1:446-23448 GCA_002343545.1 Bacteriovoracaceae bacterium UBA2428
GTCGGGCAGCGGCAAGACGACGCTCCTGAACCTCATCGGCTGCGTGGACCTCGCCACGCGCGGGAACGTCGTGGTGAGCGGCAAGGACACGGCCCAGCTCACGGAGCGCGAGCTCACGGACCTGCGCTTGCACCGCATCGGTTTTATCTTTCAATCCTTCAACTTGATCTCCGTGCTGAACGTCTACGACAACGTCGAGTTCCCCCTCCTCTTGATGAAGGACCTCGACGCGAAGGAACGCCGGGAGCGGGTCCTCCACTTTATCCATAAAGTCGGCCTGCAAGACCACATGAAGCATCGTCCGAACGAGCTTTCGGGCGGCCAGCGCCAGCGCGTCGCGATCGCGCGCGCGCTCGTCACGAAACCGCGCATCGTCCTCGCCGACGAGCCCACCGCGAACCTCGATTCGCAGACGGGCCAGAGCATCCTCGACCTCATGAAGCACATCAACGAGAGCGAAAAGACGACCTTCCTCTTTTCGACGCACGACGATCGCGTCATCCGCCAGGCCCGCCGCATCGTCAAGCTGCGCGACGGCGCGATCGAGTCGCTCGGTCTCGAAGGCCGCGCGAACTAGGGGAGCCTGGGATGCTACTTTGGAAGCTCGCGTTCCGTAACCTCTTCGTCCACCGCCTCAAAACGGCGGTGACGGGGCTTATCATCGTCTTCGGCACGACGCTCGCGATCGTGGGCAACGCCGTGGTCGACGCCATCTCGGGCGGCATGCAGAAGAGCCTCACGAACAGCATCACGGGCGATTTGCAGATCTACGCGGGCGACGCGCCCGAGAAGATCGCCGTGCTCGGCGGCTTCGACGGCAACATGCCCGACATCGGCCACCTGAACGACTTCCGCAAGGTGAAAGACGCGCTCACCGCGAAAGTGCCGAACGTGCGCGACGTCATCCCGATGGGGATCAGCCAGGCCTTCTTCAACCCCGGCAACATCCTCGACCTCAAGCTCGCCGAGTTGCGCAAGACTTTCTACGAGAACCCGAGGCCGGTGGAGCGCCTCCAGACGCAGAAAGAGCACCTCGTCGAGATCGTACGCGACATCGAGCGCAGCCGCCGCGAGAACGCCGAGCTCCTGGGGAGCATCTACGGCGGCGAGGAGCTCTTCAAGACGGCGCCGGCCGACATCGAGCGAGCCCTTTCGCCCGCATTCTGGGCGAACTTCGACGCCCACTTCGAGGAACGCGTCGAGTTCCTGGCGAACCGCATGGCGCCCCTCATCTTCGACGATAACCAGCTCTTCCTGAGCTACATCGGCACCGTGCCCGAGCTCTTTCGCGACTCCTTCTCGCAGTTCGAGATCGCGAAGGGCGAAATGATCCCCGAGGGGGCGCGCGGATTCCTGTTCAGCGATTACATCTACGAGAACCAGGTCAAACACCGCGTGGCCCGGCGCCTCGACCAGATCAAAAAGCAGATCGATAAGGAAAAGCGCACGATCAAGGACACGAAGGAGCTCCAGGACCGCGTCGCGGCGAACGTCGCGCAGGCCGCCGAGGTCTACAACCAACTCGACCCGGCGCGGGGCCGCGAGCTCGCCCCCAAGCTCCGCGACTTCCTCAAGTCCGAAAAAACGACGATCGCGGAACTCGTGCAGGAGTTCCTCGCCACGACCGACGAGAACTTCGCGTCCCACTACGAGTTCTTCTACGCCGAGATCGCGCCCCACATCCTTCTCTACAAGGTCAAAGTCGGCGATGTCTTCCCGCTTACGGCCTTCACGAAGTCGGGCTATTCGTCTTCGACGAACGTCAAGGTTTACGGCACTTATCGTTTTAAGAGCTTCGAGAGTTCCCCG
This sequence comes from Bacteriovoracaceae bacterium UBA2428, assembly GCA_002343545.1. GTDB lineage: Bacteria > Bdellovibrionota > UBA2428 > UBA2428 > UBA2428 > UBA2428. Next base: position 2,256 of record DDRA01000170.1, read on the forward strand.
CTCGCTTCGAGCTTCAACATCCTCGACATGGTCTCCTTCCGCACGCTCTTTGGTTTCATGACCGAAGCGCGACGCCAAGAAACGGCCGACATCGACCGCGAAATGGGTGCCGCCGATGTGGGCCGCGACGACATCGAATCCCTCTTCGGGGGCGGAGCCACCGTCGTCCAGGAAGCCCGCGGCGAAGCAAAAGCGCTCCGGAGCCTGGGCCAAGAAAAGTTCGGACGCATCGATGCCGTCCGACGCGACGCCGACACCAAGTATTCCCGCGAAGAGATGGAAAATGGCGTCTTCATGAACGCCGCCGTCTTGCTCAAGGATTCCGCCCGGCTCGACTCGACGCTCGACGAGATCCGCAAGGTCTCGACCGACGACGGTCTCGGGATCCAGGCCACGGGTTGGCGCGAGGCCGCCGGCGGCGTGGGACAGCTCACCGTGATCGTGCGTGGGGTGCTCTACCTCTTCGTGATCGTCATCTTCGGCGTGGCGACCTTCATCATCATGAACTCGATGCTCATGGCGACGCTCGAGCGTGCCCGCGAGATCGGCACGATGCGCGCGATCGGGGCCCAGCGTTCCTTCCTCATGGGGCTCTTCCTGCGCGAGACCTTCGTGCTGAGCTTCCTCTTCGGACTCGTTGGGACCCTGATCGGCGTGGGCATCGTGCTCGCCGTCGGCGCGCAGGGCATCCCCTCGATGGGCGACGTGACGACCTTCTTCTTCTCGGGCGACCGGCTTTACCTGAGCGTGAACCCGCTCCACATCTTGATCGTCTTCGGCTGCATGACCCTCGTCGCCGTCGTTTCGACCCAATACCCGGCCTGGCGCGCGATGCGAATCTCGCCGCTCGAAGCCATGCAGCAGAGCGAGTGAGGAATCCGAAATGAGCCAACTCTTCACCATCGCCCGCCGCAACCTCATCAGCCACCGCGGACGCACGCTCATCCTGGGCGGCGCGATCGCGCTCGTCACTTGTCTCATGGTCTTCATGATGGCCCTCACCCGCGGCATCAAGGCCCGTATGATCGAGAACGCCACGGCTCTCTCAACGGGGCACGTGAACGTAGGTGGTTTTCTCAAGATCAGCCAAAGTTCGGCCGCGCCGATCGTCACGCAAGCCGCGCGCGTGCGCGAGCTCCTTGCGCGCGAAGTTCCCGAGGCCACCCTCATCGTGGACCGCGTGCGGGCCTACGGCAAGATCATCTCGGATACGAACTCGATCATGGTGCCCATCACGGGCATCAACATGGCCACGGAAAAGCGCATCCTGGGCGGGCTCAACCTGGCCCGCGTGCGCGACTACGTGGAGGCCTACGCCCCCGCCCCGGGCGCCCCGGAAGCCGAAGGGAGCATGGCCGACCTCGAGCAACGCGGCGGTCTCGCGATCTTCGCTTCGCACGCCCGCAAGCTCAAGGCCCGCGTGGGCGACGTCGTGACCGTCTCGATGCCGACCTACCGCAACGTCTACAACACGAAGGACGTGCGCATCGCCGCCATCCTGCAGGACCTCGGCATGATCTCGAGCTTCACCATGTTCATGCACCACGAAGACGTGCGCGAGATCTACGACATGGCGGCCGACACGACGAGCGTCTTCCAGATCTACCTGCCTTCGCTCGACGCCGTGCCCGCCGTCGAGGACCGCCTCCGCAAAGCACTCTCCGCCGCGAGCTTTACGCTCATGGACAAGGACGCGAACCCCTACTGGATGAAGTTCGAACGCGTGGCCGGCGAGTCCTGGACGGGCCAACGTCTCGACCTCACGAACTGGGAAGACGAGACTTCGTTCCTCAAGTGGGTCCTGGATATCTTCAACGCGCTCACCTTCGCCCTCACTTTCGTGTTGATGGTCATCATCGTGATTGGCCTCATGAACAACATGTGGATGGCCATCCGGGAGCGTACCTCGGAGATCGGCACGATGCGCGCCGTGGGGCTGCAGCGGCGGGGCGTGCTCGTCATGTTCCTGCTCGAATCGCTCCTGCTCGCGACGGCGAGCGTCGGGATCGGCATTGTGGCCGGCTCGCTGCTCGCCACGGGCGTCGCTGCCCTCGAGATCCCGATCCGATCGGACGCCTTCGTCATGTTCTTCATGTCGAACTCGCTCTGGCTCCAGGTCGGCGCGGGCGACCTGGCCTTCACCTTCGTCCTGCTCTCGACCTTGCTCATGGTGGGCGCGCTGCTGCCCGCCTACCGCGCGAGCAAGCTCGAACCCATCACGGCGATTAACCACGTCAATTAAACGCGGGCGCGACCCGCAGGAAGGACCGAACATGAAACGCCCGCTCAAGATCCTCGGACTCGCGGCCCTCGCCGCGTTCTCCGCTCCCGTGGCCCGCGCCGCCCTCTCCGAGAAGGACGCGCTCGAGCTCGTGAAGCTCGTCGACGAGAAGCAACGCAACTCGGGCGATTACGCCTCGCTTTGCTTCGTCAAGGAAACCGAACGCAAGAAGGAGCCCAAGGTCTTCCAGGCCATGGTCTATCGCCGCGACGCCGACGACAAGTTCATGATCCTCTTCACCAAGCCCAAAGAGGAGGCCGGCAAGGGTTACCTCAAGATCGACAAGAACCTGTGGATGTACGACCCCTCCACGGGCAAGTGGGAGCGCAAGACGGAGCGCGAGCGCATCGGCGGCACGAACTCGCGGCGCTCGGATTTCGACGAATCGCGTCTCGTCGAGGAGTACGACATCAAGGTCGACGGCGAAGGCACGCTCGGCAACTTTAAGGTGCACAAACTCAAGCTCACCGCGAAGAAGGGCAAAGACGTCGCCTACCCCGTGCTGGGCCTCTGGATCGACCAGGCCGACAAGAACGTGCTCAAGCGCGAGGAGTTCTCGCTCTCGGGCAAGCTCATGCGCACGACCTTCTACCCGAAGTGGACCAAGAAGTTCAGCGAGTCCAAGAAGGCCGACGTCTGGATCCCCGAAGAGATGCGTATTTTCGACGAGCTCGAGAAGGGCAACTCGACGGTCGTCACGATCAAGGAAACCGACCTCAAGCCCCTCGATGCCAACATCTTCACCAAAGCCTGGATCGAATCCAAGAGTAAATAGGGATGACCATGACGAAGATTAAGCTGCAGTCCCTGACTTACGCGCTTCTCGTGGCGAGCCTTCCGGCCTCCGCGCAGGATGCGGCTCCGCAACCCGCCCCGCCGACTACCGAAGCCGAAGGTGGCACGAGCGAGGATTTCGAGCGCGGGTTCGGCGCCGAAGGCGGGATGTCGGAGGCCGACAAGGGCACGACCGACGCGGACCGACTCAAGATCGGCGGCACGCTCGCCGCGGATCTCTACGTCTTCGGCACCCGGGATCGCGACTACCTCAAGAACCTCAACACGCTTTGGGTCTACGCCGACGCGCAGCTACGCGAGGACGTGCGGGCCTTCGCCAAGTTCCGTGGCGTCGTCGATGCCCTCCCGACGGGCGGCGCGGTCGGCGCCAGCATCCCGGCCGCGCGCTCCGACGTCGAGGAGCTCAAGCTCATGTTTAACGCCGGCAAGGCCGTCTTCTTCACGGCCGGCCGCCAGAAGATCAAATGGGGCGCGGGTAAGTTCTGGAATCCGACCGACGTCATGAACTCCGCGCGCCGCGACCTGCGCTACACGGACGACCGGCGCTCGGGTATGGACCTGCTCAAGACCCACGTGCCGGTAGGCCCGGCGAATTTTTACCTCGTGCAAGGTTTCAACGGCGCCACCCGCGTGAACGAGATCGCGCACGCCGCGCGCGTCGAAGTTCCGTGGAGTTCGGGCGAGGCTTCGCTCAGCGTGGCCAAGCGCCGCGGCGAGAACACCGTGCTCGGCGCCGACCTCTCCTTTGCCGTGTGGGATCTCGATCTGCACGCCGAAGTCGCGGGCTCGAGCCCTTCGAATCAACTTCGCTTCGGCCCCACGGGCCCCGTCGCCACGAACGGAACGCACGTGAGCTGGGTCGCGGGCGCGAGCTACGAGCTCCCGTACGGCGACAACGACTCGCTTAGCCTTATCGTCGAGTACTTCCGCAACGGCGACGGCTACGCCAAGGCCGACTACGCTTGGCCGATCGCGAACGGGGCCTACGCCCCCTACTACCTCGCCAAACAGTACCTGCTCGCGATGCTGCTCGTGCCGACGCCTGGCTCGTGGAACGACACGACCTTCAGTCTGCTCAACCTCTTTAACCTCGAGGACGGCAGCGCCTACACCAAGTTCACGACGGGCTTCAGCTTCCTGCGCGACCTCACCTGGCAGATCGGCGCGAGCCTCAACTACGGCAAGTCCGACGGCGAGCTCCGCTTCGGCGGCCAACGCTACGGCCTCGAAACCCGCCTCCTCGCCAATTTCTAAAAGGAGCGTTCATGTCTGACGCCACCTTGGCCTTGCTCTTGGGACTCGGGGCTTTGACCACGGTGATCGTGATCGTCGTGGTGGCGTTGTCGCGGGGACGCGGCGACCTCCGCTATTTTGAGACGCATTCCATCGCCGAGTTTCGTCGGGACGTGGCCTTCATAGATCTCGCGAGCGCGGACTACGATTTCTTCGCCCTCCATCCCATCGCGGAGTGGTCGCGCACGGAACTCCTCCTCTTGAACGAGGCGAAGACCAGCGTTGGCCGTTACCTGCGCCCGGCCATTGGGCTCTGGATGAACTTCGAACTCAACGGGCAGGCTTACGTCGTGCGCTTTCCGAAGTATGAAGTCGGCACGAAGCTCTTGGACGAGAGAGAAACCTTACTTGCGACGGCCGCGCGGGAGTCGATGGGATCGGACGGTATCCGGGTGGACTTCGCGGATGGCTCGCGACTCCACGCTCGGCCACCCAAGCCGGAAACGGCGAGCATCTTCAAGGCCCCCCGCATGAATTGGCTCGATGCGAGCGGCCACATCGTGGCGCGCACGCTTCACGTGAGCGGCAAACGCGCCTCGAACGTTTACGTCTTCGCCCTCCGCAAAGACATCACGCCGATGCAACGCCTGGCCGTCTTCGCCTACTTCGCAAGCTAGGTCCGGCTAGGCGTCAGGCATTTTTTCGTGTCGCAACTGCGTCATTTAACGCGTGTGCGACACGAAAAAGCGCCGGGGGCGCCTAGCCGGGGGCGCCTAGCCGGGGGCGCCTAGCCTGACGCCTCCTTCGCTGCGGTTTGTCGATGCTGCATTCTTCGTGGGGAGCGGGCTAGGCGAGACGAAAACGGAACCGTAGAATCGGCGCCATGAAAGCTAAAGCTTACGCCGCCCAGAGTGCCACTTCTCCCCTGGCCCCGACCGAGATCGAGCGCCGCAAGCCGCGGCCCGACGACGTCGTCATCGAGATCGCTTACTGCGGGATCTGTCACTCCGACATCCACACGGCGCGCGGCGAGTGGGGCCCGACGCACTACCCCTGCGTGCCCGGCCACGAGATCGTGGGCCGCGTCGTGGAGACCGGCAAGAAGGTGAAGCGCTTCAAGGTCGGCGACCTCGCCGGCGTCGGCTGCTTCGTGGACTCTTGCGGCAAGTGCACGCACTGCAAATCGCACGAACAGCAGTTCTGCCTGAAGGGCGCCGCCTTCACCTACAACGGCACCGAACTCGACGGCAAGACCCCCACCTACGGCGGTTACGCTTCGCACATCGTCGTGCGCGACGGCTACGCGCTCAAGATCAAAAAAGGCCAGCCCCTCGAGCGCATCGCGCCGCTGCTTTGCGCCGGCATCACGACCTACGCCCCGCTCAAGCGCTTCGGCACGAAGAAAGGCAGCAAGGTCGGCGTCGTGGGTCTGGGCGGTCTCGGCCACATGGCCGTCAAACTCGCCAAGGCCATGGGCGCCGAAGTCACGGTCTTCAGCACCTCGCCGAACAAGGAAGCCGACGCCAAGAAGCTCGGCGCCAAGCACTTCGTCATCACGCGCGATCCGCAAAACTTCGCGAAGGTCGCGGGCAAACTCGACCTCATCGTGAACACGGTCTCGGCCAAGCACGACTTCAGCCCCTACCTCGGCGCGCTCAAGCACGCCGGCACGATGGCGCTCGTGGGCGCCTCGCCCGAACCCAACGAAGTCGCCGCCTTCGGCCTCATCTTCGGCCAGAAGAAGATCGCGGGCTCGCTCATCGGCGGTATCAAGGAAACGCAGGAGATGCTCGATTTCTGCGCCCGCAAGAAGGTTTTCTCGGACGTCGAGCTCATCTCGGCTTCGCAGATCAACGACGCCTACGAGCGTACGATCAAGGGCCAGGTCAAGTACCGCTTCGTGGTCGACACGAAGACGCTCTAAGCCGAACCCGTCGGGCGGCGCGCACCGTTTCGCGCCGTCCGTCAAAGGGATCGCTTGCCGAAGCCCGACCCAACTGACAACCTTGAGCGATGCGTTCTTTTTCGCTGCTGGTCGCGCTCGGGCTCGGAGGATCGGCCTTCGCGGCCACGCGCGAACTCTCGGAGAGCACGGTGCCACGGCTCGGCGCCCACCTCCCGCAAGGGAACGACGCCGTTGAACATCTTTACGGCGAACTGGGCACCTGGCGCGAAATCAAGGACCTCAGCTACACCGTCAACTACTACGAAATCAAACCTCCCCTCGCCGAACACCCCTTCGATAAAGGGGCCCTCTTGCGGATCGCTCGCGATCGCCACACGACCGCGCTCGACGCCAACCGAATCCTGCTCACGGACGCGAACCGCGACGGCGAGCTCGACGCGACCTCGGGCGGCGCCGCCTTCATGGAGCACAACGCCATCGGGGACGGCGGCGACCGGAAGGGTTGGCCCTTCCACCAGTTTTGGTTCGACGACAACGACTTCGCGCAATCCCTCGCGCGGGCCTACGCGCGCCCCCTTCCCTGGGGCCTCTTCGACCCCGGACGGCCTTTGCGCTGGAGTCCGGTGGCCGGACGCCCGAACTACACGCCCTACCCCTCCGCGCACAAGTACGTGGACCAGCTCGCGCTCAACGGAATGCACCGCCTCAACACAAAAAACCTGCCGGCGGCGCTCCGTGATTTCCGCGACGCGGTCACGCTCCTGCAGGCGAAGTACGACGATGCCGAGGGCCGCTACCACTACCCCGGCCTCACGAGCTTCTACCATCTGGGCCTCACGAAGATTCTCGCCGAGTGGCTCCTGCGCGAAGCACGCCTGTCCCGCGGCGAGCGCGCGGAGATCCTGCAGCACGCGCGAAGCCAACACGCGCTGCTGCTCACCCACCAGGTCCGTCACCGGGTCTCGGGCGCGCGACTCGGTTGGAAGAGCGGACTCAAACCCACGGACCTCATCAACACGGAGACGACGAGCGCCTCGGCGCTCGCGCTCGGGGCCGGCGCGCTCTGGACCCTCGAGCCCGAGGACTTCGTCGCGAACGACTACCGACTGCCGGAAGGCCGCTACGTGGCCGAGATCGAGGCGCGACCGAAGTCCGGTCCCCAAGCCACTTTCTTCCTGCGCGTGCGGCAAGCCACGGGCACGCTTCGGGTCCAACGCTTCGAAGTCGAGGGCACGCCCGGCCAGACGAAGTGGCAAAGGTTCTCGATCCCTTTCGCGCAGCGCCGGGGGCGCGTGCCGCTCAAGTTCGACGTGGGCGAGACCGCGAACGAAGCGATCGAGTTCGGTCCGCTGCGGATCTTCGCGGCGAAGTGAAGGCTACGGCTTTCCCTCGAAGGTAAGCAGCGCCGTGAGCTCGGCGCCGATGAAGACGATAAGCGAGGAATAGTAGACCCAGACCAAGAAGAGCATGAGCGACCCCGTGGCGCCGTACGCCGACGCGACCGCGCTCTGCGCGAGGTAGACGCCGATGAGTTCCTTGCCGAGCGTGAAGAGCAGCGCCGTGACGAAGCCCCCCACGTAGGCGCTCGACCAAGGCAAGCGCCGGTCGGGCAAGACCTTGAAGATCGCCGCGAAAAGGCTCGAGAAGACGGCGATCGAAAGGAGCGCGTTGACGAGCGTCCATACGACGCCTTCCTGCGTGAAGACGAAGCTCAGCACCGTCGTCACGAGGAGCGAGACGATCGCGAGAAAGCCGATCGTGAAGACCATGCCCATCGAGATGAAGCGGCGTCGCAGCCAGCGCCAAATCCCGTTCTTGGCCTCGGACTCGGCTTCCCAGATCAGGTTGATCGAAGCTTGGAGCTGCGCGAAGACGCCGCTCGCCGAGAACAGGAGGGCCCCCACCCCCAGGATCCCCCCGATCTTCGAAAGATCCGGACGCTCGTTGGCGCCTTCCACCACGACCTTGATCATCTCGCCGGCTTGCTCGCCGATGACCCCTTGAACCTGCGCGATGAGCTTGGCCTGGGAATCGCCCCCCAAGACGCCGAGCACGGTCAAGGTGATGAGCAGGAGCGGCGCGAGCGAAAGCGCGGTGTAAAAGGCGAGCGCCGCCGCCAAGGTCAGCAAGTCATGCTTGGCGAAACGCTCGATGAACTCGATCCCAAATTTTTTGGCGCGCCGAAAAAGCATCGCGATACCCTACCCGTAGCCAATGACCCCGCGACGAAGACGCGGTGAAGTTTTTGCCACTCCGTCTTCGGTTGACCGGCGACGCGACGACTGACATCTTCGGCGCCCATGCGATCCTTCACGCTTTGCCTCGGCCTCGCGTTCGCGTCCCTGACTTCGATCGGCGCCCGGGCGGAGACTCCGATCCCGACCCGAAATCCCGTCGGAGAATCGACCAAGTTCAAGCGGCAGCCTCCCCAAACTTGGGTCGCGCTCGGGCTCCGCGAGGCCCAACGCATCGCCCGCGCGATGGCCATCGTCCGGACCGCGCCGTACCGAGAGCATTTTGCCGCGATCTCGGCCGCCCTTTCCCACGCCGAAGTCGTTTGGAAAGAAACGGGGGACTATCCGGCTTGCGGCGCCAAGACGATGGCCTACGTCCTCGGGCGCGAACCCCGTATCCACCTCTGCGCGATCGTGATGCGACACCCGGACTTCGGGGTCGACGCGCTCGCGCAGACCCTGATTCACGAGGGCGCCCACCTCGCGGGCTTCCGCCGCGAGTGCGACGCGACGAAACTCGAGATCGCGGCCGTGCGCTTCGTCACGGACGGGCTCGCCTACCGCAATGCCTACATGCCAGGCTGCGGGCTTCGCTGAGCTTAGGCGACCGTCGCGCCGAAGAGACGGCCGATGAGCGCCGTCGCCGCCATCGCGAAGGCCCCCCAAAAGCCGACGCGCGCGGCCCCCCGCCAAGGGCTCGCGCCGCCGACCCGCGCGGCGAGCGCGCCCAGCGCCAAGAGACAGACGAGCGACGCGCCCGACGCGTAAAGCCCGAGGCGTTCCATCGGCGCCCAAATCGCGATCGCGAGCGGGAGCGCGGCGCCGACGGCAAAAGTTCCCGCCGAAGCGACGGCCGCTTGGAGCGGGCGCGCCATGCCGAAATCCGTGATCCCGAGCTCGTCCCGGGCGTGCGCCCCGAGAGCGTCGTGCCGGGTGAGCTGTTCGGCGACTTGACGGGCCAGCTCGGGCGTCAGGCCGCGGGCGACGTAGATCGCTTTGAGCTCTTCGAGCTCATGCTCGGGGCTCTCGACGAGTTCGCGACGCTCGACGGCCAAATCGGCCCGCTCCGTATCGGCCTGGGAACTCACCGAGACGTATTCCCCCGCCGCCATCGACAGCGCGCCCGCCACGAGACCGGCCACCCCGCTCAGAAGAATCTCTTCGCGCCCCGAGGCGGCCGCGGCCACGCCGACCACGAGACTGGCGGTCGAAACGATCCCGTCGTTGGCGCCCAGGACGGCGGCGCGCAACCACCCGACGCGATCCGTCCGGTGACGTTCGGAATGACGTAAAGTTCCCGTCGACATGGCTCGAGCTTAACCGAGAAATCCCGTCTTCGCCGCCCCGCCCGCGCCGTTCTAAGCCCCGGAACCTTTTTCCTTTCGAGCTTCGTCCGAGAATGTCCGTTCTGGCGGGGCCCCTAACCCGACTAAAGCGGGCCTACCAAAGGAGCCCTTCCCATGACCCGAATGATTCTGACTTCCGCCCTCTTGACCCTTTCCTCCCTCGCGCACGCCGCCCTGGACACCCGCGGCGTCCGGATCGACGAGCAATGGTACGTCCAAAGCCTGCAGACCGCGAAGGTCGTTCCCCACTTCGAAGGCCCGAGCGACGCGCTCGCGGACTCGTTCCGCGAGCCGCTGGCGATCTTCGACGAGAGCGTGCCCCGACTCCTCGCGCTCAAGTTGAGCGCCCTCCTCGAGAAGGAGCCCCTCCTCGGGGGCATCCTGCGTCAAGCCCTGCTGATGATGACCTGGGACGTCGCCGGCCACGCGACCTTCGAACCCGTCACGGGCGCCGAGAGTCCCGCCGCGCCCACCGGCCGGGTCCTCGTGATCGCCCGTCGGATCAAGCGCACGGTCTACGTTCGCGACGGCGTGCTCGAACGCATGTCCGCTCCCCAGCAAGCCGCCCTCGTGCTGCAGCAGGCTTTGCTCGCGACGCTGAACCCGCGCGCCATCGCCCTCCAAAGCGACAAAGAGCTCTACGAGCAAGATCCCGCCGGCGCGAACGCCGTGCTCGCGATCCTTCTGCCCCAGGACTGGGCCGCGCGCCTGGACGACCAACGAAACGTCGCGGTGCTCGACCGCTACTTCCTGAACCGCGACGTCGACGCCGCCTACGTCTCGAAGGACGGCACGAAAGCCTTCACGACGTCGATCTGGCGCGAATCGCGGGTGTCCGGCGGCGCCGGTTGGGTCGGCCTCAGCTTCCCCGGCCTGGGCCAAGACTGGAACCAAGGCCTCGAAGGCCTCATCGGGCGCTACTGCCAGAACGTGAGCGGCGCCAACTCGGTCGGGCTTGACGAGCTCTCGTCGCCTTCGGCCGCCTACACGCCGAAGTGGCAAGGCTACCGCTCCTTCGAAGGTCGCGAGGAATTCCAGCTCCGTTGGTCCGGCGTCCACATCACGTCGACGATCTACGAGCGGCGGGGGCTCGTGCGCAAGATCGACACGGCCTTTTCGAGCGTCGCCGCTTGTCGCCAGGTCTTCCGTCGTTACCGTGACCTCCCGGCCTGGGCCGGCGAAAGCCTCGCCGAGTTCGGCGTTCGCTTCGAACGCGATTTCCGCTGAGCCGGCGGGCCTTGCGGTTCGGGGGATTCCGGGGGACCCTGAAGGGATCGCATGTTCACGCACCGAATCGACCAACCCTCGGACCGCAAGGCTTCCTTGAACTGGCTCCTGCTCGGGTTCAACGGCGGCTTCATCAACGCCGGCGGTTTTCTCGTCACGGGACGCTTCGTGACGCACGTGACGGGCTTCGCGACGCTCTTCGGCGTCGACTCCGTCCAACACGGCTGGGACGAGGCGCTGGGGATCCTTTCCGTCCCGCTTTTCTTTCTGGGAGGCTCCTTCCTCGCGGGCTGGCTCATCGACCGACGCGCCTTCCGGGGCGAGGCCCCGCACTACGACTACGTCATGGCGCTTTGCGCGGGCGCCCTGCTCGTGGCGGCCTTCGCGACTTCCTTCACGCATTTCGTCCCCTTCGGCGAGACTTTGCGGGTGAAAGAGGTCTACCTCGTGCTCGCGGCGCTCTGCCTCGCGAGTGGATTGCAGAACGCGGCCCTGACTTCTTCGTCGGGAAACTCCGTCCGGACGACGCACCTGACGGGCATCACCACCGACTTGGGACTCGGGCTCGCCCGGCTCCTCTCGCTCGGCTCCCGGGACGAGCGGGCCGCGCGTGAGCGCCACGCGAATCGGCTGCGCGCCGGCACGATCCTCGCTTTCATCGCCGGCTCGGCCGTGGGCGCCTGGGTCTTTTTCCACACACGCTACGTCGGCTTTCTGATCCCGGCCTTCATCGCCGCCACCGCCGCGTGGCAGGGTCGCCGGACGAAGCTCCGCCTTCGGGCCGCCCTGGGCGCTTCCCCTTCCCGTGAAGACGCATGAGCCCCGAAGCCGTCGTCCGCGACATCGAGCTCCGTTCGATCCTGGCGTTGTCGCCCCTCGAGATGGCCAAAGTGATCCTCTCCGGCGCGGACTACCATCCCGGCCTCTGGCGCGAATCCCCGGCCTGGGAGCAGATCCGCCACGACGAACGCTACATGAAGTGGATCAACTTTCTGGAGATGCTCCAGCTTTCGCACAAAGGTCGCCGCTGGACGAAATCCCAGTGGGGCGCGGCGCACGCGCACGTCCACCGGCTCGCCTACGGGCCGAAGAGCCGGGGCGATCTCCAAGCCTCGCCTTCCGAACGGATCAACGCGAGCCGCGCGGCGATCCGCCGGGCCATCCGGCATCGCTTCGACGAAGCCCGGTCGATCTCGCTCGTTTGCGTCGACGTCGAGACGGCTTACGAGTCCCTCTCGCCCGGCGAAAGCTACTACTTCATGGGCAGCGTCCTGCGCTTCGATCGGGACCGGTTTCGGGTCGGCTACGATCACGTCAAGGGCACGGCGACGCTCGACCTTGCGGTCGGCTTCGACGAAGTCTCGGACTTCGTCGCGCGAAGCTTCGGTCCCCGGCGTTTTTCCGACCTCTTTCTGAAGGCCGAAGTCGTGGCCCACGTCCATTTTTCGGAGGACGACGGGGGCCGCGTCGAAGCCGGAAACTTCGACGAAAGCGCGTGGACGAGGTTCTCCTTCTCGAGTCCGATCCTCGCCGCGGCGGAGCGCGAGATCCAGTCTCCGATCCGCTTCGCGCAACCTTTGGCGGTGAGCGATGTCACGCGACTTGTTTGAGCTCGTTCGGCTCGCGAAGGACGAAGCCCTCGCGGCCGGCGTCGTCGGGCACGAAGGATCCCGGCTCCGGGTGCTCTTCTCGGAGCTTCGTCGCTGGCATTCCCCGACGGAGTGGATCGTCTTCTACCGGCACGCGGGCACCTACTACTACCCACTCGCCTTCGAATTCCGCTCGGTGAACAACAACCTGCTGCACTTGGTCCTGGAACTCGGGATCCGGGACTTCGACGTCTTGGCGAGCTTCGTACAGGATTCCCTGCAGAGGCACGAGCGCCTCGAAACCGTCGTGCGCGCGCTCGTCGTGGAGATGCCGTCGGAGCCCCCCTATGCGGTGCCGCTCCGAGACTTCTCCATTTCCGAGGCGCTCCGCGATCTCGTCTACTTGTGAGCGTCCTTGAGCTCCGAAACGCGGACCGGGATCTGGAAGGACTTCTCGATCGCGATCTTCGCCTTGATGAACTCGATCTTCAGTTCGGAGCGGCGCTTCTTGGCCTCGAGCCAGGTTTCCTCGGCGCCCTTGACGTCGGCCCCGTTCTTCACGCCCCGACCGAACTCGGCCAGCGTGGAGCGGTAGAGCCGCTCGGCCCGGGCTTCGTTGCTCACCTCGATGTCCACGCGTTGGGTGATCGACTGCAGTTTGCGGATGCCCGACTCGACCTCGGCCATGCCGCCGAGGAGCGCCTGCTTGGCGTTGAATTCGTCGCGTCGTAGCTCGGCCTCGGCCCGCGCGCCTTCCGCGCTCGTGCGGAAACCCGAAAAAAGCTCCCAGGAAGCCATCACCCCCGCCGAATAACTCACCCGCTCGCCGTCGAAACGATCGGCCAAAGGTAAAGCCCCGAAGCGGGCCTCGACGTCGAGCTTGGGCATCCACCCCGCCCGCGACGCCTTGAGCGCCGCGAGCGATCCCTGCGCCGTCAGGCTGGCCTGCCGCACGCTCTCGCTCCTCTCCTTCACGAGGGCCAAGTAGGAATCGACCGTCCCCTCGAGGTGCCAATGCGGAAGCTCGCCGCGCGGCTCGAAGCCCATCCCGAGCTCCGGCCCGAGGCGTCGCACGAGACTCAGCTTGATCTCGTCGAGCTCCTGCTTCGTTCGATTGAGTTCGGACAGCAGCGAAGAATCCCGGAGCTCGAAATCCATGAGATCCGACTCGGAGGAAAGTCCCGAAGCCTTGCGCCGTTTGACCGCCCCCAGGTGCTTCGCGTTCAGCTCGATCGACTCCGCCACGTAGTCGTGGACGCGCTTCTTGAAGAGGTAGTCGTAAAAGAGGCCTTCGACCTCGAGCCGAAGCTCGTTCACGGCCTGCTCGTAGCGGCTTTCGGAGAGCTGCCGGAGCGTGTCGGCTCGCCGACCTTCGTTACGATCGGCGAGCCCATTGAAAAGGTTCCAACGGCCGTAGACGAAGCCGACGGGCGCCGACTCCCGCGCGCCCGCGCTCCCTTCGACCTCGAAGCCCCCGGCGACGCCGAGCTTCGGGTAGAAGTTCGAGCGCGACGAACGAAGCGCGGCCGCCTGGACCGAGACCTCCGCCTTCAAAGCCTGCACCCCGAAGTTGTTCGCGACGGCGTAGGCTTTGGCGTCTTCGACGCCGACGTAGCGGACGCCCGGCTCCGCTCCCCACGCGAGGGACGAAGCGAGGGTACCCAGGACCAAGGCCAGTCGTCCAAGCGGCTCCATAGGCTTCACTCCTCAGTTTCTTTCGACTTTGTAGGCCACGCTGTCGGCCTTGCCGTTGATCTTGAAGGCGACCTTGAGCGTGTAGAGGTGGCTCTTCTTGGGATCGAAGCTCGTCTCGAAGTGATCCGCGTTCGACTTGAGCACGAGCTTCGTGACGACGGGCTTCGCGTTCTTGGCCGGCACGACCTCGGCCGTCGCCTCGACGTCCGAGAGCGCCGTCATCGGCAACGCCTTCGTCTTGCCGTCGTAGGGATAAATTTTGAGGACGTTGCCGATGCGAACGAGCTCGAGGTAGCCGCCCAGCGCGGGCTGGATCTCGCCGCCCTTGGGCGCCGCGACGGCGCCGGGAACGCCGTGATCGTGCCCCTCGCCGGCCGCGGCCGAGAAGCCGCCACCCAGGATGGCCAACAGTGCGATCGTCGAAGACAATTTTTTCATTTTCTCTCCTTTATTCATTTCCTTCGTCCTCCCCTCGGAGGACGCTTCTTTCGGACGCCTTCCGGGCGAAGGCGTAGAACGCGGTGGGCGTGACGACGAAATCCAGGATCGTCGAGCTCAGCAGACCGCCGACGATGACGACCGCCACGGGGTGAAGGATCTCGCTCCCGGGTTGTCCCTTCGCGAAGACGAGCGGCATCAAGCCGAGCGCGGCCGTGAGGGCCGTCATCAAGACGGGAATGAGCCGCTCGAGCGATCCGCGGATGACCATCTCCTTCGTGAACTTCTCGCCCTCGTGCTTCATGAGGTGCAAGTAGTGCGAGATCATCATGATCCCGTTGCGGCTCGCGATCCCGCAGAGGGTCACGAGGCCGATGAGGCTCGCCACCGAGAAGACGCGATCGATCGCGAAGAGCGAATAGAGCCCGCCCATAAAGGCGAGCGGGACCGTGAGCATGATCTGCGCCGTGATCATCGCCGACTTGAAATGCGCGAAGAGCACGAAGGCGATGCCGAGTACGCTCACCAAGCTGAACAATACGATCCGGCGCGTCGCCGAGCGCTGGGCCTCGAACTGGCCGCCGTACGCGACGTAGTAGCCTTCGGGGAGCTCGACCTTCTCCTGCACCCGCCGTTGGATGCTCTCCACGACGCTGCCGAGGTCGCGGCCGGCCACGTTGCCGTAGACCACGATGCGTCGCATGCCGTTCTCGCGGTTGACCTGGTTCGGTCCGCTCGACTCGTAGACGTCCGCGATCATGTCGAGGGTCACGCGCCGGCCGTCGGGCATCGTCTTGAAGGGCGTATTCTTCATGAGCTCCAGGTTGCCGCGCGAGACGTCGTCAAAACGGTAGAAGACGTCGTAGACTTTCTGGTCCTCGATGACCTGCGAAACGATGCGGCCGCCGAAGGCGAGCTCGAGCATCTTGGAGACCTCGCCCACGTTGAGACCGTAGCGCAGCGTCTCCTCGCGCAGGAGATGGATCTTGACCTGGGGAATGAGGGCCTGCTGCTCGACGTTCAGATCGACGAGCCCCTCGATATCCTGGATCGCCCCGCGAAGCTCGGCCGCCTTGACCCGTAGCATGGCGAGGTCGCTCCCGAAGATCTTGATGGCGAGCTGGGCGTTCACGCCCGACAGGAGGTGATCGAGCCGGTGCGAGATCGGCTGGCCGATGTTGACCGCGACGTTCGGGATGGCTTCCAGGTTCTCGCGCAGCTCGTCGAGGATGGCCTCGCGTGAGCGCGTCGCGTCCTTGCGGAAGGAGACGTCGATCTCGGAGACGTTAACGCCTTCGGCGTGCTCGTCGAGCTCGGCCCGGCCCGTCCGGCGCGAAACGAACTTCACTTCGGGGGTCTTCAGGATCAGGTTTTCGGCCTCGGAGCCAATCGCGTTCGATCGCTCGAGCGAGGTTCCCGGCACCGAAACGACCGAGACCATGGCCGTGCCTTCGTTGAACTTCGGCAGGAAGTCCTTGCCCATGAAGGGGAGCAACGCGATCGAGCCGAGGAACATCACAAAGGCGACCGACAGCACTTTTTTCGGGTGATCGAGCGCCCACTCCAGGATGCGGCGATCGAAGGCCTTGAGCTTCGTGACGATCTTCGTCTCGTGGTGTTCCTTGAACTCCGCGTTCCGGAAGAAGAAAGAACAGAGCACGGGCGTCACGGTGAGCGACACGAGAAGCGACGCGCCCAGCGCCGTCACGTAAGCGATGGCGAGCGGGGTGAAGAGACGACCCTCGAGTCCATCCAGCGCGAAGAGCGGGATGAAGACGAGCGCGATGATGACCGTCGCGAGGACGATCGAGTTGCGAACCTCGCTCGACGCCTCGAAGACGATCTTGAGGATCGACCGCTTGGCGCCCGCGGCCCGGTTCTCCTTGAGACGCCGAAAGACGTTCTCGACGTCGACGATGGCGTCGTCCACGACCTCGCCCACGGCGATGGCGAGACCCCCGAGGGTCATCGTATTCACCGAAAGCCCGAAGAGCTCGAAGACGATCGCCGTCACGAGGAAGGACAGCGGAATGGCCGTGAGCGTGATGGCCGTCATGCGGAGGTTCGCCAGGAAGAGCAGCAGGATGACCGTCACGAGGATGCTGCCGTACTTGAGCTTGCCCTTGACGCCCGCGATCGAGACCTCGATGAAGTCCGACTGCTTGAAGATCTCCGGGTTCACTTCGACGCCCTTCGGAAGCGTCCGTTGGATCTCGGCGATGGCCGCGTCGACCCGCTCCGTGAGCGCGACGGTATCCGTGCCGGGTTGTTTTTGGATCGACATCACGACGGCGGGCTTGGCCATGAAGGAACCGTCCCCGCGCTTGGTGCGCGGGCCGATCTTCACTTCGGCGACGTCCTTGATGAGGATTGAGCGGCCCAGGTGAACGCCGATGACCGTGTTCTCGATATCCTCGACGCTCTTCACGGCGCCGATGTTGCGGACAAGAAACTCCTTCTGATCCTTATCCAAGAAGCCGCCCGTCGTGTTCGTACCGACGTGACCCAGGTACTCGTCGAGCGCCTGCAGGTCGAGCTGGTAGTTCTTGAGCTTGGTCGCCGAGAAAAGGATCTGGTACTGCTTGAGCCCGCCCCCGATCGAGATGACCTGGGCGATGCCCGGGATCGTGAGGAGCCGGGGCCGGATCGTCCACTCCGCCAGGGTCCGCAGGTCGAGGGGCGTGACTTCGGGGTTGCTCGAGGACAACGCGATCGTCTGGATCTGCCCCATGATCGAGCTGATCGGCCCCATCACGGGCTGGATCCCCTCGGGAAAATGCTCCGCCGCGACCGCGAGTTTCTCCGCGACGAGCTGCCGGTTGCGGAAGATGTCCGTTCCCCAGTCGAACTCGACGTAGACCACGGACAGGCCGACGCCCGACGACGAGCGGATCCGCTGCACCCCGGGGAGGCCGTTCAGGTTCGACTCGAGCGGCAAGGTCACGAGCGTCTCGACCTCCTCGGGCGCCATGCCACCCGCCTCGGTCATGATCGTCACGGTCGGCCGGTTCAAATCCGGAAAGACGTCGATGGGAAGTTTGAAGAGCGTGGCCCCGCCCCATACGACGATCAGCGCCACGAGGGCGAGAACGACGAGCCGGTGCCGAAGGGCCGCCTTGATGATGAGATCTAACATTCTATTCCTCGCCGATTTCGGAGGCCGTTAGAGAAGGACGCGAAGACCGAGCTCGATCGACCACGCCCGCAGGGGCGCGCTCGCCGACAATCCGCGGTGGATCGCCCCGGACAACGTGATTCCGTCAAGCCAAGCGTCGGGGGCCCGCGACGAAGCCGCCGTCTCGAAAAGGCTCAGGCCCCCCCGCAGCGCGAGGTTCGGGATCCAGTAGCCTTGGTCCATGCCGTCGAGCGCGCCGCTCTGGTAGAAGAACTGCGCCCCCAACGACGGCGCCAGGAAGGCCGTGACCGCCGGGGCCGCGCGAAGCGGGTGGCTCACGCGCACGCCCGCCGCCAGGGGCAACGCGTGCACGCTCACGAAGTCCTTGAGCACGGCGCTCTGCGCCGAAACCACGTCGACGAGCGCCTCGCGCATCCCGTAACCCACCGCGACGAACGGCTCGACGCCGAATCCCCGCGCGTCGAACTTCTTCGACGCCGAGATCTGCACCGAGGGAAGCGCGCCCATCTGCGAAGCGTAGTCGACCGAGAAGAAAGCGTTCGACAGCTCGAGCGCCGACCACGAGAGGTACGAGGCGCCGAACTCCAGATGGAAGGGACTCGCCTCGCGCGCGAGGGAAGCGTCCATCTCCCGCGCGGATCGCGAAAAGAGGCTCCGGAAGTTGGATTCGTCGACCGCGATGCCGGGCGTCGCCGGCGCTGCGGCGGGCGCCGCGGCCTTGGGCTTTTCGCGGGCGCCGACGGGAAGCGCGAAGAACGCGCCCAGACCCAAGGCGATGACTCGTTGACGAGCAAACATGATTAACGACCTCCTTCGCGGGAGAGCCGGAGCGTCCCCGACGCGCCGACCGAGGCGGCGCTCCAAACGCCGACGAGATCCGCCCCCTGCACCGAAACGTTGAGCACGAGATCCTGGAACTGCGAGTGAACGACGACGAGGTTCAGGCGTCCCGGGGCCGCGAAGTACTCCGCCGAGCCGACCGGGGCGTCGGAATACTCGCCGACCTCTTCGCTGCCGTAAAGAAAGCGCAGGTAGCCGATCAGCTTGGGCACCAGCACGGGATCGACCCCCGCCCCGCTTTGCCCTTCCGGGACGTCGCGCACCTCGAGATTCAGGACGACGGGCTGCTCGTAATCGGACGCGCCGAGCAAGTTCCCGGCGTACCGGCCGCCGACCTGGCCGAGCTCCGAGCGTTTGACCTCGGCCAAGTTCATGTCGCGCTGGCGGGCGATCTCGCGATCGCTCGGCCGGCGCTGGCTACAAGCCGACAGCGCCGCGAGCGAGAGCGCGAGCGCGAAAAGCCGGATGTTCTTTCTCATTGTACGCTCTCCAATTCGATCGTGCCGACGCGGCCGAGGCCGTCCGCGAAGACGTCCGCGACGAAATCGCCGTCGGGGGAAAGCACGCCCTTCAGCGTGATCCCGTGCTGGGCCGTTTTAAGGGTGAGGTAACGGTTGTAGAAGTTGAACTTCGCCTCGGCGATCGGCGTCTCGACGAACTCCCCCGAGCCGAAATCGCCCAGGTAAAAGCGCAGGTTGCCGGAGATGCGGAGCTCGACCGTTCCTCCTTCCGCGGGAGTTTGCGTCGTGACGAGCGACAGGCTGAGTCGCTCGGGAAGGTTGGATTCGGGATGGGTGTTCACGAGCGTCCCGCGGTAGTGGCCGGTGACCGTCTTCACGAGAACCGAGCCGCGCTCGATCGCGGGCACCTGCGACTTCTGGGCGGCGAAGCGACCGACGCGACCCGCGCTCGACGAAAACCATTCCCCCGTGATGGCGCCGTTGCGAAGCGTCCCGATGAAACTCACGTCGTTGCCGTCGGCGCGGAGGCTCAGCTGCCGGGTGAGCAGGTTCATCGGCACGTCCGGGTACTCGTAGGTCAGGAACTCGTTCGAGCTCCAGTCGCCGAAGATCATCCGCACGCTCGCCGAAATCTTGAGCGTGCCGCCGATGTTCACGGTGCGAATCGTGAGCGTGGCGAACTGATGGTACTTCGTCGGCTCCGCGCCCCGGGGTTCGTGGTTGAGGACCGTCCGGTAGGTCCCTTGGATGGACTCGGTTTGCGCCCCCGCGACCGGGGTCGCGAGAAAGGCGGCCCCGAGCGCGAGCGAAGGAAGGTATCGGGTGAAGAAGTTCATGGTTTCTCCTCGTTCAAGACTTTGAACAGACGGGGCGCCTCGAAGACGGGCATGATCGTGCCGTAGCCGTTGGAGGTCATGAGGGCGCTCAAGTGGGCGCCCTCATGGCGTTTGGCGCTAAAAAGGCGGTCGTCGCCGTAGAGCAGCGCGAGGCGCCCCACGTAAAAATCATAGCTGCCGGCGACGACGTTCTCCTTGGCGGCGCCGCGGAACCACATCGTGCCGCCAAGCTGCAGCGGATAGTACGGGTTCTCGGTGTTGGGCGGCGTCGTGCCCTGGAAGACTTTCAGATCGAGCGAGAAGGTGTCGTGTCCGTAGCGGGCCGTGAGCGGGACGACGCGACGGGCGTCGGGCCGGGGCTTCACGCCGCCGTCTTTGGCCGCCTCGAAGGACCCCACCCGGCCGAAGAGCAGCGAGTACCACTCCCCGCGGATCGTGCCGTCCTTCAGCGTCGTGACCTTGAGGAAGGCGTCGACGTCGTCGTCCAGCCGACTCAAGACGAAGTCCGAACGGAGGATCGGATTCGGGTAATCCCGCGGCTCGAAGCGGTAGGCGATCGCCTCGTGGCTGCGCTCCGACCCGAAGAAGAGCGTCGCCACGGCCGAGATCCGGAGCGTCGACTCTCGTCCGTCCGTGGCCTGGTAGGTGGCCACGTCGATGCGAATGGGCTGGTAGGCGTCGAGGTACTCGTGGTGGACGTAGCCCCGGTAGGCGCCCGCGATCGCGGAAGGCGACGACGAAGCGGCCGCTTGCTCGCGCACGAAGCTCGCCTTCGCTCGCGGCGGCGCGAACTCGCGCGAGCGGGACTCGGAAGAGCGCCGCTCGAAGCGACAGCCCGCCCCGCAGTTCAGCGCGTTCCCCTCGACTTTACAGTCAAGGTTCGAGAGGCGGCCCACGAGCTCAAGCTGGCCTCGGTAGAAGTCGTAGGTCCCCTGGGTGAAGGTGTCGCGGTTGCACACCCGCCCGCTCCCTTGGTCGAAGCAGAGGGAATCGTTGAGCACGCCGACTTGCGCCCGCACGTCGTAGGCCGCGAAGGGCGACCCGATGCGCGAGGAGTCCCCGGTGGAGCGGAAAGTGTGGATCTGGAGCGCCCGATTCTCGCCTTCGCACTTGCCGACGTATTCGCCGTTCAACGGCTCGATGAGCGGCCGGGCCGGATTCGCCACGCCGTCGAGT
>DDRA01000170.1:23556-24844 GCA_002343545.1 Bacteriovoracaceae bacterium UBA2428
GCGCAGCTTGGCCACGAGCTCTCCCGCCGCGAAACGCGTCGTGACGATCGTCGCGTCTTCGTCGGCCGAGTCGAAGGTGAGAACGCCGGTCACGAGTCCGTAGTGAACCTTGTCGAAATGGTACGAGACGTACTCCCCACTCCGGAAGTCGCCGAAGTGGAGAGTCAAGACGGCCTTGAGGTCGAGCTCGTTGCCGGCGGTCCGCGACATCACGAAGTCGAGCTTCGCGAGCTGCTCCCTTCCGAGTCGCTCGTGCTTGAGGGTCCCGACGTAGCGGCCAAAGACGCCGCTTTGCGCCCACGCCCGAACGGAAGCAAACGAAGCCGCGCAAACGAGAACGAGGACGGACAGACGGCGAACGAGTTTTCGACCTCCCACGATCGCCCCCTTTACTCGCTTCGCGAGGCGGCCTTCTCGACCGTATCGCCTTCCTTGAAGTCGACGCCTTCGGGGAAGCTCGCGACCGAATAGTGGGCGTCGTAAACCTTGCGAATCGTTCCCGTCCCGATCGTGCGGGGACGGCAGCGGAACTCGGCGGCGCCCGAGGCGCGGCCGCCGGCGACCTTCTCCGCGACGCATTCGTGCCGGACGACGCGAACGGCATCGCCCACGGCGACCTGTTTGTTGCCGAGGCAGACGTGCGCCTCGCCGCCCTCCGTCTTCATGACGACGGACCCGCGGTGTTCGCCTTCGTGAGGTTTCGCGGTCGCGCAAGCACTCAAGACCAGTCCAATAAGCCCAAGCATGGGCATTGAGATTTTCATGTTTTCCTTTTCGTGGACCCACGCGCCCAAACGCGTGGGTCGAGGGTGGGCACGGGCCGTTCACGGCCCTTTCGTTAAGTGGAAGCGGCGGAAGAAAAGGCGACTAAGCGCGCGGGGGACGGAAAAGCGAAGCGAGGTGCGGCGAGCCGGGGACCGACCAATCGGTCGCGGCTTTGAGGGCCGACGTAGCGGGTTCGAAGCTTCTCAAAGCGATTTGCCGGATCGGCAGCACGCAAGAAGTACAAGCATGAACGTGGACATGGGCATGATCGGCTTTGCGGTCCTCGTCGTGCGGGTCCGCGCCATGGTCCTCGTCGAGGCAACCCGCCGCGTCCTGGCAGGCCAGCTCAGCCGTCTGAAGATGCGTGATCGATTCGAAGCGGGCCTGGAGACCGGAGAGCGCGAAGGCTCCCAGCATCAAGAGCGAAAAGAAGAACTTCTTGGGGCCCACGAGTCTTTGATACCAAATCCCTCGCATCTTGAGAAGCCCCTTTAAATGACTCCGCCTCCGTCCGCTTAGACCG
>DDRA01000170.1:24961-39693 GCA_002343545.1 Bacteriovoracaceae bacterium UBA2428
GCCCCTTTAAATGCCTCCGCCTCCGTCCGCTTAGACTTCGTGCAGGAAGAGCTCCGACGCCAGACGCACGTGCGTCGAAGGCGCCGGCGCCTTCGCGGCGCGCCCCACGCCGAACACCATGACGACGCGCGAAGCCCGCCCCAGCCCGAGCAAGCGCTTCACGCGCTTTTCGTCGAAGCCTTCCATCGGGCAGCTCGCGTAACCCTGATCGACGACCGAGAGCATGAAGTTTTCGCAGGCCAGGGCCGTCGTCTTCGTCACGACCTCGACGAGTTCCGCGCGCGTGGAGGGCCCGCGCGGCACGGGCCGCCAAAGCCCCACGACGCCAAAGAAAATCCGTTTGAGCAAACCCGCCAAGCCGAAGGGATCTTGCCAATAGGCCGCCGGCACGACTTTGCGGTAGTAGTTCGTGAGGTAGGCCGGTACGGGGCCTTCGCTCGCGAGCTTTTCGAGCAGGAGAGCGCGGTTGCGGCGCCACGTGTCCGTCCGCGCAACGGCCACGACGAGTTCCGCGGCCGTGCGCGCGGCCGCCTGCGAGAAGCAAGCTTCGACCAGCTTAGCCTTCGAGGACGGCGTCCGGACCCAGTAGAATTCCCAAGGCTGCATGTTCGAGGAATTCGGCGCGAGCAGGGCGTCCTCGAGCGCCCGACGGATCACGGCCTCCGGAACGGCTTCCGACGCAAACTGACGAACGCTCCGGCGAGCGGCGAGGACGGCCTTGAATTCCATGCGACCTTTTTACGCCCCTTATCGCTTCGACGCACCCACGAAACGAAAGACGCACCCAGCCACATCTGTAACTTGCCCTTACATAAAAATCGGAGGCTCCAGGCATTCGCCCGCTCTCCGCACGAGAGGCATCAATGCGACGCCTCACTATCGTGAGCACGGCGAGTGGGAGGTCTACGACTATCTGCACGCAACTGATTGGCGCAAAGTAGAACGCCGCCTTCATCGAGCCTTTTCCAGCAGCAAGAAGAAATCAAATTCAGCAAATGAACTCTATTCGGCTTCTCTTCTGGAAGCGCAAAACGCACTTCACAGCGCGCCCCTCGATCTACAAGTTGGCCGGGAGAAACTCGAACGCTTCAGACAAGACAGAGCACTGAAGTCCTACTTGAACGAGTCGCTTCTTACGACTTGCCTATACGGACACCTGGACCCACAGGGAACATGGGCACTGAAGCTATTTCCCCCTACGGCGGGCGGACGCCAGTTCACACTAAGCATTGGCTCACACGAAGTCGTCTTCTCGGCAAACACTTCGGCGAATCATCATTGCCTCGTAATGGATGAACTCGCGCGCGATATTCCCGAATTAAAGAGGTGACTGGAGAAGCACCGAGGCGGCTGCCAAAGGGCTGCCTATAGAACAGCCGGGGATCGAGCCCTCTCGGTCCATTTCAACGGCGATCTTTCCGACGCTCAGCGCTTTCTTAAGGTTCGCGGAGTACGACGGGCGCTAGTCGCCTACTGGGCAGATTAACTCGCCAACTTACGAGAACGAGCGGAACAAAGCCCGTACGCGAGGTATTACGACCACAATGCTGTCATGGACCTCGTGGACTATTAGCGCGCCTATTCTCCATAGGCCCGCAACCCTAGCCTTGCGCTATTAGTCGCACCGATACGCTGAGGTGAAAAACTGGGGCGACCCCTGAGGAGCTGGCTGTTGGTGAATAAAGTACGTCGGAAAGAATTTCGATCCGGGGATTAGAGTCCAAAAGAAGACGTCTCCAGAATCTAGCTTCTCGTAAAATGACCTATCACCAACTTTCGTCAGTTTTGACTGGCGACCAGAATTCTTAAAAAGCGCATGATCCTTGGTGACGGCAATTGAGACTACTTCGGCGTCCTTTGGAGTGCGCACCTCACCCTCCATCCGCCCAGTTTTTAGTTCGGTCGCGGCTCCCATACGATGAGACAAATGCGACATTGTTTCCAGCTTGCAGGAGTAGATCCTATCCTGAGCTTGGGCCGAATGCGTGACTGCAAAAATCCAAACACTCAATCCAACCAACAAGGTTCTCTTCATTCCCTCAAATGTAACACGAGCCGAGAACCCGTGGGTAGACATGCGGGAGGCGCGCCAAACAATCCCGAACGAGCATCTCACGCCGACGGCGAGCTGCGAGCTCGGAACTAAATGCCTCGACCCTGTACCCTTATCCGAAAGTCCTCAGGCGTTGTCCTAATCCAAACTGAAGCAAAAAGGTGTCCCACATCCGGGCCTTGGCCTGGGTGTGGCGGAAAAGGTTGAATCTGCCCATTCAAGACTTTTCGGATACCGATATGCCTCTGCCCGCTGAGATGAAGAGCAATCTCAGCGTCCTCAACCCGTATCGGACGCCCATACCCAGCCCACCGAACAAATGGAATTGATAAATAGACCCCCTGATACGTCGACAGAGACCCTGAGCTCTTAGCAAAGATCTCGCTACTCTCTTTGGCCACAATTTTTGCATAAAACTCAGCTCTCTTGCCGGGCTCAAGAATACGAAACTGATAGAGCTCGACTAGAGTGAACTCCACCGTCTCCCCATTTCCATTCGGGACCAGCCTAGCAAGCACGGTGTCACGGACAGGGAGCGCAATGGTGTACGCGCTAAAAGGGCAGTTTTCTTCAGTCCATTCACCCGAGAATCGCACTTTTACAACCCCACTTAGAGTCTTTATGCGATCCTGCTCAATGGCCAACCGGCTAGTGAGTTCCTGTATTCGAATGGCCTGACTAAGATTCTCATTCTTCAAGAGCAAAGAATCATTCTGAATACTGAGCACCTGATTCTCAGAGGCTGCAACCTTCAAACTCTGTTCATTGGACTCAATTCGACCAAGATGCGCAGCCCAAACCGCCAAAGCCGCGACGAAAAAAGAAACAGACTTTAATGCCTTTCGGGCCAATGGCTGACTTTCAAAAAACGTCTCCAAAATCCATTGCCCTAATCCTAGAATCGCCAAGAGGAGACCAAGATGAATGCTAGTCATCAAGCCTTCACCTGTATCGCACAACCCCGACGAGCATCACCTACCCCACACTCGTAGCCCAATGTAGGTCCTCGAATGTCAGACTCAACGCTTCGGGGTTGTTTCATTCGTTGCTCCGATCTCCAAGATCGCTCCCTTTCTAAAACGAGCGCCTAACCGGTCAGAAAATCCTCGATCCGTGGATATATCGACGGTTCCGGCAGCAAAAATGCGACCTCTACGCTCGTGTATAAGTTGGACGACTTCAAGTAGTTCTTCCTGGGTGTGGTGGTGTTGCCCCCGATTAAACGGACACTTTAGTGTCTGAGGACTGTTGTTCTCGGTACTCCAAAGGGGACTTCATTTTCAAGGCCGAATGCGGATGATGACGGTTGTAATCGTCGAACCACTCCGGAAGCATCCGCAAGATCGAATCGCCCGTCCAAAGCTCGTTCGTGTAAACGTAGTCACGCTTGAAAAGCTTCACGAACGCCTCGGCCATGCCGTTACTCTCCGGGCTGTATGAAGGCGTCGTTCGAACATCAAAGCCCCATTCTGCACCGTAAAGCTTCGTTTGCAGCGCGATGTACTGCGGCCCTTGGTCCGTGAGCCACTGAATCTCGTGCGGCAACTTCTCGACGAACTCGCCAAAGCGGCTCGTC
Organism: Bacteriovoracaceae bacterium UBA2428; assembly: GCA_002343545.1. Lineage (GTDB taxonomy): Bacteria > Bdellovibrionota > UBA2428 > UBA2428 > UBA2428 > UBA2428. The sequence goes on from DDRA01000170.1 coordinate 28,591, forward strand.
ACCGACTGGTCCATAAGTCGAATGATGTCGCCGTGAAAGAGCGCCCGCTTCTCCGCCACGAGACTCAAAATCTCCCGATCATGGCAGTCGAGGCTGAACGCCACGAAGACCTTTTCGCCATTCCACGCCCGAATCTCGAGGATGTCGCTGCACCACCGCACATTCGACTTGATCGTCATGACTTGACCTAAGTGCGGTCGCTTCGGCCGCACCGTGTGCTTTGTCAGTAGGAGGCCCTTCATCTGCATCACGCGCAAAATCCGTTTCTCGTTCCAAGGACCTAGCAGTCGCTGCTTTCGCTCACGATTGATGAGCGCCGTTACTCGAGGGTACCCGTATGTCGCTCGATTCTTCGTCACTGACAAAATCGACTTCAGTACCTCGGGATCTTCCTTCCGATCGTACCGTGCTTTGCGTGGCGATTTGTACCCGTAAAGGTTCGACCTCGATGCCTCAAGCACCCGACATATCCGCTTAACCTTGAATTTCGCTCGCTGGGTCAGCGTGCGCGCTAGATCCACTTTTTTTTAGCCGCGATATCAACCGCATCCTTCAGGATGTCTCGGTCCATCGTCATGCTGGCTAACGACTTTCGAAGCAGCTTGTTCTCTTCAACGACGCGACGATATTCAGCCAGAAGCTCCGATTCCTCGGACGACTTGCCGCTCTTTGTGATCTGCTTCTTGAAGGTCGCCTCGTTTGCCCGAAGCTCGTTTCGACGCCAACGAATGATGTTTTGCATCGGAATCCGGTGCTCGCGTGACAGCTCCGCCGCTGTCTTCCCTTGCGACAGCTCCTTTAAAACCTGCCGCTTAAAATCCCCAGGGATTATTCGCTTACCCGCTGCATTTAACTGAAACTCCATCGCACATTCTCCTTACCATTCCCTGACTCCCGGTCAGATCGGAAAATGTCCGCTCGATTAAGGGGCAACTCCAACGTGAGCGTGCGCATTGGTACATGGACCCCCAGATCCTCGAAGATCCAAAGTGGGCCGACATCGCATCGCTTGCAGCAAAAGCTTACGAGAGCATCAAAGCAGGTTTCTTTTCAGAGAAGTAAGTCCGGTTCACGCTCAGCGCAGGTTTTTAGGAGCGCAAGATTGATCAGCTAAAGTGAAGCATTCGAAGAGACGTAGAAGATGCAAGTTTTGTAAATTTAAAGTCAGGGAACAGGAGTGTAGGCAAGAATGGAGACCGCTAGCGGATCTCCGGCAAAGCCTCTGGGGCTGCCGCCCCAATCCCCGCGCGTTAGTGTTTCTTACGAGGCTTAGTTTTTGTCGACTTGGTGAAAGATCCAGTCGTCTTTTTCTTAGGTACGGACTTAGCAGAGTGTGCCCACGCAGCCTTAAGCGCACTTTCAAACGACTTCCGCGAAACAAACTTCAGTAAGACAGTCGTCCATCCCTGCCTGCCCCAAGCATTGTCGATTTGAACGAACGCTTCCGGTTCTTCCAAGTAGCGCATTTGTTCTTCTGGACTGAGTCGCACATTCACTTCGTTCTTATCGGGCCAGAAGGTGGCAAAGATGCGCTTGTTTGCGTAAAAAGCATCACTTCCAAAGTGATCCTTTTCTGAAATGCCTTCTAAAGAACGCGCGATTTGAACCGCGGAATCAAAACTTAGCATACGCCGGGAATGAGCCTTTTTGTTCTCTTCATGTAGTCGCGATATTGATCGCCGAATTTTTCAATCATCATCTGTTCTTCTTTGTTAATCCTGACGAAATACAGGATCGCCCAAGTGACGAGTCCTCCCAACCCGCCGACGTAATTTGGAATACAGAGGGCCTGTCCGATCGCGCAAAGCCAGATGGACGTGTACATCGGATGGCGGATTCGATTGAAGATACCGTTGGTGATCAACATGTGATCTTTCTTGATCGAAAGACTGACAGACCAGTTCTCGCCAAGATCACGATGCGCAATCCAAAACAGGATCAAGCCTCCCAACAAAAATGGCAGCGAGAGGAAGGTCAATGCGTCTTGCGGGGGATAATCAAAGTAACTCAGGACAGAGGTGTACAGTGCGAGCAACGACACGATGTTAGTGAACACACCGACCAATCCGATGTTCACCCGGTCCCAAGTGAAAATTCGACTTTCCTGAGCAGGGCGTTTCTCGGCTTTGCTGGCCCAATAGCTACGAGCCCCCACATACAAAACGACAAACACCGTAAAAATAAGTTTTGAACTAAGCGGCGCCATAGCGTGGGCGAAGCTAAATCATTTTAAACGGTTAGACTATTGAAATGTAATTGACCTGAACCCCGAATCACTACCAGGGAGTTTTGAAGAAACTCCGCGTTGATTAAGCCGCGAACCGAGCAGCGAATTCGTCTGGAGTAAGATTCCCAAGCGAGCTGTGCGGCCTGCGGCAGTTATACTCTTCTCGCCATTCTTCGATCCGAGCTTTAGCTTCCCGAAGATCCACGAACCAATGTCCGTTCAAGCATTCGTCGCGAAACTTTCCGTTGAACGATTCGATGAATGCATTCTCAACCGGTTTTCCGGGTCGAATGAAGTCGAGCTTGATGGCGTTCTTGTGCGTAAAGCTGTCGAGGTTGCGTCCGGTGAATTCTGGTCCGTTGTCGATTACGATGGACCTAGGCTTGGCTCCGCGAACGAAAATGATTTTCTCCAAGACCTCGGCGACGCGAAGACCCGTGAGGCTCGTATCGACTTCGATCGCTAGGCATTCACGCGTGAAGTCGTCCACGACGTTCAGGCAACGAAATCTTCGTCCCGTTGGTCCAAGTTGATCAGAGACAAAGTCCATCGACCAGCGCTGGTTTGGACCGGTGGGTTTGGCCATCGGCACGCGTAGCATCGACGCCAAGCGCTTCCGTTTTCGGATCTTCAGCGATAATTTTTCTTCGCGATAAATTCGGTAGCCGAGCTTTCGATTCGCCGTGAATCCTTCGCGTCGCAAAAGTACGTGCAAGCGCCGGTAGCCGTAACGCCGGCGATATTCGGCGAGCTCTTTCAAGCGCGCTCTTAGCCCCGCGGGTTCAGGCCGGAGGGGCTTGCGGCGAAACGTCGAGCGCACGATCGACACGAGATGGCAGGCCCGACGTTCCGTGAAACCCAGCGCTTTGACGGCAAAGTCTGCGGCTTCACGTTTGGCGGCGAGCCCTACCACTTTTTTGAATTGATATCTTTCAGTGCGACGATGTCGAGCGCTTGATCGGCCACGAGGCGTTTGAGTTTGCGATTTTCGTCTTCGAGTTCGCGCAGACGTTTCACGTCGCTTGTGCCGAGGCCGCCGAGTTTCTTTTTCCAGTAATAAATCGAAGCTTCGGACACGCCGTGCTTTCGCGTGAGCTCCTTTAGCGGCATTCCTTTTTCGAGTTCCGCGAGCACCTGAACTTTTTGTTCGTCCGTAAATTTCTTTGCCTTCATCGCATCCTCCCGGCCCAACTTCGGGACCGTTATGACACGAAGCTTCTTTAAACCCAACTGGTCGCGATTTCGGGGTTCAGGTCACCTCAGCAAACCCGAGGTGGCAAAACTCCAGAAACATTGGCTCGCTCATATGCTTGCCTTGGTCGGCTTCTCGGTTTCGTTCTTTTTCTCAGTCGATGCCTATCTGACTTTTGCCGCCGTTGTGTGGTGGTCGCTTGGCGGTCTTTTAGGATCCTATTTTTTTCTGCGCGGCGGAATCTTGCTCAGAAGAGCTCTCTCAACAGATCGGCAATAGAACTCATTTTGCCAATTTGAGAATTCCCAAACCGCCCCTGAACACAATGATCGCAATGATGGCCCCGATAACAAGGTCGGGAAGTGCAGACTTGGTCAGGTAAACAACAAAGCCCGCGAGAATAACCCCGGCATTGGCGATTACGTCGTTTGTCGAGAAAATCCAGCTCGCCTTCATGTGCACACCGCCCGTGCGATGCTTGGAGAGCAGCAGAAGGCAGGTTACGTTTGCAATGAGGGCCACTGCGGCTGTCGCCATCATGAGAGGCGACTCGGGCTCTGAACCATAAATAAATCGCCTGACAACTTCAATGAGAGCTCCCGTGGCTAGCGTTACTTGCAGGTAGCCACTGAACTTTGCCGATCGTTTTTGAAGCTGTACAGCCTTTCCAACGGCATAAAGACTTAGCGAATAAACCAAAGCGTCAGCCAGCATGTCGAGTGAGTCGGCGATGAGGCCCGTTGAATCAGCGATAAAACCTAAAATAATCTCGGCAACAAACATCACGCCATTAATCGCCAAGAGCTGTTTTAAGACTCTGGCTTCGCCAATCGGATCAACATGCTCGTCGTCAATAATGGACTCATCATACTCAATGTTGCGCGATGCTTTAAGTGAGGCGCCGAGGTTCAGAGGCACGAGTACAGATAGCAACCCAGCCGGATCTCCAGCGTGAACAACAGACAACTCCCTCGCAGTAAGGTCAAAGGCCAACTTTTTAACATGAGGATTGCCGTCAAAGGCCATTCGAATAAGACGCTCCTCAGAAGGGCAATCCATTTTTTTTACACTAAAGACTGTTTGAAATGTTTTCATGACTGCTTCCCTATTTCGAGAGTTCTTCCTGGATCAGTCGTCGAAGCGATTCTTCACCTAGCTCCATAAGCATTCTACCGTTCACAAAAAATGAAGGAGTTCCTTTGACGCCTACCTCTACCCCAACTTGCTCATCTTGCTTGATAAGATCGACATACTTTCCGCTATCGATAGCCGACTGGAGCGCGATCATGTCGAGCCCAACTGAGCGGGCGTACGACATTATGAGTTTAGTTTGCGGTTCAGCGCGATCCGCCCACTCTGCCTGCCGTTCAAGTAGAGTCTCAAGCATTTGCCAGCCCTTGTCTTGCTCGCGCGCAAACTCGATAACCTGAGCGGCAAGTACAGAGCTCCGATGGTAGGGCATATATCGAAAGTCAAAGCGGACGCCTTCAAACTCTTTAGTCAGCTGCTTGACCTTCGGATAGAAAGCTCGGCACGAGCCACACTCAGGATCAAGGAATTCGACGACAACCACTTTAGCCATCGAAGGCCCCAAGCTGAGTGCACCGTCTCTTATGAGTCTATTTTGTGAGGCCGAGATACTTGTTTCTTTCTCAGCCTGAACATTCTGCTCTTTATTCTTAAATGCCCAAGTTCCAACGAAGAATAGGGCGACGGCTATAACTGCAATGCTTGAAACTACATAAAGTTCTTTTTTCATAAAAGGAAACCTTTCCCTTGGCGCTCCTGCAAACGAAGCTGCCAGGTCATTAAGATGAAAATGGATAAAAAGGAGAAAAGAGAGAGTAGCGGAATTGTTACAAAACCAAACCACTCAAGCTGCCTCGTGGTACAAGAGACACCCTGCACACAAGGCGCAAGACTTTCGGGGATAACGTGGTAGTAGAGAAGATTGTGATAGATGCTTACGATTAGCCCAGGACCTACTAGCGCGAATGCGTATACAGCGGTTCGAGCATCGCGCATCACAATTCCAAGCGGAGTGATGATGGCTAGTGGGTACATGAAAATACGTTGGTACCAACACAAAGAGCACGGGGGTAGCTTCATTACCTCGCTGAAGAAAAGGCTACCTAGAGTTGCCCCTATGGCTACAATCCAAGCCAGGTAAAGCAGTCTTGTCTTAATAGGATTAGTGCTGAATACAAGGTGAGACATCAACCGCTTATGCCTCCGTCTTTTCCAACTCTCAAAGACTGAATGATGAGGAGCCCCATTGCCAACATAATGGCGCAATCTGCAAGATTAAATATTGGCCAGTGGCAGGTGCCTGGGCTGATCGGAAAAAATTGAGGTAAGCAGCCATTATCGCTTCGGTAGTACCAGTCGATAAAGTCCGTTACGCGGCCATCAGGAAGTCGATCCCAGAAGTTTCCAATAGCTCCACCAATCACCAGCCCGATTGAGATCGGTCCCAGAATCTCGGAGGGTTTAAATTTTGAGACGTAGCTGCGCCAAAGGACAAGAAGGACAGCCGGCGGCAAAAGCAGAAGAACTCCCTTTCGAATAGATTCGGGCAAATTCTTCAACATTCCGAACGCCGCGCCGTGGTTATAAGTTAGGGTAAAATTGAACCAGCCAAAGACTTCTGTGAAATCTCCTTCACGAGCAAAGGCTGCTTCGGCCAGACTTTTCGTCCAGATATCAAGAGAGAAGACGACTGCGGCAATCAGCAGCATGATGATGTAGATTCTACGGTGACTGCCTGGTTGAGCTGACACTAGCATTCCCTCTCAGCTCTTTTCAGGCGCGCAAGAAACCTTGAAGCATTTTCAAAACCGAAGAGTTTCAATTTCGCACAAACTCGGCCGCCCGGCGCAGCAAGAAGCACAGTCGGAAGGGCTACGACGCCAAAATCTTTCGATAATGCATCAGTATCCTGCGTTGAAGTTGTCATATCGACCCGAACCATTTCCCATGTCCCCAACTCAAAGAGGGTTGCTACACTTGGGTGAGAAAAAGTTTCATTTTCAAGCTGAATGCAGGGCGGACACCAATCGGCCCTAAAATCTATTACCGTAAACTTAGTTTTCGTCCATTCGCTGAAACTTCGTACTGGGTATTTGATTTCTGAATTCGCGGGAACTGCGCTTTCACCAAGAAGCCTGACTCCAGGCACAAGAAAAAACAGCGCGGAAACGCACATAAGCAAAGTGCCAAAAGCTTTCACGAACGGAGTAAAACGACCAATTCCCCTAAGCTTCTTTTTAAGCGACAGCATTAGGAATCCAAGGACAAGAAACGGAAGGCTCATTCCCACACCAAATACGGAGAGGAGAAAAAAGCCTTCAAGATAGGGGAGGTTTCCTTGCGCCGCTGCGGCTGCAAGCCATACCAAAATAGCCATTAGTACGGGGCCAACACACGGAGCCGCAACCACTCCAATCCCTGCACCCATGAAACCAGCCTTTGAGATAGCGGCAATTTTTTGCGAAAGCGAATACTTTCCCGGCTCTGCGGTTTCGCCTTCCGGTTTTGCTAACGTGTTAACTAGAAAGCCCGGCATCGGAAAGGCCACGACGCCGGAAAAAAACACCGCCGAGACTAAGATAAGAAGACCTATCCCAATCAAAAAAAATGGAGTTTGAGTTAACGAGCCAAAGAGCGAGCCACTTGCAACGGTAAGAGTGCCAAGAACTGCGTAGGTAAGCGTCATGCCGAGACAGTAGCTCAAGATAAGTAGGACGCTTGAGCTCTTATGTTGAGAGCCCCATCGAGAGAAAAGTGCCAAGGTGATTGGATATATCGGATAGACGCAAGGGGTAAATGCCGTTAGGAGGCCCGCCAAAAAAACAATCAACAGACCAATCGGTGAGGTTATTCCTTCCTCTAAGAACGCAAGGCTTTCCTGAAAATATGCGTTCACACGATCCCAGTATGTCTCTTTCTCGCCATAGGCATCTGGAACAGCTGCTTGGGTGGATGGCGGCGCAAGAGCGAGCTTCACCGCCGCAGGCAGGAAGCAAATATTGGCATCACAGGCCTGAAACGTAACGCCTAGATCAACACTTTCGGAACTAACTGCAGGCGAGCCTTCTGTCTTCGCAAGGCCTACGCGGAAAACAGACTCACCGGAGTAGCCATCCATGTAAGTTTTGGTGATGGGATCAAGAAACTTACTTGTTTTGGCTTTTTCAATACCGCTAATTTTCCATAACTCTTTGTTGTCACGTGCCGATGGCAAAACCCAAAAAGCCGTCTTATCGACGTAGAGATGAAAGCGCCCACGAACGTTGAGTGTGACTTTTACCGTAAGGACGTCGGGGTCTTCAGAGGCTTCAATCTCTCCTCTAACTCCAACAGCTTTCTTTACCTCTGATGAAAGTTCCTCAAAAGGTACCGGCGTAAGAGTGTTCGGCGATGCTGCCTCAGCTAGTGAACCAAATGTGACCGTGAAAAAGGCGGCAAAGATCAATAGCAACGAGAGGCTACTGCCCGGGCCTCTAGGCGCGTTCTGGGTGGTCACTGTTCACCCGCCAAGACTGCCGGTTGCACCGGATTTGCTGTCGCCTGAAGGTGTTCGGCATCTGCCTTCCGACCGGATAGGAATGCGTTCAGAAAATCGCTTGAGGTCCGACTCAAAAACTCTCGTGTGATCGGGGAAAAGCAAAATGCACTTAGCGAGAGATTGGAAGACCTTCGAACCAGACACCAGTCGATGGTAAATCCACCGACCTTCTTTTTCGGCGGAGAGAAGCCCTGCGTTTCGAAGTATCTTCAAGTGCCGCGAAATATTGTATTCAGCTTCGCCTAGGCAATCGACCAATTCACAAAGACAAGCTTCGTCACGAGTTGCAGCCAATAGGCGCACAATTCTTAGTCGCGTTGAATCCGAAAGCGCCTGAAATACCTCAAATCCGTCCGGCACAACTACATGCATCCATCGAATCTTACCATACTTGCACTAAAATGCAAGTATGGTACCTTAAGCAATATGAACCATTTGAAGGAGGTTTCCATGATGAAGGCGTTTATCTTGTCCGCGGGTCTTTTCGGTGCTTTGGCATACGCTAATACTGCACGCGATCAGCAAAACCCGAACCAAGCAGCTCGCGCAGCGAAAGTAGAGTCACGAGAAAATGGCGGCCTGTTTGAATTCCGGAAAAACGACTCGAGAGTGCCGAGAAGAGGCAGTCCCTGCTTACTCTTGGGACCATGATGATACGCATGATAGCTGCTGGCATGACGCTAGATACGATTCAGGCCGCTCCTGCTGCTAGTACGCTTAATTGAGACACAACCTCTTTTCGGAGATCGCACCAGCCTTCGCCGACGCGCCGCCTGATTTAAATAGGAGAAGCGTTGCCTCCCTAACGGCCAGAAACGTCACTGCGGATAGCGCCGTTCGATAAACTCTCCGCGCCTTCCACATGAACGAGTTTTTGCATTGTAGTCTCGATCCCACTCCGTGCAGAAGCCCGGCTGCCCCCAATCGACCCTGAGCAGATCGACCTGAGCCTCGTGCATCCGAAGCACCCTATAGGTCAACTCACCTGAGGACTGTCGAACAAATTCCCAATCACCTGCCAATACCACGCGGCTCCCCCCGAAAACCGTGAATCTTGAAAGATGAGTCACACCGCATAAAGTGGCCCGAAAGAGCGATCCGAGCGCGGATCTTGCCGTCAAAAAGCACCTACAAAAGCTCGTCGAGCACCACCGGTGTTGGGGACCGCCACGCTTTCACTCGATCCTTCGTAAAGAAGGCCGCGTGAAGAAACACAAACGAGCCGAACGAATTTACACCTAGGAAAAAATGCAGCATAAACGCCACAAGCGGAAAAACAGGTCGGACGTTCCGCGCATAGCGCCGCCTGCGGCTTCGCGTCCCGACGAAGTCTGGTCGATCGATTTTGCCTTCAACCAGCTGCCGTTAAAGCGGAAACTCAAAGCGCCTCACCGTCGTCGACGATTTCACCAAGGAATCCATTCATTTCAAGAGTGCTCTTCGATTGGTGCGGCAAGAACCTCATCGAGCGCGAGCTCATCACACCGGGCAGGCTAAACGAAAACGCGTTCATCGAAAGCTTCAACTCGCGACTGCGCGACGATCGCCTCAACGAACACGTCTTCTTTGATCTTGGCGACGCGAAGGAAAAGATCGAGGGTTGTAGAAACACCGACAACGAACTTCATCCGTACAGCTCGCTCGGGATGCGTTCACCAAAAGAATTTGTGGAGAACTGGCAAAAAACGCTATCCGCTTAACACCCCGTGACTCACCCAAGAGTCTTCACTAGTCGCGCACCTTGAGCTCTTTGCGTCGTTTGGCGCCGAACCCGCTCTCACAATTTCGGGACTCCGGCTTCTCGGGAGAATGATCAGCGGATTGATCGCGACCGAGACTATTTGGCTCCTGAAACGAGCACGAAACTATTGGGTCGGTAGAGAAACTTTCAGAATTGCTAGCGATCCCCGGAAAACTACGACAGCAATAATTAGACCGATCACGAAATCCGGAATTGGGCTACCAAAGATCGAAACGAGCAAGCCAGCCAAGATAACCCCGGCGTTGGCGATGACGTCGTTGGCAGAGAAAATCAAACCCGCTTTCATATGAACCCCGCCGTCCCGGTGCTTCGAGATGAGCCAAAGACAGATCACATTGGCAATCAACGCAAGGAACGCCACCCCCATCATATAGCCGGGCTCCGGATCGCTTCCGAAAACAAACCGTCGCGCTACCTCGAACAAAGCAAAGGCCGCCAATGCCATCTGCATGTAGCCACTCACGCGAGCCGCCTTCCGCTGCAACCGAATGTAGCGGCCCACGGCGAGAAGACTACCGCCGTAGACGGCCGCATCCGCGAACGTATCCATGGAGTCCGCAATCAAACCCGCGCTTTGGGCAACAAATCCAAGCGTAATCTCGACCACGAAGAGAAGCGCGTTGATTCCGAGGAGAATCTTAAGAACTTTCATCTCCGCACGGTCATTGTCACCTTGCTTAGCGCTAGAGAATCGAAGACATTCCGTCTCTTTTTCCGAAACAGGGCGGCTTTCCACGTGGACCGCCCCGAAATTGAGGGGCGCTAGCTTAGCGAGAATCCGGTCGGGGCAGTTTTGTGAACCATCGTGACGGTTCGCGCCGGAAGGTCAAATTCCATTTGCCGGACAGGCTCTTCTCCGACAGCCATCCGAACAAGCCTTTCCTCCAACGGGTAATCCATCATTGGAATTCGGAAAATCGACTTAATTTGTACCGAACTCATTTTGTCCTACTCTCAACCGCAACTTTCGAAGAAGGACGTGTACCCAAGTACCAAAGCATACCTACGAGGAGCGCCGTTACCACCTGAGCAAGCAACGTTTGGCTGGTCGGATAGAAACCAAACAACTCAAATCGCATTTTCAAGGGAACCGCCCCAACATCGAAAACTCCCGCTTCCTGGAGTGCATGGACCCCCTTACCAGCGAGAATCGTCGCAAGAACCAGCATCATCGCGCTCGAGGCATTGAACAGAGTTCTAAGCGGGAGACGACGAGAGTAGTTCAGCGCAATCCACGAAAGGAGAATCACGAGTACAAAAGAACTGACGACCCCGGCAAAGAGCGCAACTTTCGCTTCCTGGCCGAGATCCAGCCAAATCGACCGAAGGAACAAAACCGTCTCGAGCGCTTCCCG
>DDRA01000170.1:39787-41856 GCA_002343545.1 Bacteriovoracaceae bacterium UBA2428
GTCCCGGAACGTTGCCATAAAAGCGATAAAGCCGAGTCCGAGTAGATTTCCACCCGAAAGGAAATGTTTAACCTTCACTTCGAGGAAGGCTTTCCATCTGCCAATTTCCGTCTGGCGATGGAGCCAGAATCCCACATAGAGGAGGACAAGAACGGCGAGAACCGAGGTTATACCTTCGAGATACTCGCGGCTTGCCCCACTCGAGGCCATCAGCCACCCCGAGAGAAACCACGCCACAATCCCAATGACGGTCGCCGTGAGCCACCCACCGTGAACGTACAGCGCGGCCTTCTTTGAACCGGCGGCACGCACAACACCAAGAAGAGCGAGAATGATCAGCACCGCCTCGAAGCCTTCACGAAGAATGATGAAAAAAGATGCTAGGAATGCCATTCCCTCCGACATTTCGTGGTCGGTCAGTAGCGGGCGCAGTCCAACGATCTTCTCTTGAGCTTCCGCGATCGCAAAACCCGTTTCTTCGCTTCGAGACTCAATCGCAAGGCGCACTCGTCCCATGGCGTCTTCGATGTCGACGAGCGACTGGGGATCCGTTGCCCGGAGCCTAGGCTCAATTGGCTCAATGCCCTCGAGGTAGGCCTGGAGCGCCTTCGTCTTAGCAAGTTCAAACTCTTTTGAGTCAAAGTGATCGCCAGCTTCTTTGAGCTTCGTAGAAGCGATGGTCAGGAAGCTCATCTGGTCGCGTTTGCCTTCATGCAACCGAAGGGCCGCTAGGAGTTTATCTTTGAAGTCCACGCTCCCCGTCATCTCATCTTTCAAAGCATTGTCTGAGCGAGATGCGACCCTCCCTAGGACCTCATCGTTCTCCGGAGACCAATCCGCGGGAAACTCCACCGCTTCAGTCGGCTTAGAGAATCTCAGTGAGTTAACGTAGAAAGCGAGCTCCCAAACTTCCTGATCTGAGAACTGCGCAAAGGGAGCCATGCCGGTGCCGGGAACGCCGAGGCGAATTGTATTGAACGCGGCAAAGGGAGTGAGTGCCTTCATCCCCTCGGCATCGACAAAATTAGCCGGGGGCGGGTCCAGTCCTTCCCCAAGCGGGCCGTTACCCGCGCCGGTGGCGCCATGGCACGACACACAATTGGCCGCAAAGAGTCGCTGACCCGATTCGAGCAGCGGCCAGCGTATGGGCTCAAGTTTAATCTGAGCCAACCGAATGACCTCTCGCTGGATCTCTCGGGCGAGCGGAGCCACCTTTTCAGGTGAAGCCTTCGATTGAATGTCGCTTAGGAACGTCGCAAGACTTTGCTTAAGCGACGAACTGGAACTCAAAGCGGGCTGTGTCTCGGCCGCTTTGACCGCCATCTTCGCAAACTCGACCTGCTCGGCGTACTCGCTCTCGCTAAGGACCTTGCCAGTGGCATCAACTGCACCTGCGTAGTCTTTCGCCAAATAATCCAAAAGGTGAACGACAATACGCGGAGATTCTAGACCCTCCGGAATAGGCTGCTCAGCAGAAGCACTCGGCGCCCAGCTAAGCCCAATAGCCAACGTCAAAAACACTTGTCGCAGCATCTTTAGTCCCCTCAAACCGATGCGACGGAGGACGAGCGCGGCAATGACCGACATCTTTCCCCTCCGCGAAGTTCCCGTAGTTCGTTAAAGCGATTCAGGTCTTTTCCGAGTTGACGATCCGAATCGTCGATCCCTCGAATGAACCGATAAAGTAAGTTCAGCTGGGAACCCCTGGCCAAGCGATGGTAAACCCACCGACCGTCCTTCTCAGCCGACAGCAAACCCGATTGCCGCAAGACTTTAAGATGTCTCGAAAGCTTATACTCCGGCTCATCGAGACTTCCGGCCAACTCGCAAAGGCAGATTTCATCTTTCGCGGAGGCAAGCAGCCGAATAATTCGAATACGGATAGGGTCCGACAAAGCCTGAAAGAGCGCCGAGGGCTGAAAATTTGCGAGTTGCATAGTTGCGCATAGAAGCAACTATGCGCATTTCTGCGGGTCTAGGGAAAATCACGTCAAGCTTGGAGGTTCCGAGGCGCCGAGACTCCCGGCCCATGCGCCCACCAAGCCATTGGATAGACTCCCTCCCAGTAC
>DDRA01000170.1:41967-49112 GCA_002343545.1 Bacteriovoracaceae bacterium UBA2428
GCCAGTACCCACGAACCACATCGGGGGCTTGGTAGGTAATGGCTTTCGTTTTACCAGCTTTTCCGGATCAATTTGTCTTACCTACTTCCAGAGCAATAGGTGCTTCCCGGACGGCTGGTCCCCGAGAAGCACACGTAGGATCAGTTAGTCCGCATGTAGCGTTTGATAAATTTTCTGCGTCTACCGCAGGATTTAGTTTGAGCATCGTAGTCGCGGTCCCATTCGGTGCAAAAGCCAGGATTACCCCACTCGATCTTAAGCAATTTGATCTGATCAAAATATATCCGACGTACCCAGGAAACCAACTCGTCCGGGGACTTCTGAATGAACCCCTGTCCGCTCGCTATGCCTATAAGGAATCCTAGCCCCAAAGAGATTCTTCTGCTCATCTCCAACCCCCTAGCGATTTAATCACCGTCCTAACCGAAGAAATCTTATGGTCATCGAGTTGGCTAATAAGCGCCGTACACTCTGCAATGAGTTCATCTCTCAGTATCTCTGCCTCCATGAGACGTTCGTATTCGTCCATGCTGTAGCCCAGGCTGCCAACAATGTGTTTGATCCGCGTAGGGGGTAAATTGATGCGCCCATTTTCGATCTGCCCCAAAATAGCGTAGGTGTATCCGCAGCGCACTGAGGCCTCACTCTGGGTCAACCCCCGCCGCTCTCGGAGTATCCGCAAAATACGAGTTTCTTTGGTAATCACTCTGAAACAGCTTCGTCGTGGTTTTCGCTCTTTCGGTTCCTCATCCTGAGCCGCCACCGTTACGGTCTGGATCAGAGATTCGGGATCTTTTGCGGCTTCATCGAAGTCCGCCATTGAGTAGCCGAGAGCTCGGATGATGCGTTCTGTCCGCCTCCCGGTGAAGCCACACCGTCCATTTTCGAGCTGTTCGAAGGCCCTTGCGGAACATCCACAGAGCGCTCCGGCTTCCCTACGAGAAAGGCCTTTTGCGAGCCTCAGGGCCTTGATGGCAAGAGCCTCTTTCGAGACACTTTTGTTCACGAAACGATTGCTTAAACGTCGGTCCATATTTCCTCCTTTTGTTTCGCAATCGAAAACTCGGAGAGGCTTTCTGGACCGAAAGTAGCTACCTAGAATCCACGTCCCATAGCACCCTCTGGAGAGTGCGCTTGTAAGTTCGTTTCATAGGTAGGAGCAGCGCAGAAACTGCTATTGCGCAAAAACGCCCGGGATTGCTATGGCGCCAAGACTGGACCAAGACCAACCAAGAAAAACCCCGTGAATTCGTGTGAACTTCTGTGAAGTTCGAGCAGCGGCTGTCGAGCTAGGTGCCCGAATCTTATTGGTTGTGATTAAAGTGATTTAGGTTTTGAAGACCAAATTCAGGAGATCTTGCTTCCTGAAAAATGGTGGACACGATCGGGATCGAACCGACGACCTCCACAATGCCATTGTGGCGCTCTCCCAAACTGAGCTACGTGCCCGAACTGAACGAACGGTGAATTTAATTAGACGAAGCCTCGGAGCCTGACAAGGCCCCCGCCCCGCTATTCCGCGGCTTTCGGGGAATCCCCGAAGCTGCGCCAAGCCTTCGAAAGGATGAGGCGCGCGCCCCGGCGGAAGCTGACGTAACTCCAGGTCCATTCCAAGAGCACGAAAAAGCGATTCCGGAAGTCGAGCAGGTAGAGGATGTGCACGAAGAGCCAAGCCATCCACGCCAGCCACCCCGTCATCCGGAGCGGGCCAACCTCGGCCACGGCGCGGCTGCGGCCGATCGTGGCCATCTGGCCCTTATCGCGGTAGCGGAAAACCCCGCGCGGCCGCGACTCGAGCTCGGCCCGCAAGGCGCGCGCGACGAAGGCCCCCTGCTGCATGGCGACGGGGGCAACCCCCGGAAGCGTTTTGCCGTCCTGCTCGCGGTGGGCCTGATCGCCGATGACGAAGACTTCGGGGTGACCCGCGAGCGACAGATCCTCGCCCACGGGCACGCGGCCCGCGCGATCGAGCGCGAGGCCGAGACGCCGGTTGATCGGCGAAGCCTGCACGCCCGCCGCCCAGAGCACGGTCGCCGCCCGGATGCGGCCGGTGCGCGCGCCTTCGACGTCGACGCCTTTGTCGTCGATCCCCAGCACCTTCGTGCCGGTCAGGACTTCGACGCCGAGCGACTCGAGGTCGCGACGCGCGCGGGCCCCGAGCGCTTCGGAGAAACTCGGCAATATGCGCGGGCCCGCCTCGATCAGGTAAATCCGCGTGTCCTTCGGCGAAAGCCGGCGGAAATCTCCCGAGATGGAGAACTGGTTGATTTCGCCGAGCGTCCCGGCGAGCTCGACGCCGGTGGGGCCAGCGCCCACGACGACGAAACTTTGGTGGAAGGCGGCCAGCTCGGGCACGCTTGCGTTCTCGGCCTCCTCGAAGGCCTGCAGCACGCGGCGCCGGATCTCGGTCGCCTGCTCGAGGGTCTTGAGCCCCGGCGCTACAGGCTCCCACTCTTCCTTGCCGAAGTAGCTATGGGTCGCGCCGCAAGCGAGCACGAGACGGTCGTAGAGAAAGTCCCCGCGATCCGTCACGACCCGACGGCCGGCCAGGTCGACGTCGCGCACCTCGGCCAGGCGCACCTCGACGTTGGTCGCGCCCGCGAGCGTCGTGCGCAGGGGCACGGCGATCTCGGCGGGGCTCAGCGCGGCCGTCGCGACCTGGTAAAGCAGCGGCTGGAAGATGTGGTGGTTGCGTCGGTCGAGGAGCGTGACCTCGAAGCGCGCGTCGCCGGCGAGCTCGCGCGCGACCCGCAGCCCCGCGAAACCTCCGCCCACGATGACGATCTTCGCCATCAGGGCCGCCGGAACTCCGCGCCCAGATCCTGCCAACAATCGCGGTAGCCGGCCTGACGCAGCGGCGTCTTGAGCGCCCACTCCGTGGGCACGAAGACGTAGCGGCTTTCGAACATGAAGGCGAGCGTGTCGTCGATCTTCTGCGGCGCGAGCTTGGCGCTCGACGCCTTCTCGAAGGTCGCGCGGTCCGGGCCGTGCCCCGTCATCGCGTTGTGCAGGCTCGATCCGCCCGGCACGAAACCCGCTTCTTTGGCGTCGTAGACACCCTTCACGAGCCCCATGAACTCGCTCATGCAGTTACGGTGGTAGTAAGGTGGGCGGAAGGTGTCTTCGCCCACGAGCCAGCGCGGCGGGAAGATGACGAAGTCGCAGTTGGCCGTGCCGGCCTGATCGCTCGGCGAAGTCAGCACGGTGAAGATCGAAGGATCGGGATGATCAAAGCTGATCGAGCCGATCGTGTTGAAGCGCGAAAGGTCGTAGCGATAGGGCGCGTAGTTGCCGTGCCACGCGACGACGTCGAGGGGCGAATGCCCGATCGACGCGCGGAAAAGCCGGCCGCCGAATTTGGCGACGAGCTCAAAGTTCCCCGTGCGCTCCTCGAAGCGCGCCACGGGCGTTTCGAAATCGCGCGGCTGCGCGAGTCCGTTGGCGCCGATCGGACCGAGGTCGGGCAGGCGGAAGAAGCGCCCGTAGTTTTCGCAGACGTAACCGCGCGCGCGGCCCCCGCCGAGCGCCTCGACGCGATACTTCACGCCGCGCGGAACGACGCCGATCGAACCCGGCGCGACCTCGAGCCGACCGAGCTCCGTCTCGAGCACGAGCGTGCCCTCCCACGGAACGAAGAGCCATTCGCCGTCGGCCGAGTAAAAGAAGCGATCCTTCATCGGGCGATCGAAGGCGTAAAGGTGAACGCCGAGCCCGCGCTGTTCGAGCGCCGAGCCATTCCCGCAAATCGTCGTCAGCCCCTCGAGAAAATCCACACCCGCGCGCGGAAGCTCGTAGGCGTCCCACCGCATCGGGCTCGGGTCGAGGTGGGCCGGATCGAAGTCACTCTTGAGCGACGGAAGCGCGAAAGACTGGAAGACGCCCTGCACGACCGAAGGGCGGATCCGGTAGGTCCACGTGCGCTTGTTCTCGCTGCGCGGGGCCGTAAAAGCCGAGCCGCTCAGCTGTTCGGCGTAAAGTCCGTGCGCGACCCGCTGGGGCGAATTTCGTCCCACGGGGAGCGTGCCCGCGAGGGCCTCCGTCGAGACGTCGTTGCCGAAACCCGGGATGTAATCCGCGCCCGCCAAGCCTTAGCCCCCGACGGCTTCGCGCTTGGCCTTGTAACCGAGCGAGTCGATCTTCTTGAAGAGCGTGGAAAGATCGCAGGTCTTCGCGCCGCACTCGAACGAGGCGCGGCCCGTCGCGTGGTCGACGGCGATGCGGCTCGCCGAGAAACCGGCGTTCTCGATGGCCTTGGTCACCTTGGATTCGCAGCTCGGGCAGTGCATGCCCTTGACCAGGAACACGGCCGTCTCGCCCTTCTTCACGACCGGGGCGCCCGCGCCGCCTTCGGGCATCGCGAAGCTGACCTTGCGGTTCGGCGCCTGAACGCAGGCCGTGGCATCGCTACCGCCGCAATTCGCGAAGGCGGCCGACGAAGCGAAGAGCCCCGAAGCGACGAGAACGAGGGAGAGGGTTTTCATTTTTTGAAGACTCCTTGGGTAAATAGGTCTTTTTCGGAGAAGCGCAGCTTGTCGCGCACTTTCACGGTCGTATCGCGGTAACCGATGCTGAGCGCCACGACGCTCTTGCGCCCCGGCGGCAGCCCCAGAATGCTGTCGAACTCGGCCGGCACGAAGCCTTCCATCGGGCAGCTGTCGATGCCGAGCTCGGCGCAAGCCGCCATGGCAAAGCCGAGCGCGATGTAGGCCTGCCGCGAGGCCCATTCGAAGATCTGCTCTTCGCTCAGACGTTCGGCCCACCGGCGCAGGCTGCCTTCGAACTTGCCGAGGGCTTCGCGACGCGCGGGATCGCCGCCGGCCGCGAGGTCCATGTAATCGGTGATGCGCGCGCCGACGTCGTGGCGGCTCGTGAAGACAAGCGTCACGGGCGCCGTCGTCCACTGCTTTTGGCGGTAGCCCGCGGCCCCGAGCTTTTCCTTCGTCTCGGCGTCGCTCACGACGTGGACGTGGAAAGGCTGGAGGCCGTTCGACGTGGGCGCCATGCGCGCCGCTTCGAGAATTTTTTCCAGATCGGCGGCCTGCAGGGGCTTCGTCGTATCGAAGGTCTGGACGGCCGCGCGCCAATGTAAACGCTCCACGAAACTCATGGCCCGGAGCTTAGGACGGACCGGCCGGTCGGGCAAATCCCCGGGCCCGATTCCGGAGGCCCGCGGCGCCCTACTTGAGCATCTTTCGGATGAGCCCGATGCGTTTGGCGTAGGGCCGGTAGCGGAACACGGGGTCCATCGCGAAGGGTTTGTGGATAACGCCCTTGAAGTGCGAAAAAGTCGCGAAGGAGTAGCGGCCGTGGTAGCGCCCCATCCCGCTCTCCCCGACCCCGCCGAAGGGAAGCTGGGGATTGGCCACGTGCAGGATCGTGTCGTTCACGCAGCCGCCGCCGAAGGAAACCCGCGCCAAGACCTCACGCTCGACGTTCGAACGTTTCGTAAAAAGGTAGAAGGCCAAGGGCTGCGGGCGATCCGCGACAAAGCGAAGCGCCTCTTCGAGGGTTTCGTAAGGAACGAGCGGCAAAATCGGCCCGAAGATTTCGTCGTGCAACAACGCCGAGTCGGGCGCGAGCCCCTCCACGATCGTGGGTTCGAAGTAGCGGGTCGCGCGATCCCGCCGCCCCCCGATCACAATCGAAGCCCCTTCAAGAAGTCCCTCTAAGCGATCGAAATGCTTGTCATTCACGACGCGAGCGTAGTCCGGGCTCAAAGCCGGGTCTTCGCCCAAAGCCTCGCGCAGTTCCGACGCGAGCGCCCGCTTCCAGACCTCCATCTCAGCCTTCGGCACGAGGAGGTAATCCGGCGCCACGCAAGTCTGACCGGCGTTAAAGAACTTGCCCCAAACGATACGGCGAGCCCCGACATCGAGCGGCACCCCCTCGTCGATCAGGCAGGGCGACTTCCCGCCCAGCTCCAACGTGACCGGGGTCAGGTGGCGAGCCGCCGCCTGCGCCACGACCCGTCCGAGCTTCGTGCTACCCGTAAAGAAGACGTGATCGAAGCGAAGCTCGAGCAGCCCCTGCGCGACCTCGGCCCCGCCCTCGAAAAGGTGGACCCAGGCCGGATCGAAGGTCTCCGCGACAAAGTCCTTCAGGACCGCCGAACAATGCGGCGCGAGCTCGGAAGGCTTGAGCATGACGGCATTGCCCGCCGCGATCGCGCCGACGAGCGGCGAGAGCAAAAGCTGCACGGGGTAGTTCCAAGGCGCGAGAATGAGCACGAGCCCCCGGGGTTCGGCGTAGATCAGGCTCTTGCCGGGCTTCTGAACGAGCGGGGTCGACACGCGCTTGGGCTTGGCCCACTTCGCGAGATTGCGCAGGGTCTCGTCGATATCCGTGTACAGGAACCCGATCTCGCTCGCGTAGGCCTCGAACTCGGGCTTGCCGAGATCGAGCCGGAGCGCTTCGAGAAAGCGGGGCTCAAAGCGGACGAGGACTTCCTTGAAACGTTTGAGGACCCGACGTCGGGCATCCAACTCGCGGGTCGCCCCGCTCGCGAAAAAGTCCCGCTGCCGTCGCCAACTCGCTTCGATTTCGCGCAACGTTTCCGACATGGGGCCAAACTAGTCGATGCCCCCGCGTTCCGCCATCCGGCGCGCCCGAACGTGTTCCAGTCCTTCGGCGCGGCCGCCGCTTAGCGCCCGAGCAGGAAGGCCCGCAACTTCGGGGCGCCTTCCTGGATCATCTTGGTCGAGCAGCTGAACGCGAAGCGAATCGCGTTCTCGCAGCTCTCCCCAAAGGCGTCGCCGGGCGAACTGCCGAGGCCCGCCTCCGCCAGACGGTTGGAGAGCTCG
Source organism: Bacteriovoracaceae bacterium UBA2428 (assembly GCA_002343545.1). GTDB lineage: Bacteria > Bdellovibrionota > UBA2428 > UBA2428 > UBA2428 > UBA2428. The sequence continues at coordinate 48,768 of DDRA01000170.1, forward strand.
TCGACGGACTTGACGCCCAAGCGCGCGAGCATCGACGGATCGACCTCGGCCCAAAGGAAAAAGGTGCCTTGCGCCCGGAACGGCTTGAGGCCCGGAATTCCGTCCAGGGCCGCCATAAGGAGATCGCGACGCTTCAGGTACTCGTCGCGCATGTACTCGAGGTGCGCGCGATCGCCCGAGACGGCCGCGAGCGCCGTCCACTGGGCCACGCTGTTCACGCCGTTAATCGTGCAACGAAGGGCCTTCGGAACGCGGTCCTTGAAGACCGGCTCGCGGCAAACCAGGTAGCCCACGCGCAAACCGCTCATTGCGTGGTTCTTCGAGAAGGAGAAGACGCTCACGACC
>DDRA01000170.1:49190-49459 GCA_002343545.1 Bacteriovoracaceae bacterium UBA2428
AGCCCACGCGCAATCCGCTCATGGCGTGGCTCTTCGAGAAGGAGAACACGCTCACGACCTTGTTGTAGTTCTCCGGCACGAGGCTGCCGAGGGATACGTGGACGTTCGGCGCGAAGATGACGTCTTCGTAGGCTTCGTCCGAGAGGATCCACAGGTCGCGCGACACCGCGAGGTCGCGGATCGCCTCGAGGTCGGCGCGGCTGGCCACGGCGCCCGTGGGGTTATGCGGGGTGTTCGAGAAGATGGCCTTCGTGCGCGGCGTGATCTTC
>DDRA01000170.1:49598-54113 GCA_002343545.1 Bacteriovoracaceae bacterium UBA2428
GCCTTCGTGCGCGGCGTGATCTTCGCGGCGATGCGCTCGGGCGCGTAGCGGTAGCCCTCGGAAGGTTCGAGCTTCACCGGCACCGGCACGCCGCCCGCGAGACGGATGTTCTCGACGACTTCGGTCCACATGGGTTCGGGCACGATGACTTCGTCGCCCGGCTCGAGCAGCGCTTGGAAGGTGACGTAAAGGCCGTGCATCGCGCCGTTCGTCACGAAGACGTCGTCTTCCGTGGCCGGCACGCGGTTGAGCTCGCGCACTTTCTTGGCGAGGGCTTTGCGCAGTTCCGGGATGCCGTTGTTCGGAATGTAATGGGTCTTGCCCGATTCGGCCGCGACCTCGAGGGCCTTCAGCACGTTCGGCGCGATCGAGAAGTCCGGGTCTCCCGATTCAAAGCGGAAAACCTCGCGACCGGCGGCCTGCGCCTTGAGCAGTCGCTCGCGGATCTGAACGATCTTACCGAGCGAGATGTTATCGAGAGGGTGTCCACGACGTGAGCTCGTCATGAGTCCGGAAACCTATCTCGACCGACCCGCCGTCGCAATTTGTCCCCTTCGCTTTTCGCGAAAACCTGCGTTCTGTCCTTCAGGCGTCGCGCGCTTCGCGGCGAACACGGTCCCAAAAGCGCCGAAAACCGCTCCCGAGGGGCCAGCGGCCCTCCAAGCGGGCCCGGGCCTCGGCCGGATCCGTCGTTTCGGCTTCGCGCCAAAGATCCTCGAAAAGGTGCCGAGTCGCGCCCACGAGAAGCGAAGGGAAAGCCCCGTCGTCCTTCTCGCCCCAGCCCACGATCCAACCCCGCTCCCACAATTCCTTGAGCCCGCGCGTGTACTCGGCCTCGTTGTCGCGACCCTTCAGATCGGCCGCGAGCTTAAGCTCTTTCGTCGAAAGCGGGCTCTCGTCGAGCAAAGCGTCGTAGAGCGCGCGAGCCGACTTCGCGCGAAAGGGACGCTCCCGGGTGCCGCGTTCGGCCAGGTAGTCCCGAAAAAGCTCGCGCGCAAAGAAGGTCGCGCGCCCTTGGTACCACTTGAGATAGACGACCCGGCCCGAGCGCGAGAGCTCTTCGCGCAGGGACCACAGGCGCGGCACCCGGTCGTCCCCGCCGGCGTCCCACTCCCAGCGCATGGGCGTGCGGGGATGAAAAGCGTGCCACAAGCTTTTGGGCTCGGGCCGGTTGTCGAGCGGATAAACGAGGCAAGCCCCCAACCTATCGATGACGCGAACGGCTTCGTGCAAAGTGACGCGGGCCATGGTGGCGAGATTCTATTCCCTGAACTAGTCTCGCGCCATGTCGTCGATCGAGATCCTGAACGCCGAGCGCTTCCGCCAAGAAATCTTCGATTACGAAACGCAAACGGAATGGAACTACGCGGCCGACAAGCCGCCCGTCATCCTGAACTTCTTCGCGACCTGGTGCGGCCCCTGCCGCGCCTTCGCCCCCCACCTCCAGAAAGTCGCCGAAGCCTACGGCGACGCCCTCAAAGTCTACAAAGTCGATATCGACCAGGCCCCCGAGGTCGCGCGACTCTTCGAGATCCGCAGCGTGCCCTCGACGGTCTTCATCGGCCCGCACGAGCCCCCGGCCCTCGCCTCGGGCGCTATCCCTCCCGACGTCATGGCCCAGCTCGTGAGCGAGGTCCTACGCGTCGAGTAACGCCTCGATCCGGCGGCGCGCGCGCATTTCGATCGCGTTGATCGTCGCCGCCGAAAGCGAGGCTTCGCGATCTAGGATTGGCGGCCCGCGAGACGCATGCGGTAGCCCGAGGCGTCCTTGAAAGGCTTCGCGTCGGATTGCGCCGGCGAATCGCCCGCTTCGAATTGCGGCTTCAACGCCAGGTACTTCTGGCCGATGCCGATCCGATCCTCGATCGAGACTTGTTTCTGAAAATCGGGAAGCATCTCCTCTTCCTCTTCTTCGATATGGTGCTCAACGAGCTCGGCCAGGACTTTGACCTTGGCCGACCAAAGATCCGGGTCCGTGATCGTCTTGAGATCTTCCAGGAGCTGATCCGCGAGGGCATGCTCGGCATCGCCCTCGAAGGCTTCTTCGCGCAGATCGTCGTCGCGCTTCATGTGGCTGTAGAGCGCGGCCTCTTCGGGCTTCGCGTGCGCCACGAGCAGCGGCGCGAATTCCTCGAAAGCTTTGCGACGCTCGCCCATTCCTTTCTCAGGTTCCTTCAGCACCTTGATCAACGACTTGAGCGGCTTGTGATCCTTGAGAATCAAGCTCACGATGTCGTTCGGATCGGTCGCCTTACCGGAAACACGCGGCTTCGCGGCGCGTTTCGAAACTTTGCTCGACACGACTTTGCGGGTTTTGACGGTGGTGGATTTTTTCTTGGCGGTGGAGCTCTTCATGCCCCACGACTAGCAACGGCCGTACCAAGCTTTCGCGCCTGAGAAGGGCTTCATCGCGGGAGTGCGCCGTGGATTTTTGCCCCCGCCGTTTTCTCGCGCTCCCGAAACGCCTCGGCAAAGCTCCTTCTTCGTCGACTCCAAAGGATGCTCGGCGCGCGCACGCTTCTTGCAAATCTTGCCTTCATGAAAGCTTCTCCACTCCACCAACCTTTCCCTTCGCGCGTCGCGCCACCCCACTTTCCTTCTTCGTCGCCGACGCCCAAGGACTCCTCGGTCGTCCACAAAAGCATCGCGATCCGACGTCCGCTCGATGAGCTCTATTTTATCTGGCGCGACTTCGAAAACCTGCCTCGCATCATGAAGCACCTCGAGTCCGTCACGACTTCGCAAGGTCGGCGTTCGCATTGGATCGCCAAGAGCGTCGGCGGCATCGCCCTCGAATGGGATGCCGAGATCGTCGATGAACTTCCGGGTGAACTCATCTCGTGGCGCTCGCTCGACGGCTCCGACGTCGAGAACGAGGGCTCCGTTCAGTTCCGAGAACTGAGCGGCGATAAGGGCGTCGAGATCACGGTATCCCTTCGCTATTCCCCGCCGGGCGGCAAGCTTTCGATCGCCTTCGCCAAGCTCTTCGGCCGCGACGCCGCCGCCGAGATCGAAGAAGACCTCGCGCGCTTCAAGCAGTTCATGGAAGCCGGCGAGGTCGCGAGCGTCGACGGCCAGAGCTCCGCGCGCGACAAGGACCGCCAACCCCTTCGCCGCGAACAACTCAAGCCCTGGAAGAGCTTCTCGTGAAAGCGCTCGTCTGGCACGGCAAGAAGGACGTTCGCGTCGACGTGGTGCCCGATCCGTCGATCCTGAATCCCCAAGACGTCATCATCGGCGTCAGCAGCACGGCGATCTGCGGATCGGACCTGCATCTCTACAACGGGGTCATCCCCACGATGGAGAGCGGCGACATCCTGGGCCACGAGTTCATGGGCGAGGTCGTCGAAGTCGGTTCCGAGGTCCGCAAAACGAAGAAGGGCGACCGCGTCGTGATTCCCTTCACGATCGCGTGCGGCGCCTGCTTCTATTGCAAGAAAGACCTCTGGTCGGCGTGCGACAACTCGAACCCCAACGCGAAAATCCCCAACAAGCTCTACGCGCACTCGGGCGCCGGTCTCTTCGGGTACTCGCACATGTACGGCGGCTACGCCGGCGGACAGGCCGAGTTCGTGCGCGTCCCCTTCGGGGACGTGGGCCCCTTCAAGGTGCCCTCGCACCTGAGCGACGAGCAGGTCCTCTTCCTCACGGATATCCTCCCGACCGGCTACATGGCGGCGGAAAACTGCAACATCCAGCCGGGCGACACGGTCGCCGTCTGGGGCTGCGGTCCCGTGGGGCTCTTCGCGATCAAGTCGGCGCGCCTGCTCGGCGCCGAGCGCATCATCGCGATGAGCCGTCACGAGGACCGCCAGGCGCTCGCCCGCGAGTTCGGCGCCACCGACGTCGTCGAGGAGCGCGGCGACGACGGCGCAGCCGCGATCAAGGAGCTCACCGGCGGGCTCCTGTCTCTTATACACATCTCCGAGCCCACGAGACCGNNCGGCGCCGAGCGCATCATCGCGATCGACCGGGTGCCCGGGCGTCTCGTGCGCGCGTCGCTTGAGCCCGGAGTCGAGACCCTGAACTTCGAGAAGGTGGACGTGCTGGACGCGCTCAAGACCCTGACCGGCGGCCACGGGCCCGACGCCTGCATCGACGCCGTGGGGCTCGAAGCGCACGGCAGCGACCTCGACAACCTTTACGACCACGCCAAGATGACGCTCATGCTCGAAACGGATCGTCCCCACGTGCTTCGACAAGCCATTCAGGCCTGCCGCAAAGGCGGTACCGTATCGATCCCCGGCGTCTACGGCGGCTTCATCGACAAGTTCAACATCGGCGCCGCCTTCGGCAAAGGCCTGACCCTTAAAATGGGCCAGACCCACGTCCATAAGTACCTGCCGCGACTCCTCAACGACATCGAGGAAGGCCGCATCGACCCGACCTTCGTCATCAGTCATCGTCTCGCGTTGAGCGAAGGCGCCGAGGCCTACAAGTCGTTCCGCGATCACAAGGACGAGTTCACCAAGGTCGTGTTGAAACCTTGAAGGAGAAGATCATGGAAAGCAAAGG
>DDRA01000170.1:54207-57077 GCA_002343545.1 Bacteriovoracaceae bacterium UBA2428
CTAAAGCCCACCAAAGCCAACTCGCCGTCGTGACCGGAGCTTCGAGCGGCATCGGCCTCGAGCTCGCCAAGCAGTTCGCCAAGAACGGCTTCGACCTGATCGTCGTCGCCGAGGATGACCTCATCCACAAAGTCGCCGAGGAACTTGGCAAGTACGGCATCCTCGCGCAAGCCGTGCAGGCCGACCTGGCGACTTACCAAGGCAACGAGACGCTCTGCGACTTCATCCGCGCGAACGCCCAACCCGTCGACGCGCTTGCGCTGAATGCGGGCGTGGGCGTGCACGGCGACTTCTTGCGCGAAACCGAGCTCGAGGATCACTTCAATCTGCTCAACCTGAACGTTATCTCGACGGTGCATCTCGCCCGCCGCATCGGCCGCGACATGGTCGACGTGGGCGAAGGCCGCATCCTCTTTACGTCGTCGGTCGTCTCGCTCATGCCGGGCACCTATATGGCGACGTACGCGGCCTCCAAGGCCTTCGTCGAATCCTTCGCGGAGGCGCTGCGCGCCGAGCTCAAGGATTCCGGGGTGACCGTAACGACCCTCTTGCCGGGCGCGACCGACACGAATTTCTTTCGACGCGCGCACATGGAGAACACCGCCGTCGGCGCGTCCGCCAAGGACGATCCGGCCGACGTCGCCCGCGATGGTTTCGAGGGCCTCATGGCCGGCAAGGACCACGTCGTGGGCGGCTCCTTTATGAACAAGGTGCAAGTCACCGTGTCCAAGGTCTTGCCGGACACGGTCAAAGCCGAGATGCACCGGCGTCAGGCCGGTCCCGCCAAGCACTAGGCAGGCGAAGGAACGGGTCGACGGGGCGTGGCACTCTTCGGGAAGACGGATGCGTACTGGGATTGGGGGCGGGAGGCGAAGGACTTCCTGCGCGCGACGGCGGCGGCCTGCATTTTTGGCATTCCGCTGCTCTACACGATGGAGATGTGGTGGAACGGACTCTTCTTCGATCCGGCGCGCCTGCTCGGCATCCTCGCGGCCACCTTGGCGGTGAACGTGTTGATATGCCTTTTTCTGGGTTTTCGCCGTGAGCACACCTGGCCCGTCGCCGTGACCGAGGCCGTCACCTCGATCGGCATCGGCGTGCTGTTATCCTCGCTCATCCTGCTGCTCATCGGAGAAATCCCGACGCACGCGCCCCTGACGGCGATGGCCGGAAAGGTCGTCATCCTCGCGAGCCTGATGAGCCTGGGCGTCTCCGCGACGAACGCCAAGTTCCACGGCGACACTTCGCGCGAAGCCAAGCCAACGGGGGCTTTTTCGTGGCTCGGCGACGACCGCCTGCAACTTCGCGAGGACCTGAAGGATGCGGGCGCCGGTATCCCGGGCGCCGCCGTGCTCGCGGTGAGCATCGCCCCCACGGAAGAAGTTCTTCTCATCGCTTCGCGCCTCGAGCCGATACAGCTGCTCCTGCTTTTCCTGAGCGAGATCGTCGTTTGCTACCTTATTCTTTTCGCGTCGGGGTTCTGGTGCCGACCGAAGTACTTGCCCCGGGATCTCTTTCAGAGCCCGTTCGTCGAGACGGTCTTGGCCACGACGCTTTCGATAATCGTCGCGGGCACGCTCATGTTCGCCCTGGGTCCCGTCGACATCCTGCACGACGGCGGAACTTTCTTGGCCTGCACCGTCGTCCTGGGCCTGCCGGCCGTCGTGGGCGGGGCGGCCGCTAGGCTCGTGCTATGAAAAAAGGTTCTATGAAGGGCCCCGAATGGGTCACGTTCCTGATCAGCTTGGCCCTGCTGCTCTTGATGGTGACCTATCTCGTCGAACGTTGCCTTCGCCCGCCCAGCCCTCTCGTTCACGTCGAGACGACGGTGGGCGAAGCCAAACGGGTCGGTCCCACGGAAGCCCCCGAAGAGCTTTTCGTGGTCCCGCTGCAAGTCCGCAACGCGGGCGAGCGGGCGCTGAGCCGTTTGTCGATGCGCATCGAAGGAGACGGCGTGATGCCGTACGAGATCGAGATCGAATACCTCGGCGCCCTGACCTCGCGAACGCTTTACGTCTACGCACGGGGGCGAGGCGCCGGCGCCACGATCCGCGCCGTGCCGAAATTCTACCGATTGGACTGAGGTATCGGGTTCGTCGGGCCATCGACGCTCGCTAAGGTCTTCACTCTCTCTTAACCGGAATCGCTCAACACCCGCATGCTAAGTTCCGATACGCTATGAACATGCGATTCTTCTCTCTGCACCAAGCCCTCATCGTTTCAACTTTCGCCGCCCTGGGCGCCTGCTCCATCAACGGTGGAGTGAACGTTGGCAGTACGAACGCGGGCACGAACGCAGACACGAGTGCCGGCCAAGGCGAAAGCGATGCGAGCGCGTCGGAAGAACTCGTTCTTTCCACCAAAGCCGGCGCCGCCGAGATCCTGAGCGGCCGACAGGCGATCGTCGACGGAGCCGTCGTGACCGGCACCATGACCGACCACGGAGCGCTCGACCTAACGCAGGCCTTCGGGACCCCCGGCCATGTCCGCTCGATCGGAGGGCTCGACGCGGCCGACGTCTGTAGCCGAGCGACGCTCCTCGGGGCTCCCGGCGAGGCGGATTGCGATGGCGGCGGCGGCACGAACGCCGGCTTTCGCGAAAGCATGTCTTCGGGCGCTTCGCGCACGAAGGGCGGAACGCCCGCGCAGATGACCCTGGCGGACGAACTCGAATCGACGAGCTTCGCGTCGGGGTACCGAGCCGTGCCCTCGATCGCCCTCGACGATCGCCAAGAAGGCGGTATTTCCTCGACGAACGTGACGGTCGCCGGCGTCGCGGCGAAAGCCTGCGGACTCACCGGATCCACCCTCAACTTGCGGCGCGACGACTGCGCCGCCCGAAACCCGGGCATGGCGACTTGGGACGGGGT
>DDRA01000170.1:57189-61323 GCA_002343545.1 Bacteriovoracaceae bacterium UBA2428
GTCGACGGGAATGCCGCCCAGTCGAAGTGGGAACTCATCACCGCCACGAAAAGCGGAGCGGTCGCCGACGACGACTGCAATTCGGAATGCGCCGAGGTCTGGCGCGACACGCGCACGGGACTTCTTTGGTCGGGCGCGATCGGCGCATACAACTGGTGCAAAGCTTCCGGCAACGCCGAGGCGAGCGATCCGAACAACGTTTGCAACAACAATACGCACCAACCGACCAGCGCTCCCCAAAGCGTTTGCGCCGAGGTCAGCAACGCGGGCGCGGCGCTCAACCCCGCCGTCAGCGGCGAGGATTGGGCCAACGGCGTGTACCACGTCGGCAAGGGCGGGCTCGGACTCCAAAGCACGCCCTCCGTTCGTTGGCGCATCCCCACCATCGTCGACATCCAGCTCGCCGAGATCGACGGATACCGCCACGTGACGAAACACTCGACGGCGATCCCCAGCACGCTCGGCATGTGGATCGGCACGATCTACGGGCCGAACCGCTTACACGCCTGGCTCTACAGCTTCAATGGCGGGCAAACGCTCAGCAACATTGCGACTTCGCAACGAAGCAGCGCGGTTCCGCAAGCTCGTTGCGTCGGCTACTAAGCCAAGCGACTAGTCTCGAGGCTCGGGCCGGTCGTTATTGACGAGGATCCATGTGACGGGTCCAATCCAAAGGGTTCTCATAGCAGTAAGTCTACACACAGGCGCCCCAAGCGGAAAGCATTGCACTTAAAGTCTACCCAGAGTATACTTTTTTGGGCACAGGAGGACTTCGCCATGGCCGCCACCCCCGAGATCCACCGCCTCTTCGAGACGCTCAAGAAGCTCCTCAAGGAGCGGGGCCTCGCCTACGCCGACGTCGCCAAGCTGACCGGCCAATCGACGGCTAACGTGAAACGCATTTTCTCCCAGGGGCGCTGCTCGCTCGATCAGCTCGCGACGCTTTGCCAATCGCTCGACCTGAGTCTCGAAGATCTCGTCACCATTTCGGGGCGCGCCGCCGTGCCGACGCAGCGACTGAGCGCCGACCAAGAAGCTTTCCTCGCGAAGAACCTGGACTACTTCGCGTTCTACCGACAACTCGGCTTCGCGAAGGGGAACGTCGCCGAACTCCGCCGGCAGAGCGGGCTCAGCGAGGCCTCCGCGCGCAAGTATCTCCGCAAGCTCGAAGAGCTCAAACTCCTCGAGCGTGACCGCGACGACCGCGCCAAGCTTCCGCACGGATACATCGACGCCGCGCCGGGCGGCCCGCTCGCGCTCGCCATCCGTCGCGCATGGACCCTGCGACTCGTGGCCGACGTCGTGGAAAATGGCGGCGACGGACGCGAGATGCGCGTCCTCAGCACCCGACTCGCCGAAGTCCACCGCGAGAACTTGGAGCGCGAGCTCGGCGCCCTCCTCGATCGCTACCGCGAGATCGGGTATTGGGATCAGCGCGGAGCCTCGCCGAGTCTGCGCGAGACGACGCTCGTCGTCGCGCTCGCCCCCTACCGGCTCGGCTCGCGTGAGCGCATCGCCGAGCTCTAAGCCGCTGACGCCGCGCACGTATCCCGAACGACCACACGGGCTCGCCGATCGCCCATTGACCCTTTTTGCACCAACGGGCACAAAAGATAGGCAGATGCCGATCGACACGGACTACCGCAGCTACCTTAAGGCGATTCTCGCCGGTCGCATCCGCGCCAATCGACGCTACTCGCTCCGCGCCTTCGCCCGCGACCTCAAGATGTCGGCCTCGCGCGTGAGCCAGGTCTTGCGGGGTAACCAGGGGTTCTCCGAGGCCGCCGCGGAAGAGGTCTGCCACCGACTCAAACTTTCCGAAGCCGAAGGCAAGCGCTTCCGTCTCATGGTGCTCGCGTCCGACGCCCGTTCCAAGGAAATCCGCCGGCAGGCCCTCGAAGATCTCGAGCAGCTCGGCACGCCGTCGAACGACCAACTCTTCCGGCAGCTCAAGGAAGACAGCGTCGCTTTTCTCTCGGACTGGCACCATTTCGCGATGCTCGAACTCGCCCAGACGCGCGGCGCGCGCTTTGAGCCCGGCTGGTTCGCCGCGCGACTTTCGCTTCCGCTCGAGCGCGCCCAGGAATCCCTGGAACGGCTCCACCAACTGGGTCTGCTCGAGGAACGCAACGGCCGCCCCGTTCCCGGCGGCGTGAACCTCACGACGAGCGAAGACCTTCCTTCCGAGAACCTTCGTCGCTTCCAACGCCAGCTCCTCAAAAAGGCCGAGGAAGCGCTGGAAACCCAGGGCGTCGAAGAGCGCGACTACTCGAATCTCGTCTTCGCGCTCCCCGCCGATCAAGTCGCGCACGTGAAGTCCATGATCTCGCGCTTCCGCCGGAATCTCGCCAAGTACCTCAACGACAATCCGCCCGCGCCCGCGGCGGAAGTCTACACGCTCAACCTCCAACTCTTCCGCGTCAGCACGCCGATCAACGAGAAAAAGAAGCCGTAGTTTTACGAAAACTACGGTGAAGGCTTGAGCGCCTTTCCGGACAATCGGCGCGCGATTGACCAAGCTAAGGCACGCAAGGCGAAGTCGAACGAGTTGTTTTAATCTTTGGCGAAGCGCGCGCGCAAAAGGGCGTCGACCGAGAAATAGGCGCCTTCGCTCCAACCCGGACGCGTCGCCCAGTAGCTTTCGCCCACCAGCATGAGATTGCGGCGGCCGGGGATCGGCTCCATCGACCAGCGCGCGATCTCGGCGTTCGAGACCCGAGCCCCCGCGCGAACGTAGTACCAACCCGCGCCCCACTCGTGCATCGTCGTGCGAAGCGGCTTGCCGATGCGCCACGCGCGGCCACCGCGCCGAGGACGCCAAAGCTTCTCGAGGCCGGCCACGACCTCGCGCTCGACGGCTTCGAGGCCGCCGCGCTCGCGCAACTCGCGCCAGTATCGCACGCACGCCGGGTCGTCCGTGTAGACGGAGCGCACGACGCCCGCCGCCCTCGCGTAGGGCTCCTGCGGGATTTCCGTGTGGTTCACGCACTGATCGCGGCTCCACGCGCGCCAGTAACGGGCTTCCTCGCCCCGCACGCCGGTGGCACGCGGGGCCGCGTCCCACCAAGGCTCCGCCCAAGCCTGGTTGATGACGACGACCGGAATGGGCAGCAGCGCGCGGTAGGACTCGGCCGCGCGGATCCGTTCGGCGAGCTCGCCCCCGATGCGGTCAAAGCCGACCGGCGGCACCGCGAAGACGGCGCGCGCCACCTGGGCCTGGAAGCTCGGCGTCAAGAGACGGTAACCCTCGCCATGCGCGGAGAAGGATTCAACGGGCTGGGCGCGAAAGACGCGAACGCCCGCCGCCAGCATCCTGGCTTCCATCGCCCGGATGAAGGCGCTCATGCCGCCCACGGGGTAAAGGTTCACCGCGCCGGTCCGAAACTCGTGCTCCAGGACGTCCAGGTAGTTGGCGGCCGAGATCTCGTAGTCGAAGTCCGCGTGAAAGCGACTGACCGCGCTCAAGTAGTCCACGGCCCGGGGGCCCGCCACCTCGCCGACGTAAGCCCGCAAAGTCTTGCCCCCGGCGCGCGCCTTTTCGCGTAGAAGGAGCGCGTAGATCTCGTCTTCGCGATTCGTCGCAGGATCTCCGTCCAGGGGACCCGGCAGCCCGGGAAAGTCCGCCAGGAAGGCCTCTGGATTCGAAGCGTAGCGACCGCGCGCGTGGATGAGCTGGGCGCGGCGGGGCGGGGTCTGCAGCTCGAGCCCAAGCTCACGCGCGAGCGCCAAGACTTCGGGTTGCGCCTCGTTGACGCGTCGGGCGCCCGTTCCCACCCAAACGCTCCCGCCGTCGCGGGTCTCGAAAGGCTCGTCGTTCATGCGGCCACCGAGCTTCGCTTCTTTCTCGAAGAGACACAGCTTCGCTCCGTAACGGGGCGAAAGACGGTAAGCCATGTACACGCCGGCCGGACCGCCGCCGACGATCCCCACTTCGCATTCGATCGCGCTTCGCCCTTTCGCGCTTTCCCCGACCGTCGAAGCACAAGCCGAAAGCAGCGCGAGCGACATCCCCATCCACGGAAACTTCATCCCGAGCGATCCTGGATCCAAAGCGCGGAACACGCAAATCCCGACGGCGATGTTTTTTTGCCGGTCCTTCGGATTTTTCCGTCTCGTGGGCTCGACGCGATTCCG
>DDRA01000170.1:61473-83153 GCA_002343545.1 Bacteriovoracaceae bacterium UBA2428
TCCGAAGGATTCGGCCAGCTTGAAAGCCACGGCAAAAAATTCGACACCCGCACGCCCCCGCTTTGTTAAGAAGCCGAGAAATTCCACCGTGAGAGCTCCTCGCGCTTTGGCCCGGCTCTGCGTTCGCAGGGTCGGGCCTTGCTGTTTAAGAACTCCTTAGTGAAGTGTGCCGCGCCCGCTACGACTTCACCTAACGGGACCAAGGAAAAAGATCCAGGTTCAGCTGGTACACGGACTCGCTGGGCGCGTTCTTCACGAGCGCCTCGGTCGTTTCGAGGAACTTGAGAAGCTCGACCTGAATCTTTTCCCGCGTCTTCTCGTCGGCCGTGAAGGTCACCGCGAAGTTGAACTTGGCCGCGGGCGAAAGCAATTGCTGGTGCTGAAGCGAGCGGTAGTGCAAGAGAAGCTGCTGGGGAGCGCAGAGCGGCGAGTCCTTCGCCAAATGCATTCGCGACTTCGTCTTTTCGAGTCCCTTGTTCCCGACCCGAAGCAAGCCGAGTTCCTTGAGTTCACGCACGATCTCGTCGACCCGCGAAAGCTCGATGTTCAGGCTCTCGGCGATGCGCACGAAGTTCGCGGCGAAGCGCGGGACGCCGAGAAAAGTCAGCACGAGCTGCATCTCGGGATGGATCCAGTAGCGCGTCGTGGCTTCCGTCGCCCCCCCGACGACTTCGGCCTTCAGGCGCTTCTCCACGTTCAGACGTCCGCGTCGCGCCTTATCGATCTGCGCTCGGAGCAAGGCCTTGCGCTCGCTTTGTTCGCTCCGTTCCCAATCGAGGAGCAGCAGGACGTAGGCCGTTTCGTTCTCGGCGAAGCCCAGGATCCTGCTCACCGAGAAAAGCTGATCGGCGGAGAGATGCGCCCGTTCCTTGAGCACGTTCGTCAGGTAGGGCGCCTGGAGCTTGGCCCGCCTGGCGAGCCCGGCGAGGCTCATTCCCGGGCGACGCCGCTTCCAGGCCAGGGACTGGGCGGCCAGGATACGCCGGTAATTCGTAGCGTCGAAAATGGAATCCATGCTGTATTAATATTGAATTAATTAAATCATTACAAATTAAATAATTCATAATGGTCGAAGCCCCGACCGCGGACTACGACGGAGTCCCAGAAGGAGACCCCATGAACAAGCTCAACCCCTCGAACCTCGCCCTCGTGACCGCCCTCGTCGTGGCCCCAGCCGCGCACGCCTCTTACTACCAAACGAACTGCGCCAACGCGGACGCCTCGACCCGCATGAACAACGGACATTCCGACAACACGCTCTCCGTGACCCGCGAGGCCTGGGGCGACGAAGGCCCTACCCGCACCGTGATCAAGCTCGACCCGGACGAAGTCAAAGTCGAGATGCTCGACGCCAACGTCCTCTTCTCGGAAGTCCACGACTCCTGCGCCGAAAACCCCGGCCGCGGATCGGGCTTCTGGTCGCGCCGTGAGGTCAAGACCTACCGTCTGCGCCTGACGAAAGAAGACGGCTCCCGCTTCGACGAGCAGATCCTCGGCGCCAAGGCCGACGGCTCGATCGAAAGCTTCCTTATCTGCGAGGAAAACTGGAGCGGCATCGTCCCCTCTTGCCGATAGGTCCCTCCCGGGGGGAGCGGTGGCCCCGCCCCCTCGACTTTCCGTTGACTCGCAAGGACGCGACGAAGAGAAGGGCCCATGGGCAAGTTCCGCTTACGGGGCCGCGGTTTTTTTCTCCGGCTCGCTCTCGCGGCCCTGCCCGCCACGCTCCCCAGCCAGGCCCGTCCGAATTTTCGCGACGGCGACTGGAACAGCTCGGGAGGCGCGCCGGTCCCGCCCTACGAACCCCCGTACGAATACCTCTACGACTGCCAAGCGCAGATCAGCGATCAGATCACGCGGGGCGAAGACAAGCGCAGCTTCGAGCTCTTCGCGATCGCCGACTTCCAGATTTCGAACGAGCAAACCTACGTCTCGGCCCCTTCGCTTCGCTGGCAGGGCATCAAATACTTCGGCCCCGGCGAAACGACGGTTTACGAAGGCCCGCTCCCCTTTGCGCCCGCGCAATCCGGCACCGGCTTTGGACTCGAAGTCTGGCCCGACGACTCGACGAAGGTCGACCGAGTCTTTCTTGACCTGAGCTTGGAGCAGCCGCTCGGCGACTACGCGCTCCGGACCCACGCGCGCGAGATCTTCTCGCGCCACGACGCGGACTTTGAATCGACCCTTTGGGTTAACCTCGAGCACCGGACCCAGACCTTAGTCCCGCGCTACCTGCTGCGCGTCCTTTGCACGAAGACCAAGTAGCGACCGCACATGTCATTGATTTTACAAGCTCGATTTAATTGACGCATTGCATAATTTCCCGTTAGAATAAGGCTTCGTCGTTTAACTCAATTTTAACCGACGGACCTTTGGGGGAATGGGATTATGAAGCGAATCTTGGCGGGGACCGTCGGCCTTCAGCACCTGCTTTTGAGCACGGTCGCCTTTGCGAACGACTCCCGCCCGCGCGATCCCCAATTCTCGAGCCTTCGTCAGCGACAGGAATACACCAAGCCCAGCCTTCCTTCGTACATCGAAGGCGGCGGCGGCGCCCCCCCGGGCCCCAGCCGCGGAGCGGGCGACGGCGGCGGCTCGCAAGACGGCCCCGAGGCCCCCCTTCCTTTGCCGCCACCCCCGCCCCACAAAGGCCTCAAGGAAACCCTCGAGAGCTTGGACAAGAAAGAAGCCGCGCGCGACGAAGTCCGCAAGATGGAGCGTCGTCCGATCGAAATCGGCCGCGAGATCGAAGACTACAAATACCAAGTCCTCAGCGGCGCCCTTTCCGAAGGCGTGCCCGGATCTTTCGTCGTCACGCCGATCCTGGACAAGGTGCACGAAGCCGAGATGAAGGAACGCTACGACGACCCGCTCGCCGAGATCGACCGGCGCTACGCCGACATCACCCGGCTGCAAACGCACATGGAGGTCCGCCGACTCGGCGGCTTCGATCCGAAGGACGTGCACGAAACCCGCGAAGCCTACGCCCGGCGCGGGATCCATTTTCTCGGCCTCGATCCGCACCTGAACTCCAAGGCCGACAAGCTCACCCAGGACCAGATGAACGCGACGCTCGTCACGGCGACGCAGCAGGCCCTTCTCTTCACGACCGACAACCTCGAAAAACTCGACGAAGACCGCGTCGCGCTCGAAGCGAAGTTCAAGGACTACACGAAGGCCCAGTACGAGAAGGAACTGGCCGACGCCAAGGAGTATCTCCGGGCCAAGGTTTTGTTCCTCAAGTACATCAACCAGGCCGACGCCAGCCTGAAGGAGCAGACCAAGCTCATGAAGGAATACTCGGGCGCGGTCGCGCGGGCGCGTAATGCCTCGACCATGACGCTCCTCGCGCTCGGCCCCGTCGTAAACGGCGTCAACACGCTCGTCGCGCAAATGCAGGACGTCCAGATGAAGACGCACTTTACGGCCGCGAACACGGCGTTCCTCGCGATCCGCGAAGTCGAGAAGATGTCGGCGCGCGAGCGCCTGAACCATCACAAGAACGGAACGCTCCCGATCGCGTTGAACGAAGAGCAAGTGAAGGAGCTCGAAGTCGAGGCCAAAGCCGAAAGCATCCACGCCGCCAACCGCGAGATGCAACAAAACATCTCGCGCGGCCTCGAGGCGGCCTCGCAGATGGTGAACTCGCTCGCCGCGGCCGGCATCATCCAGCGCGAAGACGCGCGCATCCTGAACGCGGGCCTCTCCATGGCACAAGGCGCGCTCGCCCTCGCGATGGCCGCGAGCAATCCGCTCGGCGCCGTGGTCGGGGCGGTCTCGATCCTTGCGACCGTGGTCGGCCTCTTCTCGAAACCCCAGGTCGATCCTCAGGCCGCGTTCTTCAACGATCTGGCCGAGGCCATCAATCGCATCGAGCAGAACCAACAGAAGATCATGGCGATGATCCGCGACCTGCAGCTCATCGTCGTCAAGCAGAACCGCGCGCTCATCGAAAAGATGGACCGCGAGTTCGGGGTGCTCAAGCAAGGCACGCTCGACACGAACCGCGTCGGCAACTACCTCTTGCACCGCCACATCCTGGGCGCCTGCGAAGAGCTCGAGTCCTTCTACGCGGACTTCACGGCCCAACGCGGTGGTGCCGGCGAAGCCGAGAGCTTCCTTGCGCAAGTGCGGATTTTCAGCGCGACTTCACGCAAGGCACGCGACAAGTTCTCGGCCTGCTTCGACGGCATGCGCGAGCTCTTCTCGGATCGCTACCACCACGAAGCCCATCCACTCTTCCTTTACGACAAACTCGAGGCCGAGGCCGGGGGCCTCGAGGCCCTGCAACGGGCCCGCTCCCAATTCCAGAAGTCCCGCGAACGGCTCAAGCGCCACGTGGGCGTCAACGACTACCCGCGCGCGCTGCGCGCCCTGCAAAGCCCCTCGGTTCGCTTTCAGACCGTCCTCGCCAAGTCGCAGAGCCTCTCCGCGTTCAAACCCGAGGACGAAGCCTTCGTGGCCCGCTTCGATCGACAACTCATCAACCCGAGCCTCGTCGTCTACGCGATCAACAAGCTCCTGACGCTCAAGAGCTTCGCGCTCTTTCTCGACGTCGACGGCAAGTTCCTGCCGATCGAACGCACGCAGTCCCGCGCGGCGGCGGCGCCCTTCGTGCCGTCCATGCTGGCGAACGCCCGCGCGCTGCTGCGGGTGAGCCTGGCGCAGCAGAGCCTGCTTTCGGGCGATCTGCTCGTGCCCACGGCCTACCGCGACGTCGAGCTCGAGCTGCTCCGATCGCAAGCGCGGATCCGTAACGCCGGGAACCCCGCGCTCGTCGCGAGCGACGCCCTCGAGTCCTCGCTCCGCTGGCTCTCGGACTCCGCCCTGCTGTCGGACGGTTTCCTGCGCTTCGTGCTCGCGCGGCACTTCGCGAAGGGCGGACGCGGGGCCGTTTCGATCGCGCTCAACTACGCCACGCTCCAGTCCAAGGGCGACGCGGACGAAGTCAACACGATCCTTCCCCCGTACATGCGCGCGATCTGCTGGTCGGACTACGCGAAGATCCGCGAAGTTTCCGGCTTCAAGTCCGACCTCCGGATGGCCAAGTCCGAGCTCGAGTCGCTCGACGAAGAGCGGGCCCCGCTCGGCGACGCGGCCAGCTTACGCGCCCGCATCGCCGACCTTGAACGCAAAATCGCGCTCGCGGGACGGCCGGCCAAGACGACGCCCTTCTGCGGCGAACCCGCCCCGGGCGCCCCCAAGTGGTTCGCCCGCTTCCTGGGTAGCGACACGCTCTTCACCTTGCCCGACGCCGCCAAGCGTCCGCTCACCACGAATCTCTTCGTGGGGGAACACCTCGTCTCGCTCATCAAAACGGAAGCGCGGCTTCGTCTCGAGACCCTCGACTTCGAGTACGCCGGCTACTTCGAAAACGACAAAGCCCTCGCGGAATTCCACGAGCTGTTAAGGCCCTAAGCGGATCGACGGAGAGAAGATGAAAAACACACCGAAGCGGACCCTTTTGTTGTCGACGGTCCTGGCATTCGCGGGCGGAACGGCGGAGGCCCGCTGCCGCGCCGACGGCATGGAAATCATGATTATCTACAGCGACGACGTCGTGCCGCTGGTTAAGGCCGAACGTCCGCGCATCAAAGCACTGGCGCGCGAACTCGCGGCCGGCCTCTACCTGAAGGCCGCCCGCGCGGACCTCGAACTGACGCGCGTCGAAAAGGCGTTCACTATGGAGGACATTCGGAAGATCCCCAAAGAGCTTTGGCTCGAAAACGTGTACGACACCCAAAGCCCGTTCTTTCGCTCGGAAGCCCTGCTCCACCGGATCATGGCCTACGAAAAAATGGCCGAGGCCGCCGACCTCGCCCTCAAGACAAATTCGCTGCCCGGCGCGGAAATGCAACTCCTCGTGATCGGCCCGAACACCGAGGCCGTCGACTTGAATACGCCGCAAAGCCGAGATCCCGGCTACGAGCCCACGCTTCGTTTCGAGAAGATGACCTACCAACGGGTCCTTCACTTCGAGAAAATCCAAGGCGCGCCGTGGAAGCCGGCCTATACCGCCGCGCTCGAAGCCGCCGAGTTCCGTATCTTCGAGCCTAAGATCGCGCCGCTTTACCGGGACTTCGTGGCGGCCCTGCGGGCCAACGCCGATCAACGCCCCAAGCTCCTCACTCAAGTCCGCGAGGCCGCGAACGAGGCCGCCCGCCTGACGCGCGTCGAGCTCGACGCCGAGGAATCCAAAGCCTCTCCCGTGGGCGAGGAAGACCCCGCCGCGAACGAGCGCCAACTTCAGATCTTGAACTATACTCGGCAGGACCTTCTGGCGGGCGCCCTCGCCTCGCGGACCATCCAGCTCGATCACGCCATCGCTTACCGCATCGACCAACTCAAGCGTCAGCTACGACCCAAGTACCAGAAGGTCGCGGATGCTTTCCCGCAATGCGCGAAAGATATTCTTTACCGCGACATCGAATCCTTGAAGAACGAAATGAGGGACTTCACGTTCGAGCTCTACAAGAAAGCCGAGCAAGAGGCCGCCGCCGAAGCCTGGTAAGGCCCGGCGACGGCGTACCGCCCGGGATCAGACGTTAGGTCGGCGACCTGGAAGCTAGGCCGCAAGTTTCTTCGCAACCGCGACCAACTGGTCGGGCTTGAACGGCTTCACGAGCCACCCTTTCGCGCCGAGGCCCTTGGCCTTCTCGATAAGCTCGGCCGCGCCTTCCGTCGTGAGCATGACGACGGGGGCCTTGGCCCCCTGCTCCTTCAGCTTCTGCAGGAAGTCGATGCCGTTCATGTTCGGCATGTTCACGTCGGAGATAATGAGCGCGACATCGGCGTTCTTGGCGAGCGCCGCGAGGCCCTCGACCCCGTCGCCGGCCTCAACGACGGCGAAGCCGTCCTTCGCGAGGGTCATGTTCAACTGCTGACGGATGGTAGCCGAATCGTCGACGACGAGGATTTTCTTAGACATCGCACTTTCTCCTTCGTTTAAGCGGCCCGACGCAGCTCACGGCGTTCGGCCCCGGGTTCGTAAATCCGGCCAACGGTCGCGGGGAAGAGGAAGCGGAAGCTCGTGCCTTCGCCCGACTTCGATCGAACTTCGATGCGCCCGCCCAGACTCTCGACGGTCGAGCGGACGGCCGCCATGCCCACGCCGCGCCCCGAAACCTCGGTTATCGCGTCTTTCGTGGAAAGACCATCGGCGAAGAGCGCCTCTACGAGATCTTCCTGGCTTCCGGCGGCGAGACCGCGGGCCGCGGCCTTCTCACGCACGGCCTCCCAGTTCACGCCGCGGCCGTGATCGCGGACCTCGACGCAGAAGCGTCCCGTTTCGTCTCGAAAGGCGCGCAAGTCCAAACGGGGAGCCTTACCCGTCGACTCGTCCGGGCTCTCGAGCCCGTGGTCTACCGCGTTGCGAACGACGTGCACCATCGCCGACCAATACTCGGCGAATGGCTTCGGATCGACGCGAAGTCCGCCGTGTTCAATCCCCACCTGGATTGAACCTTTGCCGAGACGCTCGGCCAACGAACTCGCCATCTCGGACAGACGCTCGAGACGATTCGCCACCGGCTCGAGCGCATAGGACTCGACCCTCGTCGCGACGTGACGCGCACCGGGAATCGAAGCAAGCTCCGCGATGAGCGCGGCGTGCTCTTGCACGGGCAGCGCTATGCTCTGATCCCGCTGGCCCCGGCCGATGAGTTTCGCGAAACGCTCTTCCGAGTCGGCCCAAGCCGTACGAAGCGCGACAAGATCCGTCGGCACGAGCGAATCGCCCAGGTCTACGAGCTTGGACTCGAGCTCATGGCAAACTTTCGCGAAGCTTTCGAGTCCGTACTGGGCCGCGTTGCCTTTGAGCGTGTGCACCATGCGGAACTGCAGATCCTTCGCCATCGCCGGCGAGGCGACCAAGGTCGACACCGACTTGGCGCTGTCGTCGAAGAACTCGAGCAAGGCGGCCTTGTCGACCGACATCATCTGGAACACGCGCACGAGTTCCTTCTGCTGGCGCTCCTTGATCTCGGCCTGCACCTGAGCGGTGATGTCCGAGACGACCGCGAGGACCCGGAAGAGGGCGCCGTTTTCGCCCGTCACCGGGCGAAGGACGACCTCAAAAATGGACTGGTCGCGCACGAAGCGGCGCGGAAGCTGATCGGCGGACACCTCGAAGGGGAAGATATCCTCGACGAGCTGAGCCCAGCCCATCTCGAAGAGCTTGGCGGCCTTGGGGTCGGTGGCGAAGAGGTAACCCCAAAGGGATTGACCGTCCTCGGGCGTGCCGAGCCAGTTGCGAATGGCCGTCGAGGCCTCGCCCACGAGCCGGCCCGAGAGATCCACGTTCATAAAGCCCTGCTCGGCGTTGTCCAAGATGAGCCGCATGTCGCGGTTGCGCGCCGAGATCTCGTTCTGCCCGCGCTCGATCGAGTCGAGCATGCCGTTCATCGAGTCGGAAAGTTTCGTGAGCTCATCGCCCCCCGTGCTGGTCACGCGGCCACGCACGTCGGAGCTCGAGCGAATGGATTCGATTTCGCTCGAGAGGCCGAGCACGCGCGAGATCACGTTCTTCTCGAGCATGAGCGTAATGACGACGCCGAAGCCGAGCCCCGCCACGACGAGCGCCGCGATGAAGGCCCAGATCGTCGACTGTCCCTGCGCGTGGATCTCGCGCGGAGTCGAGAGCTTGACGAAGCTCACGGGCTGCCCGAGCAGGTCCGTGAAGCGGGCGTAACCCGTGATCTCGTCCTTGCTCGCGACCTCGACGAAGGAATCCGAATCCTGCTTGAGGGCCGCTACCGCCGGCGCGTACGCCTTGGCCGCCTCGGCGGGCAGGCGCGACTCGAGTTTGAGGTGCGTGAGCTTGCCGAGACGCTCGATCATCGCGGCGTTCACGGCGCGGGCCGCGATGAGCGACCCCAAGATGGGTCCCTTGCCTTCGCTCGTCACGATCGGTTGGATCGCGATGAAGCTGGGCCCAAGGCCCGGAATATCCAATAACCCCTTCCGACGATCCTCTTCGTCCTTATACTCGAAAAGCTTGGCGTTCGCGTTGAAGTAAGCCACCATCTCGGGCGCGAGCGGCTTGGCCTCGCCCTTCTCCAGATCGAAGATCCGACCCCATTGGATGCGACCGTCGTTGTGGCGCCACACGAAGAGCTCGAACTTCATCCCGAGCAGAGCACCGATCGCGAGCGACGAATCCTCGAACGCTTTGTTGCCGTCCTTCATGTACTTGTAGGCGTCATCCCACATCGACCAGTCGATGATCTTGACCTCGACGTTTTCGACCTGCATGGCGTAGGCGTCGCGGACGCGGCCTACGTTCTGGACGGCGTCGCGATTTTCGACGACCTCGAAGCCGTTCTTCACGATCGTCATCGAGAAGGCGAGCAGCAATCCGATCATGCCGACGAGGGTGGCGCCCACCCCCAGCAAGACCCTTTTGCGTAGATTCATGGTTGTTGACTGACTCATGTTGCGGAGATCCTCCATTTAGACGCTCAATAATCAGAACAAGAGGACGTCACCGGCGGCGGCGTCGCCCGAGGCGGCTCCGTCCGGTGGGTTCTCCGATTTTTTCTCTTCCGTCGCATCGGCCACGGCATCGGGCCGACGGAACAGCACGACCTCGCCGAACGTCGAGTTGTGCTTTTCGTTGCCGAGCCCGCTCGCGTGGAGTTCGGCCGAGAGCGCCGGCGGGAACTCGGAATCGGGCACGCCGATGCCGCGCAGCCATCCCTCGACCACGCACCGCAAGCGTTCCGGATTTTCTCCGGGGAGCGCGCGGGCGAAGTAGGCGATCGACTTTTCGATCTCCTGCCGCGTGAGATCCTGGAACTGCAAAGCGCCGATGACCTCGTTGACGTGTTCGTTGACTTTCTGCGTTCGCTCCCGGCTGCGTTCCGCGATGGACTGCACCTGGGCGCCCGAACTCTCGAGCAGGCCGACGACTTTTTGAATCGCGCCGTCGAGCTCGTCGCGTTTGCCCAGTACCTGCTTGGAAAGGTGATTGACCTTGTTTTGGACCGAGCCCGTCTGGCTGGCGAGCCGATCGCTCACGCCGCCGATATTGTCGGCGAGCTCGCGCACGCGCCCGGCCATCTTCTGGACTTCGGAGGCGACCACGGCAAAACTCCGCCCCGCCTCTCCGGCCCGCGCGGCTTCGATGCTCGCGTTGAGCGAGAGCAAACGCGTCGTCATGACGAGCTCGTTGAGGGCATGGGTGTTCTTGGAAATCTCGCCCGACGACGTCGCCGTGAGTTGGATGACCTCGGACATCTCGCGATTGAACTCGACGAACTGCGAGAGCAACGCCAAGACGTCGCGCAAAAGCTGGCCGCTTTGCCGGAGGGCGAATCCCATCGCGAGCTCGTCCTGGCTATCCGGCTTCATTTGTTCGCAGAGGGATTCGGCGTCCTTGACCTGTTCCGAACTCAGCCCATGGATCGAGCCCAGGTGGCGACCGATATCCGTCGCACTGCGCTCGGTGTAGGCGATGACCTCTTTCAGGCTCTTCTCGAGCTGACCGAACTGGGCCACGAGAAGATCTTGGCGACGCAAAACGGCGAGCGTCTCGAGCATGGGCTCGCGCGGAACGGATCCGGGCGCGGGAGCCGTCGCGCTCGCGACGGAAGAAAGAGCTTCGTCGTTCGACGGCGAAGCCTCGGTCGAGCGACCCCAACGGCGAGCGAGCAGGTTTAAACCTCGTCTCATGCCGGCTCTATCGGCAGGATTTTGACGCCCATGAGCCAAGCCGCCCCCTCGGGCTCAAATCCAAGCCTGGAACAGCTCCAGACAGCGCGGAGAAAGCCCGTATTTTCCTTTGTTTAGAGGAATCGAAGCCTTAACGATTTAAGGTTGCGTAATCTTAGCCCTTCACGCCGGAGCGCGAAGAAAGTCGGCCACGAGGTCCCGCTCGGGGCGCCGGAGAATGAAGTTGTGGCTCGCCGCCCCGACAACGTGCCGCACTCCGGGGCCCAAACTTCGCAAGGATTCCGGCGGACACCAGGTATCGCGAGGGTGAGAATAAACCCGAAGCTTGGCGCCGAGCTCGGGGGGAACCCGGAGCTCGCTTCGGTCCGGAACGATGCCGAGATGTTCGTAATGGGCGATCTGCAAGAAGACGCTAATCTCCTCGGGCGTGATTTGCCGCGCTTCTTTGAGAAAGCGACCCACGAAAGGGCGAATCCCGACGAGCCCGTCTCCGATCGAAGGCAGGTGGTTGAGCGCGTAGACCGTTCGCAGCAGCGCGCGCCCGCGGGCCCCCGGTTGCCGCAAGAAAGGATGAAGCAAGTAACAAGCCTCGACCCGCTCCACACTCCGCTCCAGAAGTTTGAGCGCGAGGTAGCCACCGAAGGAGTGCGCAACGATCCTGACGCCTCCTTCCGATTCGGCATAAAAGTCCTGCAGCTGCACGGCGAGGGATTCCGAGAGCGCCTCAAAATACTGCGCGGGCGTTGTGTCGATCGACGGATTGAAGAGAGGGTAACGAGCGACTCGGAACCTCAGCCCCGGATCCCGTTCTCGCAGCTCGCGCCCCCAAGTTTCGTAGAGCGCGCGCACGGGCGGATTACCCGGCAAGATAAAATAGCCAAGGGGACGAGACCCGGTCACGTCAGCCCCAACGCCTTCTTCATCTCCGCGTCGGGCCTCAGGTCGCCGGCGCGGAACTCCAGGATCTTGCGACGAAGCGCGCTCGGAAAGTAGCTCAGGTGCACGAGCACCCCAAAGTTGTCGGAAAGCTCAAAGTGCGTCAGGTGAAAGCCGGCCTTGAGCTTGGGGATGATCACGGCGTTGTTCGTGGCGGTGTGACGGCTGTAAATTTTTTGGAAGCCGGCCCCGAGCGCGCGCCGTAGCATTTCGTTCAGGAGGGCCGTGTAGAGACCTTGACGTCGATGCTCCGGCAGCACGGCCGAATTGCACATGTAAAAGGTGCCGGCCGACTCCTGAAAGCCCCAGCTCCAACCCGCGAACTCTTCGCCCCGGAAGGCGCCCAAGTAGATCTTCAGCGGCGTGCCCATGAGCTTGTCGAGCTCGCGCGCCTTCACGCGTTCCTCTTCGCTCGCCCAATCGAAGGGGCGAAAGATGATCTGGGCGTCGTCGAAGATCGCGGCCGAGTGCTTCTTCCAATGGACGCGAAACTCCTCGGGCGTGAGGGGGCGGATTTCGTAGCCGGGCACGGTCGAAGACGTCATAGCGTCCCAGCCTATCCCCAAAAAGCCGGGGGCGCGACGCCGTCCCGCCCCGGCGGAGCCCTAGCCCTTCGCGAATTTTGGCCTACAATCAAAGCATGACTTCAACCCGTCGCTTCGCGGATCCCGTCGCCAAGGTCGTCCTCGCGCTCGACGCGCTCGCCTTCGGAGCCTTCGGCGCGCTCTACCTCGTGCGCCCCGAAGCGATGGCCGACTCGGTGGGGATCTCGCTCCGGGACGCGGGAGCGATCATCGACATCCAAGGGATGTACGGCGGCCTCGAGCTGGGCGCCGCCGCCTTTCTCGTTTACTGCTTGCTCGGCGCGGATCGCCGCAAGACCGGCGTCCTGGCGGGTACCTGCTTTCTGGGCTGGATCGCCTTGGCTCGCTACCTCGCGGTCGCGCGCTTCGGTTCGCCGGGCCCCGCGGTCACGCAGCTCTTGGCCATCGACAGCTTGGGGGCGATCCTGAACCTCGTGGCCTACGCGCTCTACGCTCGACGGGCGTAAAAACCCGCCCGAGCTAGCAAACCGCGCTCTGACCGACGGGGGAACGTCGATCCTGAAAGTGCTTTTGGATGACCTCGATGACCGTTTCGAGTCGCGTGGGCTTGCGCAGGTAACCCGCGGCGCCCACGATCGTCTCGGTGTCTTCGGCCGCCGTCAGAAAGATCACGGGCAGCCGGGCAAAGTCGGGGCTCGAGCGCAGCGCCGCCAGGAAGGCGGGACCGTCCATGACGGGCATCATCCGGTCGAGCAAAACGAGCCCCACGTCGGGGTGATCGAAGAGAAGCTCCAAGCCCCGCTTGCCGTTGTCGGCGCGCAAGACGCGATAGCCTTCGTTGCCCAGGATTTCCGTCAGCATGTCGGAGATATCGAGGTCGTCCTCGACGACGAGGATCTTGGGCCGCGAGGCCTCGTCGATCGGCGACACGACGGGGCGGCCCGCGGCCTCGATGCCTTCGCTCCAGACGCGAACCTGTTCGGGGATCTGGATCGTTTCGGTCGCCTCGGCGTGCTGCGAGACGACCCGCGGCCCCAGGTACTTGGCGAGCCAGATGCGCTCGATGATGGGATAAGACGCGAGCATCGGCAGCACGACGATCGCGCAAAGAACGCCGCCGATGCTGCCCGCCACGAGCAGCCCCAGCAAGATCACGAGCGAGGAGACCTTAAGGCTGCGCCCGTAAACGCGGGGCGCCGTCACGTAGACCTCGAAGAAGTGGTAGACCAAGTAAGCGCCCAGCACCCAAAGCCCCGTGCCCGAGCTCACCGTAAAGCCCAAGAGCACGGCCGGGATGAGCGCCGTGATGAAGCCCACGACCGGAATGATGTCCAAGACTCCCGCGAGCGTCGCGAGCAAAAGCGCGCCCGGCACGCCCGCCGCCTTGAGGATGGCCCACGAAGCGAGAAAACTGCAAACGCACAAGAAGAGCTGCCCCCGGGCGAAAGCCTGGATGACCTTCGAGGTCTCCGTGGCCGTGGTCTGGAGCTTGAGCTTGACCGGCGCCGAGAAGAAGTCCGCGACCCACTTGAAGGCCCGACGCCCGTCGAGCAGCAGGTAGAACGCAAAGATGCCCACCAGGAAAAACTGCGCGAGCCCCTTGAGCACCTGGTTCAGCACGCGCAACGAATGGGCCATGAGCACCTGCACGTCGGGAATGCGGGGGTTCGTCAGGAACCGGCTCACGGTATGGCGAAAGTCGCGGCTGCCCGGGATCTGCTCGACGATGCTCTGCCGGAAATCCGGAAAGCCTTGGATCAGGTTCATGGCCTGGGCGTAAACGGCCGGAAGAAAGTAGACCCCAAAGAGCGCGGCCGCCGCCACGAAGGCCAGCGCCACGACGCCCACGGCCTTGCGACGCTCGAGCGGCACCCGGGCCACGAGCGGATCCAGGCTGACCGCGAGCAGGAGTCCCAGCAAGACGAGCAAAAAGATGTCGAAGGTGCGTACCACGAGATAGGTCAACGCCACGGCCGCAGCGATTTTGACCAAAGCCAAAACCGAAACGTCCCGCAGGGGCAAGCGCTCGGAGGGGGAACTCATTGCGATAGAATTTGCAAAGCCCGTTCCAGCCCCGCGCGAGCCTGGGGCGCCTCCCCACGCGATGAACAAAGACAAAGCGCCCCGCCGCCGCCATCGAAAGCGGCGAGCTCGGGGCGCTTTGACCCTTCACGCACGAAAGGAGCGAGGGCGCCTACTCCGTCGGCAGGACTTCTTCGATCCACGACCAGATCAAGATCTGGCGCACGGTCTCGGGAAAGCGGCGAAGCGCGCTCGCCCCAAAGCGGCAGCGCTTGCCCGTGTAGCCCTCCACGAGCTCGACCAGCTTGACGAGGTCAAAGTTGGGGTCGTTCTTGAAGACGTTGCCGTTGGGGTAGTACCAGCGACCGGCGTCGGAGAAGTTGCCCGCCACGAAGGCGTACTTGCCGTTCGGGTACTTGAAGGAGCCCGCGTCGGAGTAGTTGCCCGCGACAAAGGCGTACTTGCCGTTCGAGTACTTGTAGGATCCGGCGTCGGAGTAATTACCCGCCACGAAGGCGTACTTACCGTTCGGGTACTTCCAGCTGCCGGCATCGGAGTAATTCCCCGCGACAAAGGCGTAGTTGCCATTGGGGTACTTCCAGCTGCCGGCGTCGGAGTAGTTACCCGCCACGAAGGCGAACTTGCCGTTCGGGTACTTCCAGCTGCCGGCGTCGGAGTAGTTGCCGGCCACGAACGCGATCCCGCCGCCGGGGTAGTAGATCATGCCCGCGGGATTCTCGGGATTCGCGCAGATCATGCGCTGCAGCTGCTCCGATTCCGAGCGATCCGCGCCCGCGCCCACCATCGCGGCCAGCGCGTGGGCGTAACGGCATTTATCGTGGGGCAGCTCACCGGGGCCTGAGCCCGGTCCGCGGCGATCGCCCAGCAAACGCTTGAGCTCGCGCACATGCCCCAGGGCTTCGGCCAGCTCGCGCGGCGGCAACGCGCCCGCCTCGCCTTCGGCGAGCGCCGCGAGCTCGCGCAGCTCCTGCGCCAGCCCCGAGTTCGCCGGGGTCGAGAACACCGAGAAAGCCACCACCAAGGCGGCGATCAGATTGAAAAAGCGTTTCATCGTAACCTCCAAACAAAGAAGCCCCAAAGACCAGCCGCCAACGTGCCAGGCTTTCCCGTCCGGTAAAGCGCAATCGCCCCGAAGCCCACCCGATCGATCGACTGAGGCCGCAAATCGTTTCGGGAAAGGGGAAACTCGGCCCACGCCGATTCGCAATGGGCATACGGGGCTTAAGGCTTAAACGCCGTGCAGGAACTCAAGCGCGCTCTTAAGGACGTGTTCCCGCGACAGATCTCCTTCGATGCGCCGCACGGGGCAGCGCTGCCTTGCCAGCCAAGCTTCGCGCCTGGGCAAACTCCGACCGCCGAGAATCCCTTCGTCGTACTGCCTCGCCCACTCGATAAACTTAAGGTGCTCAACGTGCATGTCGCCGCCCTCAAGAATTCTCGTGCCGTGGCGCACTCTTTCTCTTTGCCTAAGGCGTTCAGCCCTCGCCTCGCGGGGCACGTACAAAAAGATCACGTGCGTGAAAAGTGGCTCAAAGGGCGCGCTCCAGGAGTCCATCGACCCCGAGCAAATCCACCGATCGTGCCGATTCAAATCGGCCAGAAGCGCATTCTGCCGCGAGCCGATATCGGTGGCCTTGATAAATGGCGGATCCGTCTTCTCCCAGTAATAAGCATCACAATCAAAGACGGGAATGCCGAGATGACGAGCCAGCGCCTCACCCAAAGAAGAAACCCCACAACCCGAAGCTCCTAAGATATGAACTCGAGGCATCGTGCGCAGACTCCCCTTGCTAGAAGCGGAAAAACTCGATCAGATCCACGTCGAGCGCCTTAGCGAGCTTTTCGAGCGACCTAACGGTGATCGACTTGGGCGTCTTGCCTTCCATCGCTTGGATGTACTTGTAGCCAATACCGGTCTTTTCAGCCAACTGCTCCTGCGTGAAGCCGGCCTTCACCCGCAGCGCCTTGATCCGCTTAGCTACTTGTTTCTCCGCCTGGTACTCGTGTCTCAAGCATGCTCAGTTCGAACTCACCAGGCACCCCAATCTCGAGCACTAGTAAACAACAATGGTAAGATACCAGAACAGAGCGCGCCCCCAAACTAAGTACTTTCCCATCGCGCTAAAAGCCCAATCATACAGACAGGTTTTGCGGGCACTAAATATTCTCAGTTTATCATCCGAAGCACCTATCTAAGGACACCCCAAATTAAACCACGTTTCAGGAGTTGCCGATGTCGATTAAGTCCCTAGAAATTCGCCGATTCAAGAGGCTTGAACGGTTTGACTTGTCCAATATCAGGCCTGTTTCCATTCTCATTGGCGCTAACAACTCGGGAAAAAGTAGCGTACTGCAGGCACTGCATTTTGCCGTAGCCGTCGCTCAGACCTCAAAAGTCATCGATTCGGTAAACTGGAGAGCCGACAAGTACGAGCTATCCTTTTCCCCGTCTCAACTGCTTTACTCGCCGGTAGGCGACGTCATGACATTGGGCTCTGGAGGCTTGCTCGTAGAAGACACCACAAAACGAATCGAAGTCATGTTAACTGATTCGGCCGGCCGATCATGTGCAATTAGCGTTCGCAGAGGAAGGAACAAGAACGTCCAAGTGGCCCTGGAAGGCAGAGAGCTAGGTGAAATCCTCCAAGACCTAAACTCTCCGTATACCGTGTATGCTCCGGGCTTGGCGGGAATCGCCCGACACGAACAGCTTATGAGCCTAGGGCTCGTAAAAAGAATTGCCGCACGAGGTGACGCCAACCTCGCCTTGAGAAACATTCTCCTTCATCTAAAGAAGCAGAAAGATGCATGGAACGGATTCATGCGAGATCTGCGAAATATCTTCCCGCATATAGACATAAGGATCGCCTTCAATGAGAGCGTGGACGAACACATTGACGCCAGCTTCAGTCTTGGAGACGAGTTTCCATGGCTGCCGATTGATGCTGCCGGCACCGCTATTCTGCAGTCCGTTCAGCTCCTGTCGTACGTAGCGTTATTCAATCCAAAAATCTTAATCCTGGACGAACCGGATTCACATCTACACCCAGACAACCAGCGCAAGCTTACAGAGCTGGTGGAGGGGATTGCCGTATCTCGGGGGATCCAGATTTTCGTAAGTACCCACTCAAGACACGTTATCGATGCGACTACCTCTACTACGTCGGAAGTAGTGTGGTTGAACGATGGCGTGAAAGTGGAGACCCAAAACTCCGAGGTCAGCCGTCGCCTACTCGACCTGGGGGCGCTTGATTCTCTCGACTACTTCGCCAACGGCGCAACAAAGTATATTTTTGCTTCGGAAGACTCAAATACCGCCGCACTAGAGACGATCCTTGAAGCCAATGGCTATGACCTGGAAGAAACTAAAATTGCCCCTTATCACGGCTGCACAAAACTGGAGTCCGCGATAGTTCTTGGGTCGTTCTTGAAGCAGCATGCAAGAGAAGTCAGATTCATCGTTCATCTAGATCGAGATTACATGTCGGATGATGAGGTTAATGCCTATCGGACTTCCCTGGAAGCGGAGGGGCTCGAGCTCTTTGTCACAAAAGGAAACGACATAGAGACTCATTTCTTGAACCCCGCCCACTTGGCAGCACTAAATCCGGGAGCCTCTGTCGAGACTTGCGCAGCAGTGCTGGCGGAAGCAATTCAAGATTCGAAAGATGAATCGATAAAGGCCATCGTTGAGACCAGACTCCAGAGAGCTAACAAGCGACGCGGTGTTACCGGCGAAAGCGTTAGCCCTGGCGATATAGCGATCCAAGCAAGCAGGGACTACGAGAGCGATTCCTCGAAATACACCAAGGGAAAGCCTACCCTCAAAGCCGTGAAAAGGAGGCTGCAGGCAGCCTTGCGGACGAATCCCCGGATCGAGTCTCCATCGGATCACCTCAAAGATGAAACCTTAAGGCAACTGCGCAGTTTGGCAGGGTGATTGATCTGAACCCCAAGCCGAATCGGATGTAGCCAACTACAGTGACACGCCGAAATTTCCGGACATTTCAGCGAGCGGAACGAGAGTGAGCTCCCGGTTTATGGGTATCTGAGCTTCTTGGGATTTGGCTCGAAGGCCGAAAACGGTCGATCTTAAATGGAGCGGGAGAAACGAGCTGTTTCTATTCAACCATTTCGATAGCTTGAAAAGCGCTGGCAGGGTTTGGCAGGGAATCGCGCTTCGGCGATCATTTCCTGCGAAGAATTCGCCGGTAGAAAGCCCCCACTGAGGACTGCTTCGACTGCAACTTGATTCTCCGCTTCCAGGTATCAGCTTCGAACTCTTTGAGCGTTCCCGCGGTGAGAAATTTTGAATCGACGTTTGAGTAAAACACCTGCAACGGACTGCTGAGCTCGTTCAAGATCTTACTGAAATCCCAGGTCGCCTTGATGGTGCTCCTGCCCAATCGTTCATAGGTGATATGGGCTTGTTGCTTGTGCAGCCTTGTTTTTTCGCTCGCGAGGAAGTCACTTTTTTGTGGGCGCAAAGTAGGCCAAGTTGCAGGCCCGCGAAAAAAATCTTCTGCAATAATGTCGTCCTCCTTGGGTTGATCGGGTGCATAGAGGAAATCGAACACATTGCGAAAATGAACGGCAAAAGAAAGAATGAGGGCATTACGTAGAATGGTGTACTCGGGAGACCATCGCCGAATTTTTTGGTGGGCCTCGGCACACATTCGAAGAGCGATGATTTCCTGCAATACCCAGTCCTGAGCCCCTCTCAATACGTCTCTTGACCTGAGTGGCCTAGGTTTCACAGACTTTGGCATAATACCCCTAAGTACTTATATATAAAGTATTGAATTTACGTGGCGGTAACTATATTTTTTGCGCTGATATATCTTCTAAAGCGTAATTTATACGCTTAAAATATACTAATGTCTATCAGAAGGGGTATCACAGCCGACGGAAGGGATCGCCTTAGACTCCTGACTAGAAACGCCAAGGGGCCAATTAATAGAGATCTCGCTGCTAAGGTATGGAGCGTGCCGACCGCTCAG
Source organism: Bacteriovoracaceae bacterium UBA2428 (assembly GCA_002343545.1). Classification (GTDB taxonomy): domain Bacteria; phylum Bdellovibrionota; class UBA2428; order UBA2428; family UBA2428; genus UBA2428. Next base: position 80,666 of record DDRA01000170.1, read on the forward strand.
GCCACCCGCTGGCTTATTGATCTAGCCAACGCTGGCTGGCTCCTCCGGGTAAAACGAGGTTCTTACCTCGCCGTACCCGCAGACATAAGCGCTTCGGATATGACAGCCGAAGATCCCTGGATTCTTGGAAGCGCGTTATTTGCACCGGCCTATATCGGAGGTTGGAGTGCCCTTGAGCATTGGGAGCTAACTGAACAGGTTTTTGCTTCAACCATGGTATTCACTTCAAAACGTGTTCGAAAAACTTCGACTGAACTCGGAGGGGCGCGTTTTCAAATTAGAACAATCGATCAAGGCAAATTTTTCGGCCTAAAATCTGTGTGGCGTGGATCAACTCGCGTTCAAGTCAGCGATCCTACGCGAACCATGATTGACCTATTCAATGACCCGTCGATTGGCGGCGGCATTCGTCCAACAACTGAAGCTCTACAAATATATCTCCGCCGGAATGACTCAGATCTCAAACTTCTAACGCGATACGCCGCCGACATGAGCAATGGCGCAATTTTCAAACGTCTTGGATTCGTTGCGGAATCGCTTGGAATTGCCGATTCCCGCTTTATCGAAGAATGCCAAGCTCATCTCAGCAAAGGATTCTCCAAGCTCGATCCGACACTTGAAAGCAAAAATCTCTCGACGAAGTGGCGTCTTTGGTACCCCGACTCATGGAAGAACGAGGAGCGAGTCCGTGATCGATAAAACTGAAATAAATGAATTAGCAAAATTGCAAAACCTTCGTCCCGAAGTAGTCGAGAAAGACTACATGCTGGGCTGGATTCTGGCGGGAATTGCAAATCATAACGAGCTTGGTCCAAAATGGATTTTCAAAGGCGGCACATGTCTCAAGAAATGTTACTTTGAAACCTACCGATTCTCCGAAGATTTGGACTTCACCCTCAAGGATGAAACCCATCTTAACGTTGATTTTCTAAAAAACGCATTCTCCGAAATTGCAGATTGGGTTCACGATCAGAGCGGCAATACAATTCCTAAAGATCGCCTGCACTTTGACCTGCATCCAGATCCGGAAAAGAAATACGTAGAAGGCAGGGTTTATTATCAAGGCCCGAGCGGACGAGCCGGCAGTCTTCCGAGAATTCTACTCGATCTCACTAGCCGGGAGTTACTCGCTTTACCGCCTTCTTCGCGATCAATTCACCATCCATATACCGACCGACCTACAGCTGGGTTTACAGCGAATTGCTATTCCTACGAAGAGGTCTTCGCCGAAAAAATACGAGCTCTAGCAGAGCGTTGCCGTCCTCGCGATCTTTACGATGTCGTTCATCTTTACCGCAATGAGCAATTGCTAGACGACAAAGTCGTCGTTTTTGAAACCCTAAAGAGAAAATGTGAATTCAAAACAATTCCCATACCGACACTCGACTCCATCCAGAATCACGAGCGAAAAGATGAATTGCATAGTCAGTGGGAAAACATGCTTCGACATCAGCTAGCCGCGCTTCCGCCCATTGACAGCTTCCTCTCCGAGTTGCCCAATTTCTTCGACTGGCTTTTCGAAGAGGAAGATCCAGAAATTGTTGCCAGCCAGGAAGAAACAGAAGATCTCGCTATTCCTGCGCCAAAAGTGACACGCCCGACTTCGGACATACCCGCACCGATTTCTGCAAGATTTATGGGCATTCAACCGGGAGCATCGACACTCGAGAGAATTCGTTTTGGTGCAGCAAATCGCCTCTGTTTGAAGTTACGTTACAGCGGAAAAGTTCGAACCATTGAACCATATGCAGTTAAACGAACCATCGCTGGATCTTTGTATCTAGCTGCATTCGAGCGTGAAGAAAGAAGAACCAAGAATTTCACCATCGACAAGATTGAGGGAATTGAACTTACGGAGACTCCATTTACCCCGCAGTGGCCAATTGAGGTTACCGCGCATGGAACCCTCAATATCGCGCAAAATGTTTCAAGTGCCCCCTCAAGATCGCGTTCGTCTCGTTCATATGGTTCGGGGATCAAATACGTCTATCGCTGCCCCACTTGTGGCAAGCTCTTTTACAAGAGCCAGATGGATTCATCTTTGCGAACGCATAAAAATAAACGCGGAAGCCAGTGCTACGGAAGTTATGGCCACTACGTACGTACTAAATACCACTGATTGACCGCCGCCTTGCTAAGGCGACGGTCAATCTTCAAAAGTTGAAACGCTCATTTCCTTTTCTTCCGACAGCGACCCGATAGTTCAAATTGCCACTCATTTTTCATAACTCCTTTCGAGTAGTTGTGTTCTGAAACTCGAATGGCTGGGAATTTTTTCTCGAAGTTCAACAAATTTGAATTTCGAGAAAGTTTTCTGAGGCAAAACTGCGGTGGCAGGGGTTTGGCAGGGAAGTGAGCTGATTTCAGCTTATGCCGAGTGATGTGCGACCCAAGAATGGATTTAGACCTTCTGTAGATTTAGCTACTTAGTTTTCTTGATTTTTTGGATTTTGCGATTTCGTACAAGGGTTCTCCCCGGGTCGTAGTG
>DDRA01000058.1:0-372 GCA_002343545.1 Bacteriovoracaceae bacterium UBA2428
GGCTTGTCCTATCCTTAACCGCTCATGTTGGCAATGAATTCCGCGTTCGTCTTGGTTTTCGAGAGCTTATCCAAGACGAATTCGATGGAATCGATCGCATTCATGGGCGCCAGCACCTTCCGTAGGATCCAGAGGCGCTGAAGTTGTTCGGCCGGGGTCAGGAGCTCTTCCTTACGGGTCCCCGATTTGTTGATGTCCATGCAGGGGAAAATCCGCTTTTCCATGAGCTTACGGTCGAGGGCGATTTCCATGTTCCCCGTACCTTTGAACTCTTCGAAAATGACTTCGTCCATGCGGGAGCCGGTTTCCACCAGGCCCGTCGCGATGATCGTGAGCGAACCGCCGTTTTCGATGTTCCGCGCGGCGCCGAAG
>DDRA01000058.1:635-28240 GCA_002343545.1 Bacteriovoracaceae bacterium UBA2428
CGCTTGGCCTTTTCGATAACCATTTCGGCCACTTGAACGTGTCGCGAAGCCGGTTCGTCGAAGGTCGAGCTAACGACTTCGCCCTTCACCGAGCGCTTCATATCGGTCACTTCTTCGGGACGCTCGTCGATCAGAAGAACGATGAGCTTCACTTCCGGGTGGTTCGTCGAGATCGCGTGCGCGATGTCCTGGAGCATGACCGTTTTACCGGCCTTGGGCGGAGCGACGATCAACGCGCGCTGCCCCTTCCCGATCGGCGAGAAGAGGTCGATGATCCGCGTCGTCATGTTCGTCGGATCGTATTCCATCTTGATCCGCTCCTTGGGATAGAGCGGGGTCAAGTTTTCGAAGAGGATCTTGTTGCGGGCGACGTCGGGGTTCTCGAAGTTGATCGTGTCGAGTTTCAGGAGCGCGAAATAACGCTCACCGTGGTGCGGAGGACGCACCGTACCCGAAATCGAGTCTCCCGTGCGCAGATGCCAGCGACGGGTCTGACTGGGACTCACGTAAATATCGTCCGGGCCGGCCAAGTAGTTGTAGTCCGGCGAGCGGAGGAACCCGAAGCCGTCCTGAAGGATTTCGAGCACGCCCTCGGTCTCGATCTGCCCTTGCACGGAAGAGTGCGTTTCGAGGATCGCGAAGATCAAATCTTGGCGACGGAGACCCGAAGCGTTTTCGATCTTGTAGGCGTTCGCGAGCTCGACGAGCTGCTTGATGTCCATGTGGCGCAGATCGCGCAGATGCAGCTTCTCATGGACGAGCGTCGGCTTTTCCTTGGGAACGACATCTTCGCCGGTGGGGGGAGTCGTGGCGTTCGAGCCGAAACCGCCACCCATCGGACCTTGGCCCGCGTTATCGTAGAAGCCGTCGCGATCGCGGTTATTGCCGCGGTCGCGGTTGTTCCCACGGTCACGGTTATTGCCGCGATCACGGTCACGGTTGCCGCCTTGATTGTGGTGGCGGTTCTGGTTTTGGTGCGGCTGCGGATGGCGGCCTTGGTTTTGGTGCTGGCCCTGGTTTTGGTTCTGGTTTTGGTTCTGATTTTGGTGCCGAGGAGCCTGCGGATTTTGATTCTGGGCAACGGGAGCCGAAGCCGAGACCGCCTCTTCCGAGGAGGGAGCCGAAGGCTGGGCCGGGGCCGCCTCCGGAACCGAAGCTTCGGGAACGGCAACGGGAGTCTCGGCCTTCACGACTTCAGCCTCGGGAGCGGCGACTTCGGAAGCCGCCTCGACCGATTCGTCGCCACCGACCCCTTCTTCGAACTCAGAGGCATCCCCTTTTGCGGGACGGGAACGCGACTTGCCCGCCCTAACCGGTCGCGAGGAACTACGGCCTTGTCCTTCTTTGCCTTTGGACTCGCTCATGCAGAATTTAAGAGAACCTCCAAAAAGGGGGATTTTAGGGAAGCCGGTTGTCGGCTGGAAGCAAGGTAAAGCGTTTGAGTGCCTTGCTGACGTAGGGTCTACGGAATTTTCCGAGGGCCTGTCAAGAGCCTGGCAATACAACTTTGGGACCCCCCATGCCATCATGATTTAGATGAGTTCTTCGAAGAAAATTTCGACTCCTTCGAACCGCCCTTGGACCCACGCTTTCGGCTTGGGAATCCTCACCGTTTCCATGGTTTTGAGTCTCGGCTCCTACAATCCGGAAGACCCGAGCCTCAACACTTTCTCGAGCGTCTGGAGCACGCCCACGAACGTCTTGGGCTACTTCGGATCTTGGCTCTCGGACGCGCTCTACCAACTTGTCGGTCACACGGCTTGGGTTCTCCCGCTTCTGTTGTTCGTCGCGCTCGTTCGTTGGCTCATGCGGCCCTACCGCTCCGAGCCGATTCTCGGCGCTCGTTGGTGGATCGCGCTGGGCTGCTTGATCGCGGCCGCCGGCCTCGCGCTCGACCTCGTCTATCTCCATCGCGGATCGGGAGGCGGCCCCTTCCCGCCGCAGGGTCTCGTCGGGATCGGCCTCGGCGCGAGCTTCCGGCCTCTCGTCGGACGCGTTGGGTGCGGGCTTATCGTGCTCTCCCTCATTTGGGCGTTCTGCATGATCTGGTGGGAATCCTTGCCCGGTAATGTGATCGTAAACGCCCACCGCGCTTGGGCTTGGGCGAAGGGCGCTTTCGGCGGCTTCGCTTGGAAGCGCTCGGCGAAAGCTTCGGGCGAAGACGAAGTGCCGGCCCCCACCAAGATCCGCGTGGCGAACGCCGTTGCCACGACCGCCGCCGTCGCCGCTCCCGCAAAAGCGACGAAAGAAGACCTCGAAGACGAAGAAGCCGAGACCGACGAGGATTCCGAGGAAGGCCTCGAAGCTTCGGACGCGCACGACGAGGACGAGGAAGAATCCGAGGAGGCCGACTACGGCTACGGTCCGGGCGATGCCAAGATCGCCGACCCCGTGATCCGCAAGGAAATTCCCGAGGCCGACACCCGTCCTCGCGCGAAACTCGTGCGGGCGGCGCGCCCCGTTTCGAGCGGACCCGTGACCTGGGAGCTGCCTCCCCTCTCGCTTCTCGAGCACTCCAAGCGCAAAGCGAAAGTCCTCAGTGACGACCAAGTCAAAGAGATCGCCAAGCGAATCACCGTGGCGTTGAGAAGCTTCGAGATCGAAGGGCAAGTCGAAGAGGTCACCCGCGGCCCCATCATCACAATGTACGAATTCCGCCCGGCCCCGGGCGTGCGCGCTTCGCGCATCGTGGCCGCCGCGACCGACCTCGCCATGACCCTCGGCGTTCCCTCCGTTCGCGTCGTGGCGCCGATCCCCGGCAAGTCCGTGGCCGGCATCGAAGTCCCCAACCCCGACAAGGAAGACATCGTGCTTCGCGACGTCTTCGAACAGACTTCGGAACGATCGAAGGGGCTCAAGCTTCCGCTTTGTCTTGGCAAAGACATCGAAGGCCGTCCGATCGTCGAAGACCTCTCGCGCATGCCCCACCTTCTCATCGGCGGCGCCACGAGCATGGGCAAGTCCGTGCTCGTGAACTCGGTGCTGACGAGTCTGCTTTGCCGCTTCACGCCCGACGAGCTCCGCCTCGTCATCGTCGATCCGAAGCTCGTCGAGTTCAAAGCCTTCGAAGATATTCCCCACCTGCTCCTGCCGATCGTGAACGATCCGTCCGACGCGAGCCAGGCTCTGAAGTGGGCCGTGGCCGAAACCCGTCGTCGTTACCTGCTCATGCAAAAAGTCAGCGCGAAGAATCTGGAAGGCTACAACCAGAAGGTCGCGGAGTTCGACGAGTCCAAACTCAGCGAAGGCGAGGAGAAACCTTCCAAGTTCCCCTACATCGTCATCATCATCGACGAGCTCGCGGAGCTCATGCTGACGGGCCGCAAGGACGTCGAGCATTCGATCGTGCGCCTGAGCCAACTCGCGCGCGCGGCCGGCATCCATCTCGTCATGGCGACCCAACGTCCCTCGGCCGACGTCGTCACCGGTCTCATCAAGTCGAACTGCCCCGCGCGCGCCTCGCTTCGCGTGGCTTCGGCCTCGGACAGCCGCATCATCTTGGACTGCGCGGGCGCCGAACAACTTTTGGGACGTGGCGACATGTTCTTCACGAATTCCGGTCCGATGGGCCTTCGACGCATGCAAAGCTCCTTCGTTTCGGACGACGAAATCGACAAGGTCTGCAACTTTTGGCGCGGCCAAGGCGAACCCGACTACCGCGACGAAATTTTGAATCCGGAAAGCGCGGCCGCTCCGGGCGAAGCGGGATCGGGATCGGCCGACCGCGACGAGCTCTTCGGTGATGTTATCGATTTTGCTAAGCAAAATGGTAAAATTTCCACTTCATTGATCCAGCGTCGTTTTAGCATCGGCTATACTCGCGCCGCTCGAATCATGGAGCAGCTTGAGGCCGCCGGACTCGTGGGCGAACAGAGCGCGGCCGGAAAACCGCGCGAAGTCTTGGCCTAAGAATTCGCGAACACCGCAAATTTCAAGGCGAACAAACCACTCGTTCGCTCGAAGTTCGCGCGCCCTGCATCACCTTGAGGCGAAACGCTGCACCTTGCGGCCCCCTAGCTCTGACGGTAGCCTGATTTTATTCGGGGAGGCTTCTCATGATTCGTTACGTGATTTCGGCGAGTTTCGCGTTTTTTTCATTGGCATCTTTCGCCGAGGAAACTCTGGCGAAACCTCAAGCGCCATCGATCCTGGCGTTTGGCGATTCCATCATGGCGGGTTACTCAAAGAACGGCGACCTCCGTTTCGGCAAGCTGGACTTCGTCTCGCTCGTCGGCCAAGCGGTACGCACCCGTTCCGAGTATCCCAAGTTCGAGATTTGGAATCTCGCGATTCCGGGATTGAAGACGGGCGCCATTCGCAAAGCGTTCGAGAAGCTTCAGATCGGCCGCCAGCGCGACAGCGACATCCTGTTGCTGAACGGTGGCGGCAACAACGCTTTGCCCTTCCGTAAGCTTCCGCTCGCGCAAGTCTGCGACGAGCGAACCTACGAAGGATTCGTGCCCGCGATCACGGCGGACTGGGTTTCGATGACGAACCTCCTTCGTTCGCGCCGGCCGGCTTCCAAGCCGACCCTCGTGCTCGGCCTTTACTACCCGCCTTTGAACCAAGGTCTCTCGCAACCCTGCGGCCCCAACCGCTCGGTCGCCGATGTCTTCTTGCCCTTCCTCGCGGCGGCCAATCACCGCATCCAGGAATTGGCCAAGCGCGACCAACTGCTTTGGCTCGACCTCATGCCCATCATGAACTGCCCGGCCTCGGCCCGTCACCTCTGCGAGATCCAAGCGGGTGAGCCGCTCGCGAGTTACCAGGCTCGTTTGGCCGTCCTCATGAAGGCCGGCATCTTCCGCGATCCCGGCGATAACGAGGGCGGGATTATCCAAGCCGATCACGTTCACCCGAACGCACGCGGCCACCGCCTGATTTCGGAAAGCATCCTTCAAGTTCTCGGCTATTAGTTCTTTATAAAATCTGGGGTTTATCCGGGGGCGGAGGCCAAGGCTTCCGCCCTTTTTTATTGACCCAAGCGTTCAAAATCACTATCAATTTCGCACTGTGTTATTGAAAGTGATCGCATCGATTTTCCTCTTCAGCTTCGTTTCCCCCGCTTCCGCTACGACGATCGACGCGGAAACGCGCGTCGTTCTGAAGGCCATCGCCGACAAGTACAAGAAGCTCGGCAACTGGACGGGAACCTTCACCCAAGAAACGAAGTCGGTCGGGCTCGGAAACTCGACTTTCAACGAAGGACAGCTTCACTTCGTCACGCCGAACCGCTTCCGCTATTCGCTCGTCCGTCCGGAAGTTTCCGACTTCATCTCGAACGGCAAGTCCGCCTGGCACGTGCGCTACGCCGAAGGCCGCGAAAAACCGGCCAACGTGCTCGTCATCCAAGACCTCCGCAAGACGGAGTTGGACCGCTATCTCGTTTTCCTTCGTGGCGCCAAAGCCTCCACGCCCGCCGAAGAGAAAGCTTTGCTCGAAGCCTACACGCCCAAGGGCAAGTCTTCCGCCGATGAGCTCGTGCTCGAGCTCACGCCCAAGCGCTCGGCCGAGATCGCCAAGGTCAGTCTCATCTTCAAGCAGAAATCCGAAGCCCCTTACCGCGTCATCGTCGAAGACGTGCTCGGGACGCGCACGAGCGTGACCGTGAATTCTTTCGAACGCATCAAGAAAACCGATCCCAAGCTGTTCGAGCCGAAGATTCCGGCCGGATCGAAGACGGAGACCCTGAAATGAAGAATGTCCACATCATTTCCCTCGGCTGCGCGCGCAACCTCGTCGACTCGGAGGTCATGGCCGGCCTGCTCGACAAGGAAGGCTACGCCGTCACCGGCGAAGCGTCTTCGGCCGACCTGATCATCGTGAACACCTGCGGCTTCATCAACGAAGCCAAGAAGGAATCCATCGACACGATTCTCGAGGCCGCTCAGTTCAAGGATCCCGAGAAGGGACGCCTGCAGAAGCTCGTCGTCTCGGGTTGCCTGGCCGAACGCTATCCGGGCGAGCTCAAGGAAAACATCCCCGAAGTCGACCTCGTGACGGGAACGGCCGCTTTCTCCAAGATCATCCAGGAAGTCGAACTGCTCAAGACGAGCGACTCCGACGGCGGCGGCGTGCGCATGCACAAGGATCGCCTCAAGGACTACGACCTTCCGCGCGTGAACAGCCAACCCTTCTACACGGCCTACCTGAAGCTGGCCGAAGGCTGCGCCAAGCGCTGCAGCTTCTGCATCATTCCCAAGCTTCGCGGCAAGCTCCGTTCGCGCAGCATCGCGATGCTCGTGAAGGAGGCGCAGGAGCTCGTGGGCACGGGCGTGCGCGAACTCAACCTCATCGCGCAGGACCTCACGGACTTCGGCAAGGACCGAAGCGACGGCGCCAACCTCGCCGCGCTCCTTCGTGAGCTCGTCAAAGTCGAAGGTCTCGAGTGGATCCGGCTCTTCTACGCCTACCCCGATCAGCTCGACGACGAAGTCATCGACCTCATCAAGAACGAGCCGAAGATCTGCAAGTACCTGGACGTTCCCGTTCAGCACATCAACGACCGCATCCTCACGAACATGAACCGCAAGGTCTCGGGCGACCAGGTCCGGCACATGCTCCGTCGGCTCCGCGAAGAGGTCCCGGGCATGGTGTTGAGGACTTCGCTCATGGTCGGCTTCCCGGGTGAAAGCGAAGCGCATTTCCGCGAGCTGATCGATTTCGTGTCGGAAGGTCTCGTTGATCAGTTGGGCGTCTTCACGTACTCGCACGAAGAAGGCACGGCTTCGTTCAAGTTCAAAGATGACGTACCGGAGAAGACCAAGCTCAAGCGCCAGAAGCTCGTCTACGACGCGCACGCCAAAGTCTCGCAAGCCAAGTTGGCCAAGTGGATTGGGCAAGAGATCGACGTGCTCGTGGAAGGCCTGCATCCCGAGACCGACCTTCTTCTGAAGGGCCGCCACTACGGGCAGGCGCCGGGTATCGATAACCTGACCCTCATCAACGAAGGCACGGCCGAGGTGGGCGAGATGGTCCGCGTTCGCGTAACGGAGATCGCCGGTCTCGACCTGATCGCTTCGGTCGTGGAGCGCGAAAAAGGCTTCGCCCCGCGCCGCCGCACGAAGGCGGATGCCGCCGTCGTGACCTACCTCTAAGGCCCGAACGGCGGCTCTTTGACGGCCCGACCCGCTCCCGAAGGACCTATAATTTCTGGGATGAAGAAGTTTTTTCTCGCTCCGTTGGCGATCTTTCTCCTTTGCTCGGCCTGCTCGAGCTCCGCTCCCGCGGCATCGGAGGGCGATCGTCAGCCCGCCAGCGTCGGCGAAAACCAAACCAAACTCTCTCCTCTGGTCGGAAACTACGTCGTTCAGCGGGGCGGAAGGGGCTGCAAGTTCGACTCGGTCCGGCTGGTCATCCGAAAGCACGGCGGCACCAAGGGTCGCGTGACGATCGCCCCCTCGACCAGTCTCGAGATCGAAGGGCTGAATCAAAACCAGCCGACCGCGATGGCTTCGATCAATCTCGCGACCGAAACGACGAGCAGCACCTACGAGAAGTCCGAGCTGACGATCGACGACAAAGGGATTTCCTACCGCCTTCAAGGCAAGATCGACGGGCCGTTGGGATTCAAGCAAAGCGTCGTGAACGAAAGCGTCGAGCTCGAGCTAAAACGCGACGGGACTTACGCCCTGTCCATTTCGGGGGAATCCAGCGCCGATTGCGCCTCCTTGCTGAAGAGCCAGTAAGCTGAGCGACGGTCTGTAATCCGAAGGAATGATGTTGAACCGCTTCGAGGTGAGAAATCGCGTCGCAAAGTCCTTCGCCTCCGCGCGCCCGTGGAACGGGCTCGTGAGGTTCGGCGCGCTTTGTCTGGGACTCGCGACGATGGAAACCCGCTCGGCTCAGTTCGGGCCCGTGTTTCCGTCCCATCGCTTTCCCACCGACGAATCCTTCCACGCCACCTATCGCGCGCTTCGGGCGTCGAGCGGTTGGAACTTCGTCGAGCCGCTCGAGCTCAACCGCTTGCTGAACGACTCCGAGATCGGCGTCACGAAGCACGAACTCCAGCTCGAGTACCAACCGAACCGGGCGCTTTCCATCGGCGGGATCCTGAGCTTCGACCAAACCTCGATCGCCGAGAAAACCCGTTCCCTTTCGGCGTCGGGTCTCGGCGACCAGCGATTCTGGTCGGAGTATCGTTTCTACGACGAACCCGGCTCCTCGATCGGCCTGGGTCTCGTCATCAAGTTTCCGGCCTACGAGAACAAGGCCGCGACGACGGGAGGGCTGGCGACCTTCCCGGGCGACGCGCAGACGGACTACACGGCGCTCGCGACCGCCGAGTTCTGGCCCAACGAGACGTTCCGCTTGCGCACGAATTTTGGCTATACGTTCCGCAGCGAAGGTTTCTCGGACGAGCTTCCGTTCTTGCTCTCGGCGGGATTCGTCATTCCGAAGTTCGAGATCGATCTTCGTATCCGCGGAAATCTCACGTTGAACAGCGACTCCTTTACCGACGACACGCTCTCGTCCTTGCGGAGCGCCTTCGGAAACTCCGATTACGTCTTTTCGCCCGACCCGCGCCTCGTCATCGTGAATCCTTCCGTCGAATTCTGGATCAATCCGACTTGGGCGGTGGGAATCGATTTTCAGTACGCCCTAATGGGCGTGCACGCGCCTTCCTTCAGCCAATACGGCCTGCATCTGACCTACCGTTGGGCGAAAACCCACCGTCGCCAGACCCGAACCTTCAAGGAAGTCGACATCGGAACCGACCAGGAAAGCGGGACCTTCCAAGGCGAAGAGCAAGACAAGGTTCGCGAGTTGCGCCCGGAAGACCCCTCGCCCATTCGACCCGAACCCGAAGAAGAAGCCTTCGACTAGCCGTCCGTCGGGCTAAAGCCCCCCCTAGAGCGCGCGTAGCTGCTCGATGAGGGTGCGGGTGTTCTGCGCCTGGGCGTTGTCCCCCAAGCAGACTTGGGCCTTCTCCAGACGCTCGAGAATCAAACGATGGGGGCCTTCGCGCAGTTCAGCCTCGCGCAGAACCGCGAGCGCGGAAGCGCAATCGTTCTGCTCCAGGAGTCGGCGCGCTCTCTCGAGCTTTCCGGCCGAATCTTCGTAGAAGAAAAGTGAATCCAAGTGACCCGACCAGACGCCGTTCAACCAAACGCAGGTACCACCCTTGGCGTTCGATCGACAATCCGCTTTTCGAGCGATGTCCTGGACGAGGGTACGAAGTCCCGCGCGATCGCGTTTTCGGACTTCGATCTCGACGAGACGAGCCAGCAGCGGGATGCGTTCGAGTCGTTCGTCCAACACCCGCGCGCGCATCGTCTGGAGGCCTTGGGAATCGCGTTCGGCCTCGAGGAACTCGAGCGCCTGAAGCCAAACCTCGTTCTCGCGATCGTCGGGGGCAGGCGCGGAGACTTTGGGGCGAGGCGTTCGCCGCGAGGAAGGAGCCCCTCGCGCGAAAGGAGCGAGTACGAAAAAAGCCGCGACCCCCGAGAGGATCGCGGCTTGACGGCCGATTCGCACGGAAGCGGCTCGCATCGGAATCGTCGCCTTAGCGGCTGCCGAAACGCTGGAGGATCATCGAGATCGGACCGAACTGCGATTCGATCTTGGTCTTGAGCATGCCGTCGAGGTTGACGTCGATCGGGTTCACCCAAGCTTCGATGGTTTGCGTACCTTGTTGACCGGTGACTTTCGCCTTCACGTAGAAGCAATCGAAGGTGCCGGCCGGAACCGTGACCGTCGTTTCGGATTGCTCGATGATTTCCATGTCGCCGCCGGCCTTGGGATCTTCTTCCTTGCCGTTCACGATGAGGCGAAGGACTTCGCCGTTCGCGCGGTTGATGAGCGCTTCGGTCGTTTGGTTCTGGCCGAGCAGCTGCATCGTCGTCTTCAACCAGACGGCGTTTTGCGCCGGTTCATCCTTGGTGGCTTCCTTGCGGCCCGTGCCGGGGAGGATGAAATCAATCTTGATCTCGTGGAAATCGCCGACCTTCCAACGAATGGCGTTGGCCGTCTGCGCATCGAGAACTCCCTGAACCGCTTGAAAGACTTTCTGGACTTCGAGCGCGGGAACCGAGACCTCGGCTTGCGCGAGACCCGTCGCGAAGAAAGCCGCGAGCACGAACCCCTTGGTGAAACGGAACATAGTACCTCCCTTGGGAGCGATGGCTCCCATTTCAATGGCTAGAGGTTATGCCCGCTCCCGGAGAAAATCAAAAAACGCCGCGTCGCAGAACAAAAAGAAAAACCCGATGTTCCTTTCGGAACACCGGGCCTTCCACGTTGCGCTCCGTAAAGCTACCGATGGAAATCTCTAAAGAAAGTCTGGCTGCTCAATCGTTGTCGTACCGTTCCTTACCACAACGTAGAAGACTAGAAGCTAAGCGCACCCCGGACCTGGAAACCCCAAGCCGTCTGGGAGGCGGCACCGAAGCCGGCGCCCGGAAAGAGAAGTCCCAAACCGACGTTCGTCTTGAAGTTCTCGTACCAGTGCTGATCCATGTAGATATCGGTTTCGACGCCGAGCAATTTGCCGGCCGCGGTGCCTTTGTTCGCGAGAAGGCCGTAACCGATGTCCATACCGAGCGAGATCTTCGTGTTCACGAAGTCGTAAGCCATGCCCCAGGTATTCAACACCGCGCCCGAGCCGCCGCCGATCGCGCTGCCCACCGGCACGCCGGCCACGCCACCGCGCCATTCCGAAGCCGGAGCGGCGGGACCGATCGACTGACGATAGAGAAGCATCAAAGGGCGATAGTTCGGATGAAAACGGAAGGAACCCGTCGAGTTGCCCGATGCGAACGCGAGGTCCGTGTTGAAACGCCAAGCGCCGGGCATGTAGTCGATCTGCGCTAGCACGCCCTGGGTCGAGTTCTTGCCTTCTTCGGACACGGTGACGAACTCTCCGCCCAGCTGGAAGGCGCCGAAGCGACGACGAGCAAAGATGGACAAGTCGTTCTGATCGTCGAGCCCCAGAACCGTCTTCGCGCCGACGTTGCGAACGCGACGGGCGAAGAGCAAACCCACGTCGAAGAGCGACTCGGGGTTCGAGTAGTCGAGCGAGATCTCGTAGGTCTCGGCATCGTCGCCTTCGTCGTTGACCGAGCCTTCGGCTTCTTTTTCGTAACCGAGGTTCAAGCCCAGGTTACCCAGCATCGCCTGAAACCCGAGGCGATCGACCGTCGTGCCGAAGTCGTCCGCGACGTCGTTACCCGGGTGATAGAGGACGCCAAGGCCCCAGGTCTTCGGCATGCGGCCGGCCCGGAAGATGCCCCAGTCACTGGCCCATTCCAGCCAAACCCGGCGAAGATCAACGGCCGAACGGCCGTTCAAGACATGAGATTGCGAATCGAGCGGGGAACCGGCGGCCTGCGGGCCGGTAACGGGCGAGGCGCCACCCAGCACGAGAGCCACGAGCTCGGACCGAATCGAGAAGCGGTCATCGACGATGACGTCGGGCCGCAAGCGGAAGCGGTTATCGATGAACGCCGTCGTGTCGCCCGTACCGGGGCGTTGTCCGGCCGAGACATCCAGATTTTGGAAAAGATTGGCCCCGAAACGGTAGTCACCCGACAAGCTAAACGAGGCAGCTTGCGCGGAAAACGAAACGATCGAGAGAGCTACAGCGAGAGTTTTCAATTGAAGCGCTTGATTTTCCATCGGGATCTTTCATCCCACCTCTTCGGTGAAGGCCACCGAAAACGTATCGAGCCTCGCGTTGCAAACCGGGGGAGTGGTTTATTGCAACAACGAGGCTCGATCCTTGTTGTTAGGTCATCTTCAGTCGTATTCGACGTTCGCACGACTGTCAATGACACTACCCTACATGGTGTGACCATATAAATGCGTTGAGTCGACAAATTCGCTAAGCGCTCTGAAAGATTAGGCCTATCCTGTGGGAGTGAAAAAGAGCGGCCTTATTTTCGTCGGATTCGCATTACTGGGGATGGCCTTTGCCCCTCTCGCGGGACTCGCGATCTGGATCTGGCGTATCGACCAAAGCTGGTCGCCGCTCGTCGAACCTCGTCTGCGCGAACGACAACAAATCGGCTCCATTCGAGTCCTCGCGCAAACTTCCACCGGGGAGGCGAAGTGGATCGGGTCGCTGAACGCCGGTCGCATGGAAGAAAGGCAGCCCCTCAAGATCGGCGACGTGCCTCCCCTTCTTGTCCAGTCGATCGTCGTGCTCGAAGACCCTCGCTTCCTGGACCACCAGGGCTTCGACATCCTGGGGATCTTCCGGGCCGCCCTCGTGAACGTCCGCAAGATGCGGGTCGCGCAAGGCGGAAGCACGATCACGCAACAGCTCGTGAAGAACATCTTCCTCACGAACGAACGGACGCTTTCGCGCAAGTTCACGGAGCTCGTCTTGGCCGCGCTCGTCGAGAAACGTTTCTCGAAGGACGAGATCCTCGAAGCCTACATGAACGAAGTTTACCTGGGCCAATTGGGCTCGGTCGAAATCCGCGGCGTCGGCCGCGCGGCGGAGTACTACTTCGGCCGCAAAGTCGATCAGCTCGAGCTTCCCGAGATGGCCTTGCTCGCGGCCATGATCGCAGGTCCGGGGGTCTACTCGCCTTGGCGCGCGCCCGAAAAAACCAAAGCCCGACGCGATCGCGTTCTGCGCTCCCTGCTCGATCACAACCTCATCCTGGCCGAAGAGTTCGATCGCGCCGTCGCAAAACCCCTGCCGGGTCCGACGCAATTCCTCGCCCCGGTTCGCGCGGCCTACCTGTTGGACGCGCTCCGCGAACGTCTCTTCGCCGAGAAAGGAGAAGCCGAGCTCATGAAGGGCGGCTTCGACGTCACGCTCTCCCTGGATTTGGAGCTGCAGGAAGCCGCCGAAAAAACCCTCTCCGAAGCGGCCGGCGGATGGGAAGCGGCCCAGCAAGGACTCCTCGTCGCCGCCGATCCGCGCGACTGCCGCATCCGTTTTTACGTCGGCGGCACCGACTACCGACTCACGCAGCTCGATCGGGTCCGCCAAAGCCGCCGTCCGATCGGATCGCTCATGAAGCCCCTCGAGATCGCTCCCCTCCTGGAGAGCGATCCCGAACTTAATCTCGGCTCCAAACTCGACGACTCGCCTTTGGATTGGAGCTACGACAACGGACGCGGGCGCTGGCGTCCTTCCAACTACGACGAAAAATTCCGCGGTCCCGTGACCCTGCGAAAAGCCGTCGAGGAGTCCTTGAACGTCCCCATCGCGCGGATCTTCTTCGATCGCCAGCCCGACGGAAACCTGGTCGATATCCTGGACCCGCTGCGCGCCATGGGGCTGAACATCCCGTCCGAACGCGCTCTGCCGTCGGCCGTCCTTGGCGCCATCGACCAAACGCCGCTGCAGACGCTCACGGCCTACGTGAAGCTCGCCCGACGCGCGATGGGACTCGCGCCCGACGCCGCCGATCTCGGTTGCGAGCTCGATTTCTTGGTCGAAGAGAAAGATCCCAAGAAAGCCCCCGCGGAGCCTATCGACCCGGAAGACGCCTTCGGTCAGAAAGGCGCGCGGCTCACGATCGCCGCGCTCGAAGGTGCGCTCCGACGGGGCACTTCCCGCGCACTCGGCACGCTCCTTCCGGTCGATCAGGAGTGGGCCGGTAAAACCGGCACGAGCTCCGACAAACGCGACTCATGGTACGCGCTCCTCTCGCCCGAGCTCGTGGTGATCGGCTGGGTCGGGCGCGACGACAACCTGCAAACCGGGTTGACCGGCGCTTCGGGAGCCCTGCCGCTCGTCTCGAAAGTCGCCCTCCGCTACGCCCAACGTCCTATCGAGAAGAACTTGCGGTGGCCGGTCGTGGCCGGACTGGAATGGAAGGCTCTCTCGACGACGGGCTTCTGCCGTCCGGCCAACATCCAGTCCCAGATGATCGAGTCGACGCAAAGCGCGCCCACGACGACGCCGCCTCCGGCGACCTTCCGCTACCAAGAGGCGGACTATACGATGGAGTTATTCCGTAGCGACGCGATGCCGCCGGAGTGCCGTTAAGGAGATATTCGATGAAGCTCACCCGAAACCGAGTTCTGCTCCTCCTAGTCGCGATCCTCGTGGTCGGGGCCTTCCTCGCGTTTCGGAGCTATCGGGCGCGCGAAAAACGCCGCATCGAAGGCCAAGTCGAACTCAACGACAAATCACAGGCGCGGGTCTTCGCGGTCTTCTCGAACGGCATCGTCCGCGTGACGTACGGCGAACCGAAGGTCATCCGTTGGACGTGCGAAGTCCAAGGATCGGCGTCGGATCCGACGAAGCCCTTTCCCTTCAAGGGAGAAAGCAAGCTCGATCTGAGCGACTTCGACGGAGTGGATTGCGACCTGACCCTGCCCGATTCCCAGTTCTCCTCGATCACGGGCGATAATGGTCAAGTCCTCGTGCACGCCCCGAAGTCGAACGTCGAGGTCGCGCTCGGAAACGGCCAAATCCGCTTTTACCCGGGCGAGTTCTCGCCCTACCGTTTTCAGAACTCGCTTAAAAACGGATCGTCGGATGAGTTTCCGAACTCGGAATCCGCCGATGCCATCTTGATTTCGCTGTCGGTCGAAAACGGGCAGCTTTACTACGGTAAGGAAGAATAAATGCCGAAGCTTCGCGATACCCTTATCGAATTCAGCGTCACGCCGCTCGGAGTGGGCGGATCGGTCAGCGGACACGTCGCCCGTTGCGTAAAGAAGATTCGCGGGTCCGGACTGCCCAACGAGCTTCACTCGATGGGATCGATCGTCGAGGGCACGCTCGAAGAATGCCTTGATCTGCTGAAATCGTGTATCGAGGACACGCTGACGGATGCTCCGCGGGCGAGCGTGTCGGTCAAGATGGACGTGCGGCCCGGTCAAACGGGCCGCATCCGCGCGAAGGTCCAAGCGGTCGAAGAAAAGCTCCGTTAGAGCGATTCTTCGAGGCAGGAAATGTCGCTGTCGCCGATGACGCCGATCAGGTACGCGTAGACGTCGTTGCCCGTGCTCGGAATGATCCGGAAGATGGCGCCGTACTCATTGTCGCCCGGGAAGTGGGTCACGACCGCGAGGCGAGTAGCCTTGTGCGTAATGCGATTCTTGACTTCAAAGTACGTGATGTTGCCGTCGAGCCCCGAGTTGCGCTCGAGATCGAAGAACTTGATCACGCTTTCTTGCGGCGTAAGGGCCGTCTCCGACGTCATAAGCTGGGTCATCTGGAGGATGCGCAGTTCGTGGGGCTTGAGCGCGGGCGGAAGGCGGGAACCTTCCCGGCGAGCCACCGTCGAGAGTTCACGCACGAGACCGAGGGTCGGCGCATTCGGGGTTTCTTGATTCTCGTGGAAAGAACGGAAGATCTGGCAGGCCGTCGCTTGAGCCGGACGAACGGGCGTCGGAGTTTGCGCGAACGCGCTGGAGACGATGAGCGGAAGCGTAAAAAGAACGAGACGGGTCAACATGGGAATCCTTTCGAAGACTCGCGGCTCCGTTGCCGCGAGGGTTGATCAACAACCGATTATTGCGATGGACGCCAATGCAGGCGGCATGCCAGGGCGGGGAGGCGAAGAAAGGCCTTCCCGCGCCAGGGTCGTGTCGAATTGTTAGGCGATCAGTTCCAGTACGACGAAACTTCGGTTCCTTTACGGCACCGCTTAACCCGTGACCTTGAGCTCGAAGCCAAGTTCGCCTTCACCCTCGAAAGATTCGTGGATCGTGCGACCCGCGAAGTCGAGTTTCGCGACGGCCGACGCGAGGGTTTCCGACGCCAAGATTCCCGCTTTCGCGCTCTCCGAGGCGAGGATCTTTTCGACCCGCGACCCCGGCGTCGCCCACCAATCGATCGAAATCCGATCCGTCAGGCGGAGCTTCATTTCCTTACGCCGCTGCTGAACCCGGTTCACGACCTCACGAAGAAGCCCTTCTTCGAGCAAGGCCTCGTCGATGGTCGTATCGAGTTCGGCCACGATCCCGTATCCGGCCGAGGCCTGACGGCCCGGCTTCGCCTTGCGAACGACCTGGATATCTTCCGGCGTGAGCTCGAAGCCTTTGACCGTGGCCCGTCCGGCCGTCTCGAAGGCCGAGATCTTGGCCGAATCCCACGTCGCGAGTTCGGCCTGGATTTCCTTCATGGCCCCACCGACTTTCTTGCCGAGGGTCTTGAAGTTCGGTTTGACGCTTTCCTCGACGAGATCCGACGCGCGCAAGACGACCTCGAGATCCTTCACGTTGACTTCGTCCATGACGAGATTGCGCATCTCGGCCAAGTTTTTTTGGTCGGCCTCGGAGAGACCGGCAAGACGCAATTTCGGCAACGGCTGACGCAACCCGATCTTGGCTTCGCCGCGGAGCGAACGGCCCAATAGGATGGCCCGCTTCGCGATGTCGACCCGAGAGAGGATCTCGGCCTCCGCGCCCGTCAGCGCCTTCGAGTTCTCGCGGTCCAGGATCGCCTCGTGGACGCTGGAGCGTTTGCTGTTCGCGAGCTCGTCGACCGAAACGCCCTCGAGCGCCGCGAAGAGAGTCTCGGCGAGGAACGGCAACGACGGAGCGAGCTGCACCGCGAACTGACGGAGCACCGTCCAAAGCGTTTCGTAGGCCGAAAGCTTCGAGGCATCCTTCGCCTCGGACCAAAAGCGCTCGCGGTTCAAGCGGATGTACCAGTTCGTGAGGTCGTCCACGAAAGACGTCAGGTGTCCCGCGATCTCGGCGAGACGGTACGCTTCCATGCTGTCGTGGATGCGGATCTCGGTTTCCTCGGCGCGGGCCAAGATCCAGCGGTCGAGGATCGGACGCTTGGCCGGCGGCGGCGCCTGGCCGAGATCCTTCATGCTCCAACCGTCGATGTTCGCGTACGAGGAGAAGAAACCGTAGGCGTTCCAAAGCGGGATCATGACCGCGCGCATGAGCTCGAGCAGGCCCTTCTCGCTGAAGCGCAGCTCCTCGCCGTGCACGGCGGGGGACTGCAGCAAGTAGAGGCGCATCGCGTCCGCGCCGTACTTGCCGAAGACCAACGCCGGATCCGGGTAGTTCTTGAGGCGCTTGGACATCTTGCGGCCGTCTTCGGCGAGCACGATGCCGTTCACGATGCAGTTCGTGAACGCGGGCTTATCGAAGAGCGCCGTCGAGAGGACGGTGAGCGTGTAGAACCAACCGCGGGTCTGATCGAGCCCCTCGGCGATGAAGTTCGCCGGGAAAGCCCGGTCGAGTTTGGCCTTGTTCTCGAAGGGGTAGTGCTCCTGCGCGTAGGGCATCGAGCCGGACTCGAACCAGCAATCCAAGACTTCGGGCGTGCGGGTCATCGCGCCCGAGCACTTGGGACACTTGCCCTTGTGCGGGTCGATGACGTGCGGGTGAATATCGTCGAAGGCACGGCCCGTGAGCTCGGCCAGCTCGGCGCGCGAGCCCACGACCGTTTGGTGCGAGCAGCTTCCGCACTTCCAAACCGGGATCGGCGTGCCCCAGAAACGGTTACGCGAGATGCACCAGTCGCGCGCGTTCTCGAGCCACTTGCCGAAACGCCCGTCGCGGATGTGCGCGGGCTGCCAGCGGATCTTCTGGTTGTTCGCGACCATGCGATCACGGAAGCTTTCCACCTTCACGAACCACGACGAGATCGCCTTGTAGATCAGCGGCGTGTCCGTGCGCTCGCAGTGCGGGTACGCGTGGTTGATCGTCTCGTGCTTGAGCAAGCGCGAGGCTTCCTTGATCATGCGGATGATGTGCTTGTCGGCGTCCTTGACGAACTGGCCCACGACCGGCTCGAGGCGCTTGTCGCCCGCCACTTCGGGAAGGAACTTGGCTTCCATGTCGACCGGATCGACGAAGTCGATCTTGGCCGCGCGGCACGCCTGGAAGTCGTCTTCGCCGAAGGCCGGCGCCATGTGCACGAGCCCCGTACCGTCGGTCGACGACACGAAACTCGATCCGTCGAGGACGCGGAAAGCGCCGCCCGCGGCACGGTCCGCGTAGGTCGAGAAAATAGGCTCGTAGCGGAGCCCGATGAGCTTGTCGTTGGCCACGTCGCCGACGCGCGCATCCTTGAGTCCGTAGGCCTCCGCGCGCGAGTCCGCCAAGATGACGTGGGTCATCGCGCCCATCGGTGCCGCGAGCGCGTAACGTCCGTAACTCACGTGCGCCGGATCGGCATGCGCCGCGACCGCCAAGTTCGACGGCAGGGTCCACGGGGTCGTCGTCCAGATCGCGAGCGCCGTATTGCCGACCCACGCGGGATCGCCCGAGACGAGCGGCATGAGCACGCTGATGGCCGGGTCTTGCACGTCTTTGTAGTTCTGCGTCGCCTCGAAGTTCGAGAGCGGCGCGGTCAGACGCCACGAATAGGGGACGACTTTGTAGCCTTCGTAGACGAGTCCCTTGTCCCAAAGTTGCTTGAAGACCCACCACACGGACTCCATGAACTCGGGGTTCATGGTCTTGTAGTCGTTCTCCATGTCGATCCAACGGCCCATCCGCTCGACCGTCTTCTTCCACTCGTTGGAATAGCGAAGCACGATGCCGCGGCAAGCCTCGTTGAACTTATCGACGCCGTACTCGCGGATCGAAGCCGAGCCGTTCAGCTCGAGCGTCTTCTCCATCTCGTACTCAACGGGCAATCCATGGCAGTCCCACCCGAAACGACGGGGCACGTGGTAACCGCGCATCGTCCAGTAGCGGGGAACGACGTCCTTGATCGTGCCGGCGATGATGTGGCCGTAGTGCGGAAGTCCCGTCGCGAAAGGAGGGCCGTCGTAGAAGTAGTAAGTCGGGCGGCCTTCGCGACCTTCGACCGTCCTCTCGAAAATTCGTTGTCGGCGCCAGTACTCGAGGACCTTCTCTTCGTTCGAGGAAAAGGCGTAATCTGAACCGTATTCCGGAAATTTTTGGGCGCCCGTCATAAGCCGTTCAGCTTAGGTTGACGCCTCATCCTTGTCCATGAGCCGTCGCCCCGAGAGAACCTCGTCGCCCTCGGTGACGAGCGCCAAGTAAGGGCTTTCTTCGAGGCCCTTCTCGACGGCCTTGAAGAGAGCCTTATCGGACCGCTTCTGCAGACGAAGGTCTTCGACCTTGCCGTCCTCGAAGCAGATCTGGACGCGCGCGAAGCCTTTGGAGAGTCGCGGCGTGCCCAAGACCCTTCCCGCTCGGCCCGAAGTAACCGTGGGCTCTCGGGCGGCGGCGTCCGCCAGGTCGCGGCGGCGCATCGCGATGTAGCAAAAAGGCAACGAACGGACGTCAAAGCCCAATCGACGGGAGGCTTCCGCCCAGAAGCCCGTCGTGAACGCCTCCGTGGGAGGGTCCGAGAAGCTATGGCACCAGTCGTCCTCGCGACCGTCCTTGAGCAGGGGGCAGCGTTCCTCGTGAAGGCAAGGCCCCAGGACCTTGTGCGTCGCGAGGAGTTTGCCACGGATCTCTCCGAGACGACGGCTTTCCTCCTTGGACCCCGGCTCGACCCAGATGATTTCCGCGGCCCGCCCCAACGCAAGCAGCAGACGCGCCAGTTCGGGGGGCGGGATTTCGTTCACGACGTGGCTCAGCAGCACGACGGACTCGGGCGCCTTCGAGTTTTCCCCGAAAAGCGGGTCACGAACGCAATCCGACACCGCCAAAGTCGGCTCGATGGAGCGCGCCGAGCGGGAAGCGAAACTCCGGGCCAACGGGGAGCGATCCCAAAACTCGGCGCCCCACCCTTCCGCCGCGAAGTTCTCGAGCCAGCTCCGCGAAGCCGCGCCGGATCCGCATCCCCAATCGATAAGGTGCCTGGGTCCGGGGGAATATCCGCGCGAGACCAGCTCCCTTAACACCGAGTCCCACTTCCATCCGATCCGCCGCGCGAAGACTTCGTCGTAAGCCGCGAGGTCGCCGTCGTCGCGCCAGTAGTCCTGACTTTTGTCGCCGCGTAAAAAGAGATCGCGAAGCCTTTCGAGCCGTGTCCATTCCATCCGAAGTCGCATGCTATACTCCGCCGTCATGTCGCGCATCTACTCGTTGATCCTGAGCATCGGAGTCTTCGTTTTGGCCCTCGATCAATGGACCAAGAATCTCATCCTCGAGCACTTCCCGCGCGAGGGCGACCTGACCCCCTGGCTGAGCTGGTTCCATATCCACCGGGTCCACAACTACGGCGTCGCCTTCGGAAACCTGCGCAACCTCCCCGATGGTCTGCGCCCCGTGCTTTTGATCCTCCTGCCGATCGCGATCCTGACCGGGCTTTGGTACTTCTACGTCCGCAAGTTCCAGAAGAAAGAACTTCTCGGTCCTATCGCGATGGGACTCGTGCTGGGCGGCGCGATCGGCAACCTCATCGACCGCCTGCGCTTCGGCTACGTGGTCGACTTCGTCGACTGGTTCTACCCCTCGAACGGCGGCTGCCTCCCCGGTTTCTCGAAGTTCACCCCGGAAACCTGCCACTGGGCCGTGTTCAACGTCGCGGATTCGGCCATCAGCGTGGCGATGGTCATCCTCATCGCCGATTCCTTCCTGAATCCGAAAGACGACGCCAAGAAGGCCTAGGCGATGTTTCCCGTCGTCTTCGAGTGGGGCGACGCGGTTCTCACGACCTACGCCTTGCTCATGAGCGTGGCGTTTTTCGTCGGGCTCTTCGTGGCGCTCGCGCAGGCCAAGCGACTCGGCGGCCTGCCCGCCGAACTCGTCGTGGGCAAAAGCATCGGCGCCTTCCTGTGGGGACTCGCCGGGGCTCGGCTTCTCTTCGTTTTGACCCAATGGCCTCGCTTCGCGAAGGGGCAGTGGGGGCTCTGGGAAATCGCCTCGGGGGGCGTCGTGTTCTTCGGGGGTTTCTTGGGCGCGGTCGCCTATCTCGGCTGGAGCCTTCGGCATCGCCCCACGCAACGACGCCGGCTTTTCGCCGCCTTCGCCCCCGCCCTCGCCTTCGCCCACGCGGTCGGACGCCTGGGTTGCTTCGCGAACGGTTGTTGCCACGGGGATCACTGCGCCTGGCCTTGGGCCGTGACGATCTCCGATCCCCGATCGGTCGCGACGCTCCAAGGCGTTCCCCTCCATCCGACGCCCCTCTATGAAGCGGTATTTCTTGTTTTTTTGGGAATTTACCTTTGGCGACGGAACGCCCGACCGGAACGGGCCGCTTCGAGCGTGCGAATCTATTTGGTCGCCTACGGACTCGCGCGTTTCGCCTTCGAGTTCACGCGCGGGGATTCTTTGCGCGGCGAAGCACTGGGACTTTCGACCTCGCAGTGGATCTCGATCGGCTTGGTTTTGACGGGACTTGC
This sequence comes from Bacteriovoracaceae bacterium UBA2428, assembly GCA_002343545.1. Classification (GTDB taxonomy): domain Bacteria; phylum Bdellovibrionota; class UBA2428; order UBA2428; family UBA2428; genus UBA2428. The sequence goes on from DDRA01000058.1 coordinate 21,782, forward strand.
TCTTGATTCCAAGCCTTTAGGGCGCAATAACTCCACGGATGAAAATTGAAATCGAGAACCTTCAGGGTCACTTCAAAAAGCTCATGATCGAGATCCCGGCCGAGACGGTCGGAATCAAGATGAACAACTTCTACCGTGAGCTCCAAAAGAACGCCGAACTCAAGGGCTTCCGCAAAGGCAAAGCCCCCCTCAACGTCGTGCGCGAAGTCTACGGCGACAACGCCAAGAGCCAGCTCATCCGCGAGCTCGTCGAAGACGGCTTCCGTCAAGCGATCATGGAGCATCAGTTCCAGCCCCTCGGTAATCCCGAGGTCAACGTCGAGACGCTCCTCGAGGGCGTGCCCTTCAAGTTCCAACTCACCTTCGAAAACACGCCGCCCGTGAATCTCGTGAACTACACGGGCTTCAAGACGGCGAAGTCCGAGTTCAAGGCGACCGACGAAGAATTGCTCAAGGCTCTCGAGTCCGTTCGCTCGCAGATCGGCACCTTCGACGAAGTCCCGCCGGAAACGACCGTCCAGATCGGTCACCACGTGCAAATCGACTACAACGCCGAAGAAGCCGGCAAAGCCGTTCCCGAAGGTTCCGAGAAGGACGCCTTCCTCGAGACGGGCAGCGGCCAGCTGCCGAAGGACTTCGAACAGGGCCTCGTCGGCATGAAGGCCGGCGAAACGAAAACCTTCACGGTGAAAATTCCGATGCCGGAAAACCCGGAAGAAAAGACGCCCCTTTCGGGCCGCACGCTCGACTTCACGGTCTCGCTCAAGTCGATCCGTAAGAAGAATCTGCCTGAGTTGACCGACGAACTCGCCAAGAAAATCGGTCCCTTCGACGGCCTCGAAGCTCTCCGCACGCGCGTGCGCGAAGACCTCGTGCGTCAAAAGGAAGCGAACTGGAAGCGCGAAGCCCAAGAGAAGGCCGTGGGTTACCTGATCGAGAACAACCCGGTCGAAGCTCCGGAAACCATGGTAAACGCACAGATGGAACAGCTCGCGATCGACGCCGGCATGCAGCTCTCGCAAATGGGTCTCGCCCAGGACCAGATCGAGGAACGCCTCAAGGGTTGGGGAGGAGAGATCTCCGAGCGCGCGGTACGTATGGTGAAGACCTCTTTGCTGCTCAGCGCCATCGCGAAGAAGGAGAATATTCAAGCTACGGACGACGATCTCCGAAACGAGATCATGCGGATCGCGGCGCAGTCGCGGAAAAATCCGAAGGATGTAGTTGAGGACTTCCAGAAGCGGGGCGTGATGCCGGGCCTGATTCGTCAGGTGACCGAGCTCAAGGCGCTCGACTGGATCGTCGGAAAGGCGACTTGAAGTAGGGCATGGGCGACAACACGGTTTACAACAATCTGATTCCTTACGTCGTCGAACAGACGCCCCGGGGCGAACGTTCGTACGACATTTATTCTCGGCTCCTGAAAGATCGAATCATCTTTCTGGGAACCCAGATCAACGATCAGGTTGCGAACGCCGTTATCGCGCAGCTCCTGTTCCTCGAATCCGAAGATCCCGAGAAAGAGGCGATCCTCTACATCAACTCTCCCGGCGGAAGCGTTTCCGCCGGTCTCGGGATCTACGACGTCATGCAGCTGATCTCCTGCCCCGTGGCGACCTACTGCACGGGGATGGCGGCCAGCATGGCGGCGCTCCTCATGGCGGGTGGCACCAAAGGCAAGCGCCTTTCCCTGCCGAACTCCCGCATCATGATCCACCAGCCGCTCGGCGGTTACCGCGGGCAGGCGACGGACATCGAGATCCACGCCAAGGAGATCCTCTCGATCAAGCAGCGCTTGAACGAGCTGCTCTCGCACCACACGGGCAAGCCCTACGACCAGGTCGCGAAGGACACCGAACGCGACAAGTTCCTCAGCGCCGACGAGGCGAAGGCCTACGGCCTCATCGACGACGTGATCCACCCGAAGAAGGGTGTGACGCACGAGAGCTGAGCGTCGGCGGCTCATACCCCGCCTCGTGAGCGGGTCGATCCCGTTTGTCAGCGCGTGACTCGGGCCACATGCTTCGCGCGCATGCCGGAGCCTTTGGAGATCACCCTCGTTCGTCACGGTCAGTCGGAATCCAACGTGGCGGGGCGCTGGCAAGGCCACGGTGACTCGCAGCTCTCGTCGCACGGGCGCGAGCAGGCGATGTCTCTCGCGGCACGCTTCGCCCGCGAAGGAGCGCGCTTCGATCATTGGGTCGCGAGCGATCTCGCGCGTGCCCACGACACCGCGCTCGCATCGGCGGGACGGCTCGGCGCGCGGGTCCGCGTGGAGCCGCGGTGGCGCGAGATCGACGTCGGTCGCTGGGAAGGGCTCACGCGCGACGAGGTCGCGGAGCGTTATCCCGACGACGTCGCTCAGCTCCACCAAGGTCCGCACGTGCGCTTCGGTGGTGGCGAGAGCTGGATCGATCTCGCCGTCCGCGCGAAGGCGGCGCTCGAGACGTTGAAGGCGTCGATGCATCCCGGCGAGCGCGCGGTCGTGTTCACCCACGGCGGCGTCGTGGCTGCGCTCGTGACGGCGCTCTTCGACGTTCCGCTCCGTCGCCCGCGCGCGCTCGGCAACGTGACGAACACGGGCGTCACGACGATCCGCTTCGACGACGAGGGTCCGCGCCTCGTTCGCTACAACGACCACTTGCACCTCGGCGGACCGAGCGGTTGGCCGGAGGAGCGCCGCGAGGCCGGCGCGACGTTGGTGTCGTTGCTCGCGGGCGGCGCCGATGGGTATTCGCCGCCGCGCCTTCGCTACGCACACGACACGCTCGGAGAGCATGCGCTGCGCGAGGTGGTGACGCGGCACGCAGGAGAGCGGGTCGCGATCGACGCGAGCGCCGAACAGGTCGCGCGCGTGGTGGAGTCGGTGCTCGGCAGCCGCAACTTCGTCGCGCCGCAGGGAGTGACGCACGTGGTCGCCTCCGAGCACGGGCTCACGCTCGCGGACTTCGGCTGCACGAACGCGCGCGAGTGAGCTCGTGCTCGTGAGAGGGTACGAGGTCACACGCGTCGTTCGTGAGAGCGGACGAGGTCACACGCGTCGGCTCGTGAGATCGGACGAGGTCACACGGGTCGGCGCGCGAGCCGAACGTGCCCCTCGCGCGGGACGCCGATGCGCGAGGGGATCCGTCGATCGCATCGGCACGACGCACGCGCCACGCGCGCCGTCGAACGTCGGTCGCGCACGCGACGCACCACGCACGTCGCCCGACGGCGGTATCTTCGGCTCATGGACGACTACGCGCGTCTCCGTGCGGCGATCGCGGATCGGCCGAGGCCGCTCGCGCTCGTCGACCTCGATCGTTTCGACACGAACGCCGCCGCGCTCGAGCGTCGCGCGGACGGCATGCCGATCCGCGTCGCGAGCAAGAGCGTGCGCTGCGTCGCGCTCCTCCGCCGCGTGCTCGCGCGGCCCGGCTGGCACGGCGTGCTCGCGTTCTCGGCGGCGGAGGCCGCGCACCTCTGCGCGCAGGGTTTCGACGACGTGCTCGTCGCGTACCCGTGCGTCGAGCGCGCGCCGCTTCGAGCGCTCGTGCACCACACTTGCGACGGAGCTGGTCCGATTCTCATGATCGACGACGCCGCGCACGTGAAGCTCGCGGCGGAGGTCGCACGCGAGCACGGCGTGACCTTCGAGCTCGCGATCGATCTCGACGTCGCGCTCGATCTGCCGGGTCTCTACTTCGGCGTGCGTCGCTCGCCGATCCGTGACGTCGACGCCGCGCGCCGGCTCGGCGAGCTCATCTTGCGCGAGGAGGGCGTCTCGCTCGTGGCGGCGATGGGGTACGAGGCGCAGATCGCGGGGCTCCCCGATGCGACGGGGGCGGCGAGCGATCTCGCGATCCGGGCGCTGAAGCGCGCGAGCTTCGTCGACGTCGCGCGGCGTCGTGGCGCGATCGTGCACGCGCTCCGAGAGCAAGGGCACCCGATCCGCATCGTGAACGGAGGCGGCACCGGCAGCCTCGAGGTCACGCGGCATGACGCGAGCGTCAGCGAGCTCGCGGCCGGCTCGGGGCTCTTCGGGCCGACCTCGTTCGATGCGTTCGCATCGTTCCGACCCGAGCCCGCCGCAGCCTTCGCGCTCGGCGTCACGCGGATCCCGAAGCCCGGTCTCGCCACCTGTTTCGGAGGCGGCTACGTCGCGTCGGGTCCAGCGGGCGACGCGAAGCTGCCGCGGCCGTGGCTCCCCGAGGGGCTCACGCTGCTCCCGCACGAAGGCGCGGGGGAGGTCCAGACGCCGCTGCGTGTGCCGCGCGACGTCTCGCTTCGCGTGGGCGATCCGGTGTTCTTCCGACACGCGAAGGCGGGCGAGCTCTGCGAACGCTTCACGACCCTGCTGCTGATCTCGGGGGATCGTGTGGTCGACGAGGTTCCGACCTACCGCGGCGAAGGCGCCTGCTTCGGTTGATTGCTCACGACGCAGGGCTCACGACGCAGGGCTCACGACGCAGGGCTCACGACGCAGGGCTCGCGACGGCGCGCGTGGGTCGCAGAGGCGCTCGACGCCCGAGCTCCGTGTAGAAGCGCTCCATCGCCGGCAGCACCGCGTCCGGGCGCTCGAGCAGCGCGAAGTGACTCGCGCGAGCGAGCGGGACGTGCTTCGCGTTCGGCAGGCGCCGCGCGATCTCGAAGCTCTGCCGCTGGGGCGTGAGCAGATCGAGCGCGCCCGAGATCACGAGCGCGGGCGCGGTGATCTCCGGCAGCACGTGGTAGACGGTGTGCGCGTCGAGCTCTTGGAAGAGCCGCAGGTAGTTGTCGAAGCTCGGGCCGAGGACGTCGCCGAGGTAACGATCCAGCAGCGGCCGGAGCTCGAGCGCGCGCGGCCCCGCCGTCAACAGGAAGAGCATTTGATAGAAGGGCGCACCGATCCGTGCGCTCTTCGAGAGCGCCTCACGGATTCGGCGTCGACCGTGCAGTCTCTCGATGCCCCAATGCACTTTCTTCGGCAGCCAAGGCAGACTGAAGAGCGGTTGGAAACCCGTGGAGAGCGCGTGGCCGTAAGTGCCATTGATCAGCACCAGGCTGCTCACGCGTTCGGGGTGCGTGGCCGCCACGTCGAGCCCGACCTGCACCCCCATGCTCCACCCGACCAGGCTCGCGCGGTCGACGCCCTCCGCGTCGAGGATCTCCAGCGCGTCGTCCGAGTGGTGCGCGATCGAGAGCTTTCGCCGGGTCGGCGGCGCCCCGCTGTCGAAGAGCCCGCGGTAGTCCCACGTGATGAGGCGGTATCGGTCCGCGAAGCGCTCCAGCAGCGGCCCCCACGCGTACAGGCGACCTCCGAGGCCGTTGCAGAGCAGGAGGGTCTCCTCCCCCTGGCCGAGCGTCTCGTAGCTGAGCTCGGTCCCGTCGCGGGTCGTCAGCCGTTTGCGCTCGAGCGTTCGTTCCCAAACGTGGTCCACATCCACCTCGCCGGAGGGGCATAGCAGACGAAGGGCGGAGGAGCCGTGTGGCGTCGTGTCCAACCGGCCAGCGCCTTCGCGCTGCGAGGGGGGCTCGCGTTTGGAGGCCGTGTGGGTGTCGGTGCGACGACTCCGTGAACCACCAGCGCGAAGATCCCAAGATCGCGAAAGAAATTCACTTGAACGTAGGGTCCCCAAGCGGGGGACGTTCACAAGCACGTTTGACAAGTCAGGGAAACCCCGTCACCTCTTCAGCGTGGAAAGTAGTGTGGAACCCAAGGCCTCGCGTCGTGAGACGCGTCGACAAGAAACCATCGAGCGAATCCTCGATACCGCGATGCGGCTCGTGGCGGAAGAAGGTTACGAAGCCTTCACCATCGCGCGTCTCGCCAGCGAGCTCGGGTATGCGGTCGGAGCTCTCTACCGGTACTTCAAGGGCAAGGACGCGATCCTGGCCGCCTTGGAGATGCGCGTGGTGGATCAGCTTCAACGCGATTTCGCGGAGGGGGAGCAGCGCGTCGCGGTGCATCCCTCTCACGCGAAGCTCGACCCCGGCGCGCACGCGCTCGTCGGAGCCCTCGTGGCGATCGGCGCGTACGAGTCGCTGGGCCGCCGTCGCCCGACGCACGCGAAGCTCCTCGCGACCTCGCTCGGCGATCCGCGTGAGCTCCTCGCGGACGAGGTCCTCGCCGCGGGCATCCTCCCGCCGCTCCAGGCGCTCCTCGGTCACGTGGCCAACAAGCTCGAGATGGCCGCCAAGCACGGTGTGCTCCGCGCGGGTCGCTCGGACGAGCGCGCGTTGCTCGTGTGGGCCGCGACGCAGGGCGTGCTGACGATTCGCAAGCTCGGTCGCATCCGTGAAGAGTTCGCGAACGCGGAGCTGTACCAGTCGATGATCACGTCGCTCGCGCTCGGTTGGGGCGCGGACGCGGAGCGCTTCTCGGACCTGCTCTCGCGCGCGAACGGGATCGTGGAGCTGCTCTCGCTCGAGAACGGCGTCCAGGTCGCCGAGGCCTGAAAAAGCAGCTCGGCCGATTACGCAAGCCGCCCTACCGGACGG
>DDRA01000099.1:0-1558 GCA_002343545.1 Bacteriovoracaceae bacterium UBA2428
CGGCGGCGGCGGTGGACGCGGCGGCAGCCGTGGCGGCGGCGGTGGTGGTTACGGCGGCGGCGGTGGCCGTGGCGGTGACCGCGGCGGTCGCGGCGGCGGTGGCGGCGGTCGCTACTAAGCCCGACTCGTTATCGAACGAATCGAGAAGGCTCGCTTCCCTCGGGAAGCGGGCCTTTTTCTTTTGCGGCCCCGACCGCCGTTCAGCGCTTGATCTCGACCGACTTCAGCTCGGGCGAGCACCAGGTCGCGCCCGATCCGTAGTCGCAGGTCGTCGAGAGGTCGTCGGACTGCAAGATCGCGCGGTACTGGAAGCGAGCTTGCGAAGTCAGGTTCGAGAGCGCGGCCGTGAAGCACGAGAAGAGCAGGCTCGGCGATCCCGTCGAGATGAGATTCGCGGCGGCGCAGTTGTTCGTCTCGAAGCGGTACGGCGCGTAGTTGTGCGCTTCCGAGAAAAAAGTGTTGCTCGTGTTGTCCGGGCCGACCCACGTATCGCCCGAGCAAGCGGCGTCGTCGCAGGTGCGGACCTGGAAGAGAATCCGGTTGGCGCCGCGACGGTAGATCTGCTTGATTTCGTCCGCGTGCAGGGCGCGCGACCAGATCGCGACTTCGTCGAGTGACCCGGCGTGGTACTGGACCGGGGAAGCGCCGTTGAGCACGCCGAGGGCGAGCGGAAAAACGAAGTCCGAGAAAGTCGTCAGACTGCCCGAAGATCCCGTGTAGGCGACGGCCTGCGAAACGCCGTCAATCCAGATCTGCCCGTTCATGGAAGACGGATTCGTCACGACGGCCAGGTGATGCCAGCGTCCGTCGTTGAGTCCGGAACCTCCGTACATGCGAAGGGTGCGGTTCGCGTCGTCGCGCATGAAGAACTGGATCGTGCCCGGCGTGCCGACGTTCGTTCTCACCATGTACGCGGTCGTGTTCGCCGCGTTCATCGTGCCCAGGAGGGTGCCGACCGCCGTCGACGTGGTCTTGAACCACAGCGAGATCGAGGTCGGGGATCCGATTCCCGACCCGAAGGAGCCCAGCGTCCCCGTGCCGACGGAGTCGTTGACGCCGTCGAAGCGAATGCCTTGATTCACGCGGGCGTGGTCGTAGCGGATCGTAGCGTCGGAGTCGGCGACGGTGCCATCGTAGCCGCCGGGACCGGCGTCCGCGACGGTGGCGCCGTTCGCGATCACCCCCACGCTTCCGTTGAGTCGCCAAAGCGCGACGAGGCTGCCCATGAGGTCGTTGTCGGTCGTGTTGCCGGTCGAACCGACGAGCGCGGAGTAGTTCGAGCTGCTTTCGCTGTCGGCCGCCGTGATCGTGCCCGAGTCGTTGGCGTCGCCCGGCAAGTCCTTGCCGAAGGGCAGGGTCGTGATCCACCTGAGCCCGTCCCAGACGTTCGCGCTTCCGTAGTTCACGATGCGGGAGAGCAGCGTGCCCGAGAAGCGGGGCGCCTGGCGAAGGTAGATCTGCGTGACTTCGCTTTGGCTCAGCGAGGCGCCCTTCCACATGGCGACTTCGTCGACGTAGCCCGGCCAATCGTAGTTCGTGAGGTTGGACCGATTGACGC
>DDRA01000099.1:1634-2425 GCA_002343545.1 Bacteriovoracaceae bacterium UBA2428
GTTTGGGAGGAAGCGCCGTCGTTCGTGACGTTTTGGCTGCCGACCAAGTTGCCGTCGAGGTAGAGGCGTATCGTCGTGCCGTCGCCCGTGGCGACGACGTGGTGCCAGACGCCCGCCGCGAGCGGGTGGACCGTGGCGACGACGTCGTCCGAACTGGAATGGAAGCGAAGGTGGTGGGTGGCGTCGATGCCCAGGCCCCAACCCGAGGTCGCGGTGCCGGCTTCGATATTGCCGAGGATGAACTTCTCGGCACCGGGAAGCGAGGAAAGTCGAACCCAACTTTGCACGGCGAAGGTGCCACCGAGATCGAAGGCGGTGGCGTTCGGAACTTCGAGGTAGTCGCCCGCGCCGTCGAAGAGGGCGCTCGCGCCGCCGACCTTGAACTGCGCCGTGCTGCTTTGGGCGTTGCCGTACGCGGTCGTCGAGCGGCCCGCGATCGTCTCGGTGAAGGAGGTTCCCGCGTTGGCGCCCTCCATCTGCCAGTAGCCGACGACGCTCGCGTAGTCCGGCGTCCACGTCGCGTCGAGCGTCGAGTTGTTCGTGGCGGCGTCGAGACGCACGTGCGTGTCGTGCCAGGAAAGCCCGCTGAGGACTGTCGTGCCGCCGAAGCCTTCCGCGTCGTCGTCGTCGTCCGTGAGATCGACGTTGCTCGCGGCCGTGATCGTGAAAGAAGCGGTCGCCGTATTGGAGGTCTCGGAGTTCGCCGTGACCGTGTAACTGAAGCCCGCGGCGCCGGTGAAGCTCGCGTTGCCGCTCACGCGCACGGTGCAGACGCCCGCGCCGTCGCAGGC
>DDRA01000099.1:2555-7438 GCA_002343545.1 Bacteriovoracaceae bacterium UBA2428
GCAGACGCCCGCGCCGTCGCAGGCGCAGGCTTGCGAGACGGTCACGCCCACGAGGTTCGAGATCGCGCAGCTCGTCGCAAGGTCGTTCTGCGCGTCGGAGTAGGAAAGCGTGATGATCCCGCTTTGGGTGTTTTCCTCGAAAGCGCTCGGCGTGATGTTCACGGCTACCGGCGCGTCGACCGAAGCTTGCACGGTGACGGAAACGGTCGCGGCTTCGGACGCAAGCCGGCCGTCGCTAACCTTGAAGGTGAAGCTGTCGTGGCCCGACGCGTTCGCGGAAGGCGTGTAGGTGAAGGCGCCCGTGGCGGTGTCAGTCAGGCTTACCGTGCCGATCGAGGGCGAGGTCAAGATTTCGTAGGTCAGGGTATCGCCGTCGGGATCTTCGCCCAGGAGGTTTGAGCTCGCGGCGGCGTTGAAGTTGGCCGTGATCGAAAGGTCCGTCGCCGTCGGAGCACGGTTTTCCTTCTGCCCTCCGCCCTCGGCCCCGCCTCCGGGGAGCAACGAGGCGACCGGGAGGCCGCAGGCTCCGACGAGGAGGAGGCTCAAAAAGGGGAAGGGGATACGGATGCTCGGCGATGCTCCGGTTTTCATCTGAGAACGTTTCGGAATCGGTCGCCGGCTAAGTGAGATCTATCTTTGAAATTTCGTTCCAAAGTTTCGGATCGAGTTGATTGCATTGCATAAGTTATTGAAAATAAAGGACTATATTTTGGGTGGACGTTCGGGCCGCTTCGGCGCATCTTCTTGGACGTCATGGACGAGATCCTCAATACGGCTTTCTACGCTTTCCGAGACCTCCCTTCGCCCGAGTCGCTCCGGGAGCGCGCGCAGGCGCGTGCGGAGTCCGCGGGACTCAAGGGCACCTTGCTCATCGCGAGCGAGGGTGTGAACGGGTACCTCGCGGGTTCGCCCGGGGCCGTGACGGACTTCGAGGATTTCCTTTCGAAGGAACTGGGGCCCGAACCCATCGAGTTCAAGCGTAGCCGCTCGAGTTCGGTGCCGTTTCGTCGCCTCCTCATCAAAGTCAAAAAGCAGATCCTGACTTTCCGCACGGGCGCCTGCGATCCCGCGCGGGAGCCCGGCCTTCGCATTAACCCGCAGGAGCTGGCGCGTTGGCTCGAAGAAAAGCGCGACGTCGTGCTCGTCGACTGCCGCAATCGCTTCGAGATGCTCTACGGCACCTTCGAAGGCGCGTTGCCGCTCGAGATGGACTCGTTCGATCAGTTCCCCGAGGCCTACGCCAAGCTCGAGGAATCCACCCGCGGCAAGGACGTCGTCATGTTCTGCACGGGAGGGATCCGCTGCGAAAAGGCTTCGAGCTACCTGCGCGCGCAAGGCAACGACCGCGTCTACCAACTCCACGGCGGGGTGCTGCGCTACTTCGAGGAAACCGGGGGCAAGGGCTGGAACGGTAGCTGCTTCGTCTTCGACGAGCGCATCGCGCTTCGCACGGACGGCTCGGTCGATCCGAACGCTTCGCGCGAGATCGAGGCGGAGCTTTTGGCGTCTATCCAAAGCGTCGACGGAGAACCCGAAACGAACTCATGAGCTCGAGGAAGGGCGCGGAACCGAGCGTCGGCGCCCGATCCGGGTGCAGCCGTTTGGCGAGGCGTCGCCAGGCCGTGCGAAGTTCCGTCAGCGTGAAGCTCGCGTCGCTCAGCTCGCCGTGACGACGGAAAAGGTCGAAGGCGGCTCGGGTCGCCGCATCGGCGCCCGTCGCGTCGAAGCGGACGTCGGGGGCGTCGCTTCTCGGCGCCACGCGCGGGCTTTCGCGGTAGGCGCGCAGGCTCCGCACGCGGGGAGGGGGCGACGGCGGGGCCGAGCGGCTCGAAGCATCGGCGACCGCCAGGAAAATGGCGCTCGTGGCGCCGCCTTCGGGGAGGCGCGTGGCTTCGCGCGTCCCCAGTTTCGAGCGGAGCAGGCTTTCGAAGTCGGCGCTCACCCCGTTCCTTCGGCGGACCCGGGCCTGACCTGGAGTCGGAAATCCGACGCCGGGCCTAGAGCCCGAGCGGAGTGTTCGGCTTGAGCGTGAGGTACATCCGCAGCGCGTCCCAGTAGTTGTCGAAATCCTGGGCCGAGCCGTAGTTGCCGAGCTGGTCGACCATCTGGGTCGACACGCGCTGCAGTTCGGTCGAGCCCAAGTACAGCTCCTTGGGAATCTGCCGCCAGAGCCAGGCCGAAAGCACCTCTTCCTCGACGCTCTCTGGCATGAAGAGGATCCGGCGGATGTCCTCCGCGGTTTCGGGCAGGGCGAGCGTCGTGCGGATGTTGTCCGTGTGCGGCTTCTTCATGCTCGGAAGCCGGCCCAGCCGCTTCTGGGCGGCGCCATCCTGACGGGTCCAGCGCAAGACCCCTTCGGAGATCTGACTCTCGAAGGATTCGAGCGCGTCTCCGTGCCCCTTCACGATGAGCGTGTTGCGGAACTCGATGACGGCGCCGTTCGCGTTCTGCCCGATCAGCGCGGTGACGTCGGTGAAGCCGAGCTTCAAAGCCAAGTCGGCGCGCGCCTTCTCGAAGAGAAGGAGTTCGCGAGCGTTCGACATCTCCTTGAGGAGGACCCCGCGCGGCCCCAGCGTGAGAGAGCCGAGCTGCGTGGGCATCGGGACGCCCTGCTGGAACATGTAGAACGCCAGCTCATGCTTGCGGAAGAAGATCTCGGTGAGGGCGTTGCCGACTTCGTCCGCGTTTTCGCGGATGTAGGTTTCCATGGCCTCGCGCGAGAGTCCCTGGACTTTGTCCGCGATGGCCTCGAAGGCATCCAGCTTGGCGAATTTCTTCTTCAGCTGGTTGATGCGCCACTGCGGGTAGCGCAGGTACTTCCAACGTCGAAGGGAGGAGACCAGCGAGTCGGGATCCGCCTCGATCGCGGCCTGCGTGGTGGCTCGCCGACCCACCCAGCGCTCGGACTTCGCGCCGGCCTTCTGCGCGATCTTCGCGTAGCTCCTCAGTTCGTTGGCGAATTCGTCGCCGCCGCGAAAGTGCTTGGCGACTTGCTTGGCGTAGCTCGAGTTGATCTCCTCGGCGGTGGCCAGTACGCGTTGGGTCGTGCGTTGACCCGGCGTCTCCAGGAGCTCGCGCCGGATCGCCGCCCAAAGTCCGTCGCCCACGCCGGTCGCGAGATCGTCGGAAACGCTTCGGAGGCCGACCCAGTACATCGCGATCTTGATATTCACGTCGTTCGCGGCGGCCTTCACCGCGTTCATAGCTTCGCGCCAGGCCTGCGGGTTGCCGCGCATGCGAAGCCCGGCTTGGCGGCCGATCTCGCCGAGCAGGCCCTCGCGGATCGCGGTTCGCGTGAAGGCCGAGGTCGAGGCGGCCGTGAGTTGCCCGGCCTTCGCCGTCACGCCCAGGAGTGGGAGCGTGAAGAGAACGTTCGCGATAGCTTCGGTGTAGCCGTAGTTGTTGTTTCGATACTTATCGACGCTCTCCCGATCCGTGAGACCGAGCGAGGCCGAGGCCTTCGCGAAGCTTTCGCGTTCTTCGGAAGCAAGCTTGTCATCGATCGAGTCCTTGGCGAGGTACGCGCCCGTGCCGACGGCGGCGACGCCGAGGACGAGGGCGGGAACGCAGAACGCGACGACGCAGCTGCCCATCGTAAAGAGGAACGCCCCGATCGTCAGTCCACCCTGGAGCAGTCCGACTTGGAGCTGGGTCTTGTCGGACTGGAACCACTTATCCAGGTATTCCTGCGCTTCGGGGGGGAGCTTCTCGAGCCCGAGCCGCGCGAGGATCTCGGATTGTACCTTCATCGTGGAGTAGACGAGGCGCTTGAAGTTGTCCGGATCGGCGATCGGATCGATCGCGCAGAGCTCGCGCGCCTGCTTGCGGGCGTTCAGCGAGGCGTTGAGCGCACCCTCAGAGATCAACTGCCGATAAAGTATTTTTTTGTGATCGAGGTCGTGTTGCAGAAGCGCCTCGGCCGGTGATGCGAATTGGTAGTCCTCGGAACTCGGGTCCACGTCAACTCTTCCGTTGTCCTCCCATTGTTTTTTTGCGTGTTCGAGGGCGAGTTGCCGCTGCCTTTCAGGGTTTCCGCGTGCAAGGTAGAGGGAGAACCAGAAGGACGCGTCTTTCGCCTCGGCCCTCGCACGGTACTCCTCGAGATCACGACGGAGACGAGAGCCCGCTCGGTCTCCGGATGGCGCGAACTCGCGGATCGCAGCTTCGACGTCCTGATCTCGCAGGAGCGTTCGATCGCTCAGCCGTGCGATCAGAGAATAGAATGTGTCGCCGTCGACGTTTCGGCGTTGGCGAAGGATGAAGTTGTTGCCTTCGTCGTTCTTTTCGACGAACTCGCCCCAAATTTTCTTTTTCTCCGCCATCGTGAGCAAGCCGTCGACGTGAAGCGGGCGCAGCCCGGGGACTTCGTCCAGCGGCATGCGCGTCGTCGCGGTGTTGAGGAGCGGGGTCCACTTCTCGCTCATGCCGCCGGGGGCGGAGTTCGGCGTGAAACCCAAGCGGTGGCTGATTTCGTGGAAGGCGGGAATGATTTCGAAGCGTTGGCGTCCGAAAAGATCTTTCTCTTTTGAGACTCGTTGGCCTTCCATCAGAAGCGACAGCCGAAGCGCCGCCCAAAGGTTGGGGTAGGGGGCATCGAGCTGAGCCTTCAGGTAGTCCCATTCCGAGAACTCGACGAAGTCGAGTTTGCCGGCAGCGTTCGCCAGCGACCAGAGCGAACGTAGGAAGGGATAGACGGTCTCGAGTTCATCGCGACGGATCGGGAGCTTGGGTAGGAAGGCCCGTTCGTCGAGGGCCGGCTTGATGACGCTCAGGACGTGGTCGTAATAGGCCTGCGGATCTTTCGTGCATTCTTTGCCGACTCGGTCGCAGGCGTTTTTCACGGGCGGATCGAAGAGACCGAAGCCCCAGGCCCGATCGTCGCG
>DDRA01000099.1:7546-20225 GCA_002343545.1 Bacteriovoracaceae bacterium UBA2428
AGGCCCGATCGTCGCGCGCGTTCTTCAGGTAGTTGCCGATCTTCTGCAGGGCCCAGTTGCGCCACGAGTCGGGGCTCTCGAAAGACGGCATCTCGAGAAACTTGAACTTTCGCTTCGAAAGGTCTTCCGGGATCCAGCTCGGAACGGCATCGCTCCACTTGGCGGTGCGCATTTTCCTCATGGCCTCGAGGAAAGGGAGCGAGCCCTCGCCCGGCACTTCAAGCTTCGTGCTTTGGAGCGCCGCCGGCACGAGTTTCTTCCATTCCGACACTTCCGAACGGGCCATCGCTTCGAGCAGCGGCGTCTCGACCTCGAGGAGCTTGATTTTGGTATCGACGACCGACTTGGGAAGCTGCTCGGTCCAAGCGCGGACCTGAACCTTTCGAGTCAGGTTGAGGATATACTCGGTTTGGCCGCCTTCCGTGGGAACCTTCGTCATCGAATCCCAGGTGCTCTTCAGCTCGGGCGGGAGCTTCGGGAGGATCGAGCCGAGTCGGAGCGCGAGAACTTCGGGGGTGCTCGTCGAGTCGTCGAGCATTGGGATCCCGATGTTCCGGTTCCGCGATTTGTCCGGCTCGAGGTAGGAGATCCCGCGGATGGCCTCCTCGAAGCGAGGCCGCATTTGGCTGAATCCGTCTTTCGTCGGGTCGGTTCGGAGCGACGAGGTCCAGTAGGCGTTGAAGGCGCCGCCATCGCCCTTGCTCGGGATAAGTCCTTGGTATTCGAGAATGCGGTCGAGGTTCGTCTCGAAACTTTTTTTCTCCTCTTCGCTCGCTCCGTCGAAGATGCCGGCCCGGTAGCCCTTCGGGATTCCGAGCTCTTCCTTGTGACATCCGTCCGGAATCTCGAAGTCTTGGTGCCCGTGCGTGATGACGTTCGATTCGTTCGCGCGGATCTGGTTGTAGAGGATGAAGAGCGTCAGGCGCTTGAGCGCCTCGGCGTAGTTCTTGGCGCTCGGTCGGAGCATGTAGCCGTACATGTCCCGCGAGAGGATCATGATCGGATCGACGTCGAGCCGACGCATTTCGGAGTCTTTTTCGTCGGCGACGAGCCGCATGCCGTAGTTCGGGATTTCCTCGCGTTTTTCGGTCTTACCGGGGATTTCGCGCGTCGTTTGATTTGGAATGTAGGCGAGAAAACTACGGCTCTCGTTCTCGTTCTCGCGCTTCGGCTTGCGGAGCGCGGGGATGACTTGCAGTCTTTCGATCTGACGTTCGGCGGCGAGACGAATTTTCTCGAGCTCGGTCTTCGGCGGGGGCGGAGCGAAGATCAGGGGGGTCGGGTAAGGTTCGATCGTCGTGGTCAGCTTGGGTTGAAGCGGAATTTTGCATTCTCGCGTGACGGTGACGCGCACGTTCGGTTTGGGCGCTTTGCCGGCTTCGTCCGTCGATGACTTCCCCTTCATCAAGACCGATTGGCAAGCCTCGCTGCGCGCCTTGTCGTCCTCGGCGGCCTCGGCCATCTCTTTGCGTCGTTCTTCGTCGTTCTTGATGGAGGAAGCCCCGAAGAAGGTCTTGAAGAATCCCGCCTTCGTCGGTCCACGGGTCACGTAGTCCTCGGCCGTGCTGCCCTTCGGAAGCACCTTCAACGGGATCCGCAGGGCGTAATCGGACCAGGGGCGCGGCGGCACCATGTCGGTCGCCAAGAGCAGATCCCGCCAAGGAAGGTAAACGTTCTCGATGTAGGCCTGGGTCGCCGCGAGTTGCTTTTTTCTTTGCGCGGGCGAATCGCTCGAGGCCGCGTAGTAACGCTCGATCGCCTCTTTCGTTTGGAGGACGAGCTTGTCGGACGCTTGCATGAACTCCTCCAGCGAGCGGCGATCGTTTCGCTTGAGGTTCGCGGCCGCCTGCGCCGCCGCTTCGCTGCGGTTCTTAGGCTTGCCGATGAGGGGATTCAGGCGCGCGCGGAGCGCTTCGCGGAACTTCGTGTAGCTCTGGGCCGACTCGGGAATGAGCTTCAGATAGTTGGCCGGGTCATAACCCTCGAAAGGATTGGGAGCCTGGGGCTCGGCCTTCGCTTCCTTGGGTTCTTCGGTGCTGGCGGGGCGTCGGGCCAGGTTTCCGGAAGATCCGCCGGGCGCGCACGCCGAAACGAGGAAGGCGAGCAGGACATGACCCGAAACAAGGCGTTGCCACAATGGACGGACTCTTCCCATGGATAAGTTATCGGAAGAAGGGACGGGAACTTTGAGTGCTTCGGCGTGTTGCCGGGCGTCAAGAGGGGGGTGGCGAGCTCTGGCGCCGCGTGCGCGCCTTTTGTAATTCCCGTCGAAGAATAAGCTTCGCGATTTCCATCGCTTGGGAAGCGAAGTCGCCGCTGCCCCGCAGCACGGTTTGAACTTTGGCTTCGGAGACGTCGAGGCGATAGAGGGTCTGCATCAGGGTGCGGCGGTCGTTTTCGAGCCAGCCCCGAACCTTCATGGCGACGCGCCCGAGCAGAAACCGGAAAGGGTCGTCGGGCGAAGCGTCGCCTCTCTCGAGGGCCCAACGCTCGGCGACGTCACGAATTTCTTCGGGGTGCCATTCGGCTTCGCTCGACGCGGTGGGTTTGTCAGCCATCGCGGCTCAGCCTACTCTGCTCGTGACGAGTTGAACAACGGAGGAGTTTGGCATGAAGCAGAGTCTCGTGGTCCTTTCCGCCCTGACCCTTTTGAGTTGCGCTTCGGTCGCGGATTCGACCGGCGCGAAGGCTTCGCGCCGCGCCCGCCCGCTCGTGATCGCGCATCGCGGGGCCTCGGGTTACCTGCCCGAGCACACGATCGAGGCCTACGCGAAGGCCATCGAGATGGGCGCGGACTTCATCGAACCGGACCTCGTCTCGACGAAAGACGGCGTCCTCATCGCCCGGCATGAGAACGAGATCTCGGGAACGACGGACGTCGCGACCAAGTTTCCGCGTCGCAAGGCGAAGAAGACGATCGACGGCGCCAAGGTCGAAGGATGGTTCACCGAGGACTTCACTTACGCCGAGATCCGCAGCTTGCGGGCCAACGAGCGTCTCGAATCGCGTGACCAGTCCTCGAACGGAAAGTTCCTCGTGCCGACTTTCGAGGAAGTCGTCGCGCTCGCGAAGCGCGAATCGAAGCTGCGGGGTCGCACGATCGGGGTCTACCCCGAAACCAAGCATCCGACCTACTTCCGCTCGATCGGTTTGCCGCTCGAGGAGCGGCTCGTGAAAGTCCTCGACGCGAACGGCTGGACCGACAAGGAAGCCCCCGTTTTCGTGCAATCCTTTGAGTACTCGAATCTCAAAGCCCTGCGCGCGATGACGGGCGTGCGGCTCGTGTTTTTGTTGGAATCCCCGGATTCGCGGCCCTACGACTTCGTCGTCGCGCGGGACCCGCGGCGTTACGTCGACTTCGTCTCGCCGGCGGGACTCCGGGATCTCGCGACTTTCGTCGACGGCATCGGCCCGAACAAGCGCTACATCCGCCCCGAGAACCCGCTGACGAAGAAGCTGCTGGCGCCGACCCGACTCGTCGAGCAGGCGCACGCCGCCGGGCTCGTCGTGCACCCGTGGACCTTCCGTAGCGACAAGCCCTTCCTTCACGCGTCCTACGGCGGCGACCCCGCCAAGGAGTACAAGGAATTCTACGATCTCGGCGTGGACGGAGTCTTCTCGGACTTCAGCGACCACGCCGTCCGCGCCCGCGAGTAAAAAAGGCGTCAGGCTCTTTTTGGTTCAGCGCTTGCGTCATTTGACGCGCTTGCTGAACCAAAAAGAGCCTGACGCCTTTTTTGCTAGGCCTGGCTGGCCGCGCCTAGCCGGCCGCGCCTAGCCGTAGTTGAAGCTGACGCTGATGCGGGGGGTTTTGGCCGCCGTGCGGCTGGGCTCGACCTCGTGGCGGAGCCAGCTTTCGAAGAGCACGAGCGATCCGGCCTTCGGCGCGAAACGCACGAAAAGATCGGGTCGCGCGGGCGCGCCCATGAATTTGGAGAGCCGCGGGTCCTCGACCTTGAAGTCGCCGCCGCCCGGGGGCGTCTGCACGTAGTAGGTTCCGCTCAGTACCGACTGTGGGTGCAGATGCAGGGAATGCGCGCAGCCCGGGCCCATGACGTTCACCCAGCAGCTCGTCATCTCGAGCTTGCGTCCGTCCAGATCGAGGCCCAGCGCCCGCACGTAACGTTTTACGTGACGGTTCATGCGCAACTCGAAGTCGAGGAAGGTCGAAGAAATCCGGTGCAGCTCGCTCATGGAGCCGTACGAGGTGTAGCCGCCGTAGTAGTTCTCGCGGCTCCACTCGAGCCCGGATTCGTCTTCGCGTTGAAGTCGCGCGACGTCTTGAAGTATCTCCCGGTTCAGCTTCGTGACCGAGGGCGAAAGACGATCGGAATAGAGGAGGGTCGGAAAGAGGCGATGAACGGCCATCCCTAGAGACTATCAATGGCGACGTGGATCGTCATCTCGGCGCCGCCCATCTCGTTCTTTCGTTCGATCCGGAAGGCGTTTTCGGCGAAATCGAGGCGAACCCGACAGGCCGTCGGGATTCGGTTCGGGTCGCGGCTCAGCGTGAAGTCCAGGCTCAGGCCGCCCGACGAGAAGGGGGCGGGCTCGGAGGCTCCGTAGGCGTCGCCGCGAAAGGGCGTGCGGACGCGCTCGCCCTTCCAGGGAGCCTCGAAGTCGCAAGACCAGCTGGCGGCGAAGGTCAGGCCGGCTTCGCGCACGCCGGCGGGGCCGCTCGCGTCGACCAGCAGAACGGAGCTCGAGGGCGGGGGTGCCTTGGCGGGGGCGATGTAGCAGAACTCGGCGAAATAGGCGCTTCCGTAGCTTTCGCTCGAGAACGCGTAGCGGAGGTTGCGCAGCTTCGTCGCGAAGGGATCGCGGTTTCGCGCGTGCAAGGCTTCGCTGCGACCGGGTTTCTGGGCGCTGAACTCGACGGCGTAAGAAGCGGGCGGGCGGTCGGCTTCGCGGGCTTCCTCGACGGTCGCGTTCAGGCGATCGGAGCCGAGGCTCGCTTCCGCCGCGGCGAGGCGCGAGATGCCGGCGTTGCAGGGGTAGAGCGCGCCGCCGTCGGCCCAGCGGAGCTCGAACGCGGCGACTTTCAGCGTGAGGCCACCGAGCAGGCCCAAGAGGAGCCCTCTCATCGCGAGCTCCGGGGGGCGCACTCGACCGAGGGGAGGGCCCCGCGCCGGTCGTAGGTGCGGAAATACTTCGAGGCGCGCTGCATGCGGAAGTCGTCGAGCTGATAGGTACCGTCGTCGCCCACGCCGCGCACGCGGAAGCTCGTCGTGAGCTTGAGCAGGGACTTGTCCTTGCCCGTCACGCGGCAGCGTCCCGAGGAAGCTTCGCAGACGCTCTCGTAGTAAGGCGGCCAATGCTGAGGAGGCGTGAAGTTGTAGAGTCGTTCGATGGCCTTCTGCAGTTCGGTCTCGATGTCGCCGCCGCTGAGTTGGGGCAGGGCCGCGATCGCCTGAAGGGGCACCAGGTCCGAGATGACGTTCAGCGGCGCGATGACGTCGAGACCCGCGGTGCCCAGGACGCTCTTCAGGTCGATGAGCATCTGCTGAACGCCGCTCAGGAAGATTTGGTAGTCCTCGGTCGGGTCGATGACGTCGACGCTGACTTCGTAGCGGCGGCCCGGCCGGAGGTCCAGGCCTTCGAGGATATGCGTATGCCCACGCAAGACGCCGCGCCAACGGGGCGCGATCGAGTTTCCGTACGACCACGTATCGAGGAACTCGCGCTTGCCCGAAGGCAGGATCTCGGCGAACTCGACCTCACCGGCGACGGTCTGAAAGAAATCGGCCGGCGAGGTGCAGAGCCCCGCCTGGCAGCGGGTGGCCATCTCGTTCGCGCCGATGAGACCCAGGTTGAGCTGGGTGCGTCCTTCGCCGAGCGGGCGCAGGGAGATCGGTCCTTGGTGGAGCTCCGTCGTGTAGACCGAGGGCCAGCGCGGTGCCTCGGTGCCGAGGTCGTCCGAGAGCGAGAGGAGATCAGAGCCGGGCAGCAGCGAGTAGCGCACCCGGGTGCTGCCGATCTGGTCGAGGTCGGTCGAAAGACCCGAGGCGTCGGCCGCGACGTAGACGTCCAAGCTCGCGTCGATGTCCTTGGGGTGCAGTCCGCCCGCGCGCAGCGTTTCGCGCCGGGCGCAGCCTTCGACCTGCGCCGTCGCGACGGCGAGGTTGTAGTACGGCAAGATTTCGAGGAAGCAGAGGTCGCCTTCGAGCTCGATCTTGTCGGGACCGAGTCGTTTCACCCGGCAGGTTTTCTGGTCTTCGGGGTAAACGAGGGGGCGGCCGTTCAGCTCGGTGACCTGGACGCGCGTGCAGGCCCGGAGGGTGCGGAACTGCTCGCCGAAGAAGCTCTTCCGAGCTTCGAAGCCGGGATCGGCGGCGAGCGGGGCGTCGCGCAGGCGGCAGCCGTCGTCGACGAGTTGGCCATCGTGGGACTTGTCGCGCACGTCGGAGTTGATCTTGGTCGAGCGGAGGGCGAGGGTCAGCATGAGAAAACGCCCGGCGGAAGCTTGGCACCGGTCGACGAGCGAGGGACGCTGCGCGCGGATGTTCCCTTCGATGAAGATGCGTTGCACCCCCGTTTCGTAGGCGCTGAAGTAGTTCAGGCGCGCATCCTTCGTCATCGTGCACGCGAAAGCCGGAACGGCCGTGGCCGCGGCGATCGCGAGGGCCGTGCGAACCGCAAGGCGTTTGCTCATGGGGATCCTCTCGGAAAAAGGGGGCGGACCGCGACGGTCCGCCCCGGGCTTGGCAAAGCGTTCTTACATTTCGCCTTCTTCGATGTCCGTGTACGTGCAGAGCTCGGCGCCGTGGCGTTGCCACTTGCGGAGGTTCACGCCCGTGGCCTGCGAAGCGTTCGTTTCCTTGAAGAGGTAACGAACCTTGCAGAAGCGCGGGGTGTACTGGCCGTTCGCCGTGATCCAGTGCTGGCCGAGCGAGCCCCCGAAGAGATCGAGGGCCGAAGCGGAGATCGAGCTGTAGCTCGAAGCCGAGTAGTGGTCGGCCGCTTCGAACGCGCCGGTCGGCACGCCGTTCGAGCCGAGCTTGAACGCGGCCGAGGTGTCGGTCGTGTTGTAGGCGTTCACGTTGTTACGCGCGAGCTTGTACGTGCCGATGCCCTGTTGGTCGCAAACGAGGAACGCCTGCACCTTGAGGCCGGCGAGCTCGGTGTACTTCTTGCCGTCGACCGTGCCCGGGATGACGAGGCCGTCACGGCTGTTGTCGCCGGGGTTCACGCCCGTCGCGAGGAAGTCCGTGGCCGAAGCTTGCGCGCCGAACGAGAAGTTCGCGAGCACGCCGTCTTCGAAGTACTCGATCTGGGGACCGCGGTAGCAGATGTCCACGAAGTATTCCGCGCCGTAGAGCTCGGAACCGAGGTTGAAGGACAGCTCCTTGATGCGCTTCTTCCACGAGGTTTGCTCGTCGAGCGCGGTCTTCCAGTTGCCGTCGCCTTGGCCCGTGACGCGCGTCACGTTCGTGTCGCCGGTCGTGCCGTTGTCCTTCCAGTCGGAGTGCGTGACCGAGAAGTAGTTCATGAGGTAGTCGCCGCCGTTGTCGCCCGAGCAGATGCAACGCGTGTGGCAGACCGTGCCGTCGGCGCAGCTGTTCGGCGTGCAGGTGTTCGTCGTGCCTTCGAAGTAGCAAACTTGCTTGTTGAGGGCCGGCGAGCGAAGGCCCGCGTTGCAGGCGTACATGCTCGGGCCCGAGCTGAACACCTTGAACTTGAAGCGGAGCGAGATCGCGTCCGCGTTCTGGGTCATGGCCACGAGGGCCAGGAGGGCCGAAGCCCGTTTCAGGATCTGGAACATCTAGATTCTCCTTATCGATAGGGACATGAACATCACGGCACGCTCCGGGGAGCGGACCGAAGAACACGGTTTTCGGGGACGAGCACGGCCCGTCGGGCGATCTCGAAGGCCACGAGGCCCCCTTCGTTGGCGCAGAGCACCCAACGCGCGTGCGTCGGCTGGCGGCGCTCGTTCACGTCGAAGATCACGATGGGGTCTTCCGACGGATGGGGGGCGCAGAGGGATTGGAAGCGCGCGCGCAGCTCGGGGGCGTCGAAGGGCGTCCAAACGTTGTAGGGGCTACGGGAGCTGATCGAGACGAAGTTCCCCGAGCGCAGCACGGCCGCGAGCGAGGGGCCTTCCTCAAATCGGGCGCGGCCCGCGTTGACGAAGTAGGTCCCGGCGAACTTGAAGAAGTTCATGAGACGGAGTTCGGCGGCGCCCGCGCAGTCGCGGCAGTACGACTCGGGAATGGAACAGCCGAAGTCGTCGCCGCAGAGGTCAAGGCAGGCCGATTCGAAGCCCTGGCCGCAGCGGAACTCGAGGCTTTTGCGGTAGACGCCTCCGCGCGAAGACCAGTCCTCGTATTGCGAGATGCCGATCGGCCGCGCGCGCACGGGAGCGTCGCCCGTGGCGCGGGCCGCGGGCGCCAAAATCGAGGCGAGGATAAGGCACAGGGCCGCGAATCGCGTCGTCATTTAGCGTCTCCCCGGGGGAAAGGCGCGGGCGCAAGCTCCGGCGCCCTTGATCGCGCTCACGCGGAAGAAATCGTGGAGCTCGCAGTCGTCGCCGAAGACGGTCTTCATCTCGAGGTCGAGCCCGCCTTTGCAACGGTCCGTCTCGAAGCGGATGCTACGAAGCTGGTTGTTCACCTTCTGGGTGCCGACGGCGAGGAAGTTCGAGCCCGGGTAGCTACGCTCGAGATACTCGCGGGCGCGCGACTCACAGGTGTCGATCTCGCAGTCCTTGCCCTCGAGCAGGCCGCGGACGCATTTTTTCGGGACGCCGCCGTACGCGAGGTAGGTGCGGGTGATCCGGTCGATGTCGAGCGAGTAGGCGCGCGGCACGTCTTCGCCGTCGCTCATGCTCTTGTGGAAGCGCGCGAAGGCGCGGAAGAGGTAGACGCCGAGCTTGAGGGGGTTGATCGCGTTGCCCGCGAAGCTGCCGACGGCCGTCGCGGCGGAGCCGAAGCTCAGGTAGCAGGCCACGCAGCCGGAACCCGCGCCTCCCGCGCGATTGTTCATGCGGCTGCCTTCGACTTCGAGGCGGTGCTTCTCGTTCGCCTTGCAGGCGCCGATGGAGAGCCCCTCGAAGACGTAGGGGACGCCGGGCGAGAGCGCGGGCGCGCCCGAGGTGATGGCGAGTACGCACGGAACGCCGGCCAACGAGCCGAAGTCGATGCCCGCCGTCCAAGCCCAGTGGTCCTTTTCTTTCTCGGGGACGAACTTGAGCTTGCCCTCGGCCATGAGCTTGCGCAGGCTCGTGACCTGGCCGCGCTTGATGTCGACCGTGACAAACGCGGGGATCTGGTTCCAGCCGAAGGCCGCCGCGTTGCCGAGGTCGACCATGAGCTCGACGACGGAAGCGCGCGTCTTGAACCACGGGTCGTAGACCTGGCAGGCCGTGCGTTCGGCGTAGGGATTGAAGATCGGGGCGCCGGGCACGGCCGCCTGGAAGGGCAAAAGCGAGTCGGCGTAGGTGAACGCCGAGTAGATGCCGATGATGTCGGCCAGCGCGAGGCGAGCGCAGTGGCTGCCCGACCAGCAGAATGGCGTGGCCTCGCCGGCCGTACGCAGCGAAAGGAGCGGCCGGCCCGAGGCCGGACGGGGGTCCGCGCCGGGGGTGGCCGAGGTCGCGGCGTCGACGCCTTGTTCGGCGTCGTTCAGGACTTCCTTGAACCAGGGCAGGTAACCGCTGCGGTCCAGGACGAAGCCCGGATCCTGCCAGAACTTCTCTTTTTGAAGGCGCTCGCACGACGCGAGCGCGCTCGAAGCGATGCCCTCGTAGTAGCGTTGGAACTCGTTGAGCTCGTTGCTCGACCAGTTGGTCGGGAGTCCGTCGAGAAAGCGGCTCTGCGCGAGCAATGCGAGATCGTCGCGGAGCAGTCCGAAGCTGCGGTTCGCGGCGTAATCGAACTCCGCGCAGAGATAGTAGAGCTGGTTCTTGCGCACGGGATCCGCGACGGCGAGGCGCGCTTCTTCGTCGATCTTCTGCCCGACGTAATCGGCCGGCAGGTGACGCGACAGGACGGAGAGGCGGTTGAGGCCGTCGTTCAATCGATTGCGCAGCAGCAGCGAGTTCGAGACGACCCGACCGCGGAACTCCTTGGCCCAGGTGTTCGCGTCGCCCTCGAAGAGCCCGGCCGGATCGCCGCTCCGAACGGGCGGCTCGGGTCGGCGAATGATCTCGCCGGTCGGACCGTTCGGCAGGTCGCGCAGCGAATCGGGCGAGCCTTTGACAGCGAGCTCGCGCAGGGCGCCGACCGAAAGGTGGGCCGAATCGCAGGCCGGCGGCACGATGCTTTCGCAGCCGTTCGGAACGAAAAGCAGGGCTTCCTCGAGTGGAAGGCTCCGGAAGACTTCGGAGAACTCCCCCGCGTTCGGCAAGCGGAGCGGGAGGTTACGCCACGCCCACGAGAGCCAGATCCGCAGGCTGTTCCAATAGTCGAAGCCGATGGACCGCCACTCGGCGTCGCCGACGCCTTTGATCTCCCAAAGCTGGACGTAGGCGCGCGAATCGAGCTGGGGAGCCCAGCAGTCGTCGAGGATGTCGGAGGCGCGGGTCGCGTCGAGAGCGATCTGGTTGAGCGAATTTTGCGAAGGCTTGCCGCTCAGGAGGTGACCCTGCAGGTTCGAGAAGCGCTTGAGGTAACGGCAGCGAAGTTCCGACCCGCCCGTGGGGGAGCGGCGGCGAAACGAAGGATCGGCGGCGAGGTCGCCGGGCGTCATCGCCCAAACGCGGCTGAGGTAGGCGTCCAAAGCCGGGCAGTACTCGCGGCCGTCGCAGCGGAGGCGGGCGATCGCGACGTATTCGCGGGCCGAGTTCGCCGTGGTGAGGTTCGTGGGCAACAACGGGATCTCGCCCGACAAGAGACGATGCGAAACGAGCCCGATGAGCTTGCCGACCGTGTAGCGGAAGCGGCGCATGCCCTCGGCCGCGGCCGCGTTGGGGTCGCCGTCCGTCGCCTTGGCGATGCCGTGCGCGAACTTGCCCGCGGCGTAGGCGTCCACGACGAGGAATACGGAAGTGGCGGCTTCGCGGGAGTCGGCCGCGCATTGGGCTTTGTTCGCGAAGCGGATCGGGTTCAGATTAGGGGACTTGTAGGTGCGCAGGTACGTCGTCTGGGCCCGCACGTCGCGCGGGGACGTCGTCGTCGCGATCAGCGCGGCCAACAGGGCGAGCGCGCGTACCCGTTCGAATCGTTGCATACGGAGCCTCCACTGAGGACGTAACCGAGGTCGATACAAAGTCAGGACGCTTGCTTACTGCGGGATCGTGCAGCCCGAAGCCTGCTTGAGGATCGTCGTGTAGAAGAGGATCATCGTCTGCTGCGCCGGCGTGAACTGGCGGTCGATGGAGCCGTCTTCGTTCACGAGGTGGTAGAGATAGGTGTTCATCGCGACGTAGAGGCTCGTCGGCACGTTCACGGACTGCGTGCAGTGGCCGTTCACGTACTTGAGCTGAACGCCGACGTAGGGCTGGAAGTCGTTGTTACTGTTGTTGCGGCCGCCGTCGATGATGACGACGCCGCCGGTGCCGGACGCGTTGTTGTTGTTATTGCCGACGCCGGCCGAGACGGTGACGACGAAGGCTTCGCCCTTGTTCGTGACCGAGGCGAGCTCGCAGCGGTCGCCTTTGCAGGCGACCTTCATCTTGTTGCGGATTTCGACTTGAATCTGATCGTCGCTGAAGCGGGTGAGGCGGAACTCGTTCTCGATGCCGTCGTCGAACTCGCTGGCTTGCGCCGAAGCGAAGAACGCGAGCGAGCAGATCGAAAGGGATAGGATTTTTTTCATTTTGCCTCTCTCAGCCTTTGCGGGCCCCTGTGACGGCTCTTGGCTAGCGGAACGGCTTGACGGGCGTCAGCAGGAAAGCGGGAGGGGGGGCGAGTCTTCGAACTCTTTAAGTGTCCGATGTTCGGAAAATCTTGTTATTTTACGGCTGCTTGCGCCGTTTTAGGGTCCGTCGTGTCGCGGGCCGCGGTGAAGTGGCTCGTCACGTGGAATACGACGCGGTCTCCGGGCGGCGAAGACAACACGAGCTCGGACATCCGCTTTCTCGCGTCGACGAGAAGATCGATGATCTTGCGTTGCACTTCTTCCGTCACGGAATAAGCCGCGAGCGAAAAGAAGGCCGGCTTCGCGAGATCGAGCGCGGCGACGGCTTTTTCGGCGAGACGCAATCCGTCCTCGAAAGTCGGATTAACGGACAAGTGCCCGCGCGCGAGGCCGGCTTGGATGGCGGCGTCCGAGGTCGTCCATCGACCGTCGCGTTCAACGATGAGACCCTGCTGGAGAAGTCCGTCGAGAACTTGGCGAATCTGCGCGTCGGTCGGCTTGAGTTGCAGAAGGCGCGGGCGTATCCAATCCGCCTCGGGGCGGAAGCCGTCGAGTTTGGCCATCGCGTGGATGAGCATCGCGAGGCTGCCCAAGATGGCTTCGCTCTGTCGCGCATCGAGCGCGCGTTCCTTCGGAGAGGAAAGCCGTTGCTGGCCCCGGAGCGAATCGAGGACCGTCGAAAAGAAGTTGCGGATCTCGGCGTCCTTGGAGGTCTGCAGGCAAAGCAGGTAGGTCAGGTATTGTTTCTCGAAGGAATCGAGCGCGAAAGTTCGGGCCGTGCCCGCGATCTTGTCGAGGCTCAAGTGACGCTTTCGGGCCAAGACGTACTGAAGGTAGGTTTTCGAGATGCCGATGCGCCGAGCGACGTACTCGTGCGAGA
>DDRA01000099.1:20350-23199 GCA_002343545.1 Bacteriovoracaceae bacterium UBA2428
ACGTACTCGTGCGAGAGGATCTTGGGCTTGGCTTGTTTAAGCTGAAGAAAACGATCGTTCAAAAAAGAGCGGTAGTCGGCGTAGGTATCGATCGAGCGGGAAGCCGAAGCGCGAGCCATACTCCGCCAGGCTATCTTGAGCCCGAGACACCTTCAAGCAGGGCGGCGCGCGGACAGGCGAGAAGTTCGCGCACGTAGAGACGATGCGCGCCCATCCATGCGGGCGCGCGACGAGCGAACGTTGGAACGCTTGCGAACTCGCGACGACATACCGAAAAAAGGGGATGCCCGTCGGGCAGGAAGCCGCGGCCTCCGTAGACGACGGCGATCGTCGAGCCGAGTTCCGGATGCGCGAGCGCGAGGCGTGCGAGCGTCGCCTTCGCGTCGGGCGAATCGGCGGGAAGGTCGGCCGCGGCGTAGGCTTCGGGACGCGCGTAATAGCGAACCCGCAGCCCCGAGAAGACGTAGGGGTCGTCGCCGTAGGTGACGTAGGCGACGCCCCGTTCGAAGTGCCGGTCGAAGCGCTCGAGAAAAGCGATCTCCGTTCGACGAGGCAAGAAAGTGAAGAGCGCCAAGTAGGCGAGGTTGAGCGCGAAAAGCAAGGCTGCGACGCCGCGACGCCAACCGCGCCAAGGCGTCGAGCTCGTGGCGCCGTACTGCGCGACGGCCCAAGGCAGCAAGGCGGCGAGCGGAAAAAGGAAACGGAGCTCCTTGTGCGGAACGAAGCTGTGCGCGATGAGCATCGGGACGAAAGTCCACGTGAAGGGATCGCGCGGCCGCTTCCACGCCATCCATCCCAAGAGCAAGACGACGAGAATCCCGAGGGGAGGTGCGGTCTCGCCCACGAAGCGAAAATAAGCCCACCACGGATCCACGCCGAAGCCGCTCGCCCGGTCGTGAACGACGTTCTGAACGAAATTGTTTCCGACCGTCCAAACCCACTCGCCGTAGCCGACGCGATCGAAGATCGCCGAAAGTCCTTGGACGGCGAAGGCCGTCGCGACGAGCGCAATCCAGCGCGGCCAGGGCCAACGCGCCTGCCAGATCATCCAGAGGCCGAGGCCGGCCGCCATGAACCCGGTCTGGAAGCGGATCGCGACCGCCCACCCGATGAGCATCCCCACGACGACGCTACGGCCCCAGCTTCGACGTTCGTCCACGAGGACGAGGCCGAAGGCCGCCGCGAAGAAGGATCCCGCGACGGCCTCCGAGGACAGCCGCGCCGAGAGATAGGGCATCGCGAAGCCGACGGCGCTCGCGAGAAGCGCGGCGGCGAAGCCGGCGCGCGTCCGCTTCCGGATCGCGAGCAAAAGAAGCGCGGCCGAGGCGACGGAAAGAAGGACGCTCGAAAGTCGGAAGACGATCGCTTGGCCCCAAGGCCCGTCGATGCCCACGAGGCTCGCGAGGGCTCCGATCCCGTCGTAGGCGAAAACCTGGATCCAAGGGCGCATCCGCTCGTGGAACTCCCACGGCAGGAAGGAAAGCCCTTCGGCCGACGGCGCGCGGAGGTAATGGAGAAACTCGAGTATCTGGAAATGCTCGTCGGGGTGGTGAAAACCCGAGCTGCGGAAGGCCGCCACGATCCGCAGCGCAAGTCCGACGACGACGAGGCCGAAAGCCCACTTCGTCGCCTTCGAAGCTCGAGCCAAGGAAGAGAAACTCACTTCAGGAACTCTTGTCCTCGGCCCGCGCGAGGTAGGCGCCGCGGATTTTCGCCACGAGCTTGAGGCCTTCGAAGATCTTGCCCTCGATCTTGATCCGGCCGCGGCCTCGGGTCCGGAACTCCGAGAGGAAAGCGCGCACGGATTCGGGGCTCGCGTGGCTCACGATCTCGATGTCGCCCTGGGCGGGGGCGAGATAATGGATATCGCCGCGCGCGATGACGATGTTCTTGGCGGGCAGGCCCTCGCTTTCGAGGAGCGCGCGCAGACCCGCGTAGCAGGTCAGCGCGCCCGCCGCG
Organism: Bacteriovoracaceae bacterium UBA2428; assembly: GCA_002343545.1. Lineage (GTDB taxonomy): Bacteria > Bdellovibrionota > UBA2428 > UBA2428 > UBA2428 > UBA2428. The sequence goes on from DDRA01000099.1 coordinate 22,310, forward strand.
TAGAGGCTGCCGCCGAAAAAGGTTCCCAGGTGGTTGAGGTTCGGCGCGAGCGAGACCTTGGAGCGCGCGCCGCCGTCGCGGGCGTCGACGAGTCGGAAGCCGAGCCGTTCGGCGGCGGGAATCTCGCTGAGGATATGGTCACCAAGGTCGGCCATGCCTCCAGACTAGGCGCAGTTTGACGGCCCATCGAGGGCACGAAGCGGAATTTTTGCGGGCCCTAGGGCCGATCACCCTTGGCGAAGTCCGCGATGCGCCAGCAGTAGAGGGCCGCGGTGGATCGGTAGGGACGGAATTTTTCGCCCGCGATCTCGAGCTTGCGCGCATCCGGCCGGGTGCGTTGGCGGCAGAGGATCTGAAAGCCTTTCTGCACGCCGAGGTCCGCGCTCGGCCAGACGTCGGGGCGGCCGAGACGGAAGATGAGGTACATCTGCACCGTCCACGGTCCAACCCCGCGCGCCTGCGTGAGGATCTCGATGAGATCTTCGTCGCTCATGCGTTCGGCTTGGCGCGCCGTCGGAAGCTCGCCGAGCTTCTTGCGCTCCGCCAGATCTCGGATCGCGAGGGCCTTCGCGCGCGAAAGTCCCGCGCCGCGCAGCTCCTCCGGGTCCCGCGCGAGGACCGACTCGGGCCGGGGGAAGCGCTCCTTCGGAAAGAGCGCCTTGAAGCGACCGAAGATCGTGCGCGCGGCGGCCCCGCTGAGTTGCTGGTAGACGACGGAGCGGACGAGGGCCTGGTAGGGATCTCGGCTCTGGTCGAAGCTCAACTCGACGGGACCGAGACGATCCGTCCACGCCGCCAGGCGGGGTTCCAGGCGAAGCAGGGCGCGGCAATGATCCCGGTTCATTTTTTCTCCTAGATCCAAAGGCTCGCGTCGCCGTAGCTGAAGAAAC
>DDRA01000099.1:23323-28740 GCA_002343545.1 Bacteriovoracaceae bacterium UBA2428
GCCGTAGCTGAAGAAACGGTAGCGATGCGAGACGGCGTGGGCGTAGGCATCGCGCGCGAGGGCGAGCGAGCCGGCGAAAGTCGCGACGAGCACGAACAGCGTGGATTCGGGCAGGTGGAAGTTCGTGAGCAGCGCGCGGGCGTAGCGGAATTCGTGGCCCGGCCGCACGAAGAGGCGCGTCGCGCCGCGGAGACCTCCGTCGCCGTCGTCCCGCAAACGGACGCGCGCGTCGAGCGCCTCGTCTCGTAAGCTCAGGCTCTCGAGATTGCGCAGCGCCGTCGTGCCGATGGCCACGAACGAGGGCGAGGAGGAAAGGGCGGCTTCCCGTCGCAGCGTCTCGAGCGAAGCGCGCGGCACGGCGATCTCTTCTTCGTGAAGTTCGTGCTCGGACAGGCGCTCGACGCGAACGGGCGCGAAGGTCCCCGGGCCGACGTGCAAGAGTGTGTCGACGAAACGCGCGCCCGCGTTCTCGAGTTCCGCGACGACGCTCCGGTCGAAATGCAAAGAAGCCGTGGGAGCGGCAACGCTCTTTTCGGCGCCGGCGGCGGCCCAGATCGTCTGGTAACGATCGCGATCGCGCGTGGCCTCGCGCGATCGGATGTAGGGCGGCAACGGCATCTCGCCGATCTCCTCGAGCAAGGGCCGAAGCTCGCCGAGCGCGCGAAGGTCGAGGGTCGTCGGACCCGTGGCGACGAAACTCAGGTGCGGCGCCTTCTCGGGACTCAGGGTTTGCGGGTAGCGGAACGACGAGACGCCGCGCACGATGGCTTCCCAGACTCCGCTCTCCTCGCTTTCCCGCACGAGGACGATTTCGTGCCGCCCGCCGGTCGGGCGTCGCGCGTAAAAACGGGCGGGAAAGACCTTGGAAACGTTGCGCACCCAAAGGCGGTCCCGCAAGGCGCCATCTTCCCGCGCGAGCGAGGGCAGGTCGCGGAAAGCGAGGTCCTCGAAGCGGGGAAGCCCGCGCTCCGGCTCGCGGCGGACGACGAGCAACCGCGAGTCACCCCGTTCGGCGGGCGGCGACTGGGCGATGAGCTCTTCGGGAAGCTCGAAGGTGTAGTCGCGAAGGAAGTCGGAAAAGGGGGCGCTCACCGGCCGGAAATTGCCATGACCGGGGGGGCTTCGTCGAGCGGAAGCGTGCGGATCGACGAGTAAGGATAGTAGTACTCGAGGATCTGCTTGTAGTTCTTGCCTTGCTTGGCGAGGGCCCGCGCGCCGAGCTGGCTCATGCCGACGCCGTGGCCCCAGCCGCGGCCTTCGAGTCGCCAGCCGTTGCCGAGGGGGCGGACGTTAAAGAGCGTGGACTTGAGCCAGCGCGTGCCGAGGCGTTTGCGCAGCTCGTCGCCGCTCCACTCGCGGCTCGCGTGGATGCCGGTCACGAGAACTTTCTGGACCCGTAGGCCCTTCGAGCGTTCGAGGACCCGGAAGTCGAGAAGCTTGCCGACTTCCGCCCAGCGCAGGCCCATCAGCGGGCTCAGCACGACGGACCAGTCGGCCGCGATCTCCCGGTCGACGGGGCTTTCCCGCGCCAGGTAGGCCAAGTCGTCGCGGCTTTCCCCCCAGACGTTGGCGGGGAGTTCGGAGTGCCCGCCCGAAGAGGAGTGGTACCAGGCCTTGAGCACGTCTTCCTGGTGCGTGAGGACGAGATCCTTGGTTTCGCGCACCATGCGGAAGGCGCGCGCGTCCTCGGAATGCGTGCCTTCGTAGACCTGGTCGGCTTCGGTGCCCCACATGTCGTAGAAGGATCCGCTCCGGCGACGATCGGCCGCGGTCGCGAGGGCATAGCTGCGCGCGGCGATGGCCTGGGCCTTGAGCGCCTCGGACGGGAAGTCCGAACGCATTTCCTTGTTCAGGAGTCCCGCGAGGTAGTCGTCCATCGGAAGCTCGTTGATGAGCTGGATGCGGCCGTCTTCCTTGGGAAGGAGATCGATGCTGCCGCGGTAGAAGCGCCCGTTCACGCCGACGAAACCTTGGTCGGGGGTCAAACGCAGGAGCCCTTCGAGGCGGCGACGGTAGTTGGGGGCGCTGCAGTTCCAGCGCGAGTCGCCGAGCTCGAGTTTTCCGAGCAACGAGGGAAGCGGGCCGGGCTTGCCTTCGCGCAGGCAAAGGAGCCGCCGCCCGTCGACGAGCTTTCCTTTCTCGTCGCGCAGATCGCTGCCGACGATCTCGACTTTGGCTTCCGTGAGCTCGCGGATGAGGATGCGGACCCGGAAAGGTCGCTCAAGGAGTTGCTTGCGGATGAGCAGCGGGGTCGCGGGCGGAGCGATCTCGATCGCGTTGGCGAGGGCCCCGGTCGTACCGAGAAGACAGGTCGCGAGGATGTTCCACTTGAAAGCCGGCAACCCCCCTAGAATCCCGGAAAAGGGGGGCGCGAGCCAAGACAGGAACTTGACGGCGACGAGTTCATGACGTGCCGCTCGGAGGGGGCCGCCGCTAGGCGGGGAAGTTTTCGTTGATCTTGGCTTGGCGTGCGAACGACTGGAGATCGCCCCAGACTTTCTTCTTGAGCGAGGGGTCGCGCAAGCACTCCGTAGGGGAATTCGTGGCCAGCCAAGACCTCGAAGCGACGAAGCTTTCCGGCTTGAGGGGGTAAAAGCCGAGGACGAGCCGAGACTTCGAAGCGAGAGACTCGAAAAGCTCGTTGTCGGGCGTGGCGTGCGAAAAAACCAGGATGCGAACCCGTTCGCGGGCCCAGCCCAACGCCGTCAGCATTCGGTCGAGTAGCTCGCGCTCGGCCGGGCGATCCAGGCCGATACCGGCGATCGCGACGGGGGAATCGGCGTCGCCTTCCGCCCGAGCGCCGACGGCATTCGGGGCGCCGGCGGCGACCGGCTCCGTGGGGGTGGGCGTCGCGGGGGCGGGCGAGGAAGCTTCGCCCGGGCGCTGCCAAGGGGTCGCTTCGAAGCCAAGGCATTCCAGGTATTCTTGCCGGTCCGAGCGCATGGGGGCAGCTTTCTTGACGCCGAAGCTCGGGTCAAGGCCCTTTGGGGGCGTCGGGGAGCTCAGCGGCCCAGCGTCTTCTGGATACGGATGACGATGCGCCGGTTCCCCGTCTGGTTCTCCGGGATCGCGACGCCGCTCGGATCGCGGTTCGGCGCGAGCGGCTCCGTGTCGGCCAAGCCCAAGGGGCGCAAGTCGCTGCGCGGGAAACCTTTTTCTTCGAGCATGCGCACGACGGAGCCCGCGCGGGCCGAGGAGAGCTCCCAGTTGCTCGGGAACATCTGCGAGCGGATCGGGACGTCGTCCGTGTGGCCTTCGACGACGATGCGGAACCCTTTGGCTTCCCGCGAAAGCACGTCGGCCAAGTTGCTCAGGATCGTTTGCGCGGATTCCTTCAGCTGGGCCGAGCCCGAATCGAAGAAGACCGTGCCCTGGGTCGTGATCTTCACGCCGTCGAGGGTCTCGAGCAGGCCGACCTCTTTGTCGAGCTGCATGTCCGAGAAGACCTTGCGGATCGCTTGCGTAAGCTCTTCGTAGGGCTTCGTGACTTCGCCACCCATCTGCTTGGTCGTTTCCTGCCGCATCTTCTCGAACTTCTCGGAGTTCGGGGTCGAAAAGGCCGAGAGCATGACGAAGAATCCGAAGAGCAGGGTCATCAGGTCGGCGTAGGACACGAGCCAGTTGCCCTCGCCGTCGTCGGCGTGCACGTAGACCGCTTTAATCGGGCGTCTGCGTTCGCGGCGCGACTTGGCGGCGGAGCGTGCGCGCGTGCCGAGCGGAGGCGGGGGAGGCATCTTAAGCCGCCTTCGTCATGCGGTTACGTTCGGACGGGCTCAGGTAGCTCTTAAGATATTCCTCGACGAGCAAGGGGTGCTTTTGTTCGCGGAGCAGCCGCACGCCGTCGACGACGACGTGGCGGGTGATGAGGTCTTCTTCCGAGGCGCTCGTGAGGCTCTCCCCGATCGGGATGATGAAGATGTTCGCCACGACGAGGCCGTAGAAAGTCGCGACGAGCGCGACCGACATGGCGGGGCCAAGTCGCTCGAAGGCGTCGGGCGAGCCGAGGCCCTGGAGCAAGGCGATCATGCCGAGCGTGGCGCCGATGAGGCCGAAGGCCGGCGGGAACTTGCCGATGATCTTGTAGGTCGCGCCTTCGCGTTTGTATTTTTCGTTCTGCTGCTCGACGCGTTTCTCGAGGACTTCCTCGAGTTCGTCTTCGTTCAGGCCGCCCTGCACGAAGAGATCAAGGGACTCCTTGAGGAAGGCGTTCTTGACGTTCGGGATCATGGACTCGAGGGACTGGCCGCTGTTCTGCGCTTTGGAAAGCTCGACGACCTCGTTGATCACGCGAAGCGTTTCCTGCTTGTTGCGTCCGAGGATCGTGCGGAAGTACACGCCGATGAGAGTGAGGAGCCGGTTGAAGGGGATGCAGATCATCGCCGCCGCGATCGTTCCGCCGATGACGATCGTCGCCGCGTGGGCATCGATGAAGACGGCCGGGTTCTTGATTCCTTGGGTGACCGAGAAGGCCACGACGAGCAGACCGACGATGAATCCCAAGGGTGCCGATAAGTTCATGCGCTCTTATCGGCGCGGCGGATCGCGAACTTAAGCGCCCAGTATCCTCCGAAAGGAAGTGGCCCGCTCGCGAGGGGTTCTAGAAACTCGTGAAGAAAGCGTTTACGTCGCTCGCGTCGAAGATCGTCGTCGCGTCCGGAAAAATGATCGTATAAAAATTGTCCATGGCGCCCGAGAAGAAGTTCGAAGTCCCCTGATTCGATCCGATGTAGAAGGGCCCACGGGGATCCGATCCGTTGGCACTGCAGCTCCGGGTCGCTTCGGCGACCTTGACGTTGTCGATGTAAAGCGCGCCCGCTCTTCTCGCGCTCCGAACCCATACCACGTGGTGCCAGTGGCCGTCGGCGAGCCCCGCGCCCGTCGAGGCGAGCGCGACTTCGCAAGAGGCGTAGTCCGTCGTGAAGCGTGCGCTAATATCGCCGTTCTCGATCGTCAGGAAGGACCAGTCCCGTCCGAGGTTCGTGGGAGTTCGGTTGTCGACAAGGTACTGGAGGCCCGAGGACGACGTCTTGAACCAAAAACCCACGGCAAAGTTGTACTGGCTCCAAATGAACGGATACTCGTAGTCGTTGGGGGCGGCGTTGCCCGTTGCGATCGGGTCGGACTTGAGCCCGCCGTCCCCGGCAAAGACGGCCACGGAGGAACCACGCTGAGGATCGTTCGTGTAGGTTACCGGATGGGTTGGGTCGACGTTCTCCGCGAAAAGGGCCGCAAGGGAGGCGTCACTCGATCGTCGCTGTAACGAGCTCATCGCATTTCCCTCGAATTCGAGGAACATAGCGTTGAGGTAGGCCCCGTCGCTCTTCGGTAGCACGGCCAAAGTAGGGGTCGGAGTAGGAGTAGGAGTAGGAGTCGGCTCCGGAGTAGGAGTAGGAGTCGGCTCCGGAGTCGGATCCAGC
>DDRA01000149.1:0-9729 GCA_002343545.1 Bacteriovoracaceae bacterium UBA2428
GCTTCACCTCGACGACGTCGGGCATCCAGTGAACGGCGCCGTTCACCATGACCGTGCTGAGCTCGACGACGCGCGGAGCTTCCGCGCCGACGACGGCGGGCGCCTCCGATTGCGCGATCTCGGCGGCCGGGGGCGTCGTGGGCGCCGGAACTTCGGCCTTCTTGGTGCAGGCGGCGAACGACAAGAGGAATGCGGCGATGGCGATGCGGGATTTTTGCATGCGCCTTATTCTAGGCCCTTCCCGCGCGACGGAACAGCGAGACACCCTCGCATTCACGACGAAGGGCGTCGCGAGCCGAAGTCTCGCCTAGAGGCGCGGTTTTTCGCAGACGGCCCAATCGATGCGCTTGATGAGTTGGCCGAGCACTTTGACTTCGTAGTGCTGCCAAGCGACGGCCTCGAGGCAGCGCGCTTGCAAGGGGCCGCGGTCGCCGCCGCGCCGGTTATCGCCGAAGAACACGAGACGCTGAACGCGCGCGGGATCCATCTTCGGCCAGAACGCGAATTGGAAGGGCGGGCCGACCGTGTTCACGCGCGTGACGTCGTTCAGCCGCAGCGCCCACGCCCCCTGCGCGGCGATGCGGAAGTCCGCCGACAGGAAGAGCGTGCCTTCGCGGTCGAGGTTGAGCGGGCGGATGACGTCGCGCGCCCACGCCTCCCAGCCGTCGAGATCGCCGCGGGGCGAGTGCCGCAGATCGTAGCGCTTGTAGGAATCCGTGAAGGGCTTGACCCACGCGCCCACGGGCGTGAGCAGGATAAGGCTCACCACCGCGAGCACGGCGACCGTGCCGACCGTCATGCGGATCTTGAAGCCCCGCTCGCGCACCGCCGAGATGCGCGAGCCGAGCGCCGCGCAGATCGGGAAGAACGCGACCGAAGTCCAGTAGAAGCGCGTCTCGCCCTTGATCGAAGACCAACCGAAGATCACGAAGGCCGGCAAGGCCCACCAAAGGAGCGACGGACGGTGACGCCATTCCACGGGGCGTTCGTCGTGCGGGTGGCGCAAGACCTGCCAGAGCGCGAGCGTAACGCCCAGGCCGCCCAGGACGAACTGCGCGAGCACGAAGACGAGCCCGTGCCCGAGGGCCGCCTCGAAGCCGGGCCAAGCCTTCTGCCGGTCCGACAAATGGAAAAGGAAGGAAGCCCAACCGTTCTGCGAATTCCAGTAGAGCACGGGCGCCTGCAACGCGATCGCGAGCAGACCCGTCACGACGAGCCCGCGCAGGTCACGGCGCTCATTCTTGCGAGCGTAGAAGGCGACGATGACGCCCGGAATGAGCACGGCGGCCGTCCACTTGGCGAGCGCCGCGAGGCCGAGCGCGATCCCCGCGGCGACCGAATTGCGGCGCTCCGAGAAGTAGAGCGTCGCGACGGCGAAGAAGGCGAAGTAGCTGTCGGGCAGCGCGAGGAGCATGCCCGTCGGAAAGAAGAAGGTCGCGAGCAGGATGCACGAAGCGAGGCGCGCCGCGCGCTCGGAGTAACGCTCTTCGACCCAAAGGCGGAAAAGCCAGAAGGTCGCCGCCATGAAGACGAGCGCGCCGAGGCGAACGCCGAAGGTGCCGTCGCCGAAGACCCAAGTAAAAACGCGGGTCATCCAGGCCTGGAAAGGCGGGTGCTCGAAGTAGCAAAGCTCCGGACGCCGCGACCAGAGCCAGTAGTAGGCCTCTTGGTCGCTCAGGCCGAGGATCGCGCCGAGGGCGAGGGCCCAGAGCGCGACGATCCCGAAAACCTTCACCGGCCGATGACCGTGCCCGAACCGGCACCGACGAGGCCGGCTTCGAGCGCGTCGGCGCTCAAACCGTTCATGACCTCGACGCGACACGAAGGGTTCGCTTCGAGCACTTCCAGGATCGCGCGCACCTTGACCTTCATCCCGCCCGAGACGGTGGGACTGCGGTAGAGATCGGCGAGCTCGGAGTGCTGAAGGGCCTTCATGACGGATCCTCCGGCGTCCAGGATACCATCCTTATCCGTGAGGAAAAGCAGGCGCGTCGCCTTGAGGTCGACGGCGAGGCGGGCCGCCGCGAGATCCGCGTTCACGTTGCACGGGCGGAAGTCCGGGAAGAGTCCGACCGGAGAGACGACCGGCACGAGACCCGTGGCAAAAAAGGACTCCAAACGCTCGACGCGAACGCGCCGCACGTGACCGACTTGGCCCAAGCGCTCGTCCTCGGGACCGCACTCGAAGAGCCCACCGTCGACGCCCGAAAGGCCGAAGGCCGGCAGTCCCGCGCGCAAGCAACCGCGCACGATGGCGGGGTTGATCTTGCCGCTCAGCACGAGCTCGACGATCTCCATGAACTCGGGCGTCGTCACGCGCTGGCCTTCATGGAAGCTCGACACGAGGCCGAGCTTGGCCGCGGTCGCGTTGATCTCGGGGCCGCCGCCGTGGACGATGACGAGCGGCAGGCCCGCGTGGGCCGCGCGGACCTTCGCGAGCGTGCGGTAGAGCGAATCGCTCGCGAGACTTTCCTTGAGGGCGGCGCCGCCCAGCTTGAGCACGATCATGGGCGAGATCCTTACGAATATTCCGTATTAATTTCGACGTAGCGCTTCGTCAGGTCACAGCCCCAGGCGGTGGCCTCAAAGGGACCCGAGCGCAGATCGACGGCGATGAGCACGTTCTCGTCGTGGAGTTGTTCGCGCGCGGCCGCCCGGTCGAACTTCTGCGGCTTGCCTTCGTCGAAGACCACGGTCGATTGGAGCTGCACGCGCAGCTTCGCGAAGGCTTCCGTCGGAACCCCGGCTTGGCCGAGACGAGCGAGGATACGGCCCCAATTGGGATCTTCGCCGTGCACCGCGGACTTGATGAGCGGCGACGTCGTGATGAGACGCGCGGCTTCGCGCGCGAGTTCGATCGTGGGACCGCCCTTCACGTTGACCGTGATGAGCTTGCTGGCGCCTTCGCCGTCGCGCGCGATCGCCATGGCGAGGTCGCGCATGACGTCGCGGAGCGCGTCGTGGAAGGCCGCGCGGTCGGCCTCGCTCGTCGCCGCGACGTTCGAGGCGCCGTTCGCGAGCACGAGGACGCTGTCGTTCGTGCTCGTCTCGCCGTCGACGCTGATCATGTTGAAGGTCTCGTCGACGATGGACTTCGTCGCGCGATCGAGCCAAGCGGCGTCCGTCTTGAGGTCGGTCAAAACGAAGCCGAGCATCGTGCCCATGTTCGGATGGATCATGCCCGAGCCCTTGGCGGCGCCCGACAGACGGACCGTGCCGCCCGAAAGTTTGACTTCGCGGGTGATGACCTTGGGAACAAGATCGGTCGTCATGATGGCCAGACCGAAGTTGTTGATCGAATCGCCGAAGCCGCGGACGGCCGGCACGAGCGCGGGCAGCAGGATGTCGAGCGGCAAGCGCACGCCGATGACCCCCGTGCTCGCGACGAGCACTTGGTCCGCCGTCACGCCGAGCGTCTCGGCCGTACGGGCCACGAGCTTGGCGTTGTCTTCGATGCCCTCGAGTCCGGTGGCGGCGTTGGCCTGACCGCTATTCACGACGATGGCGCGAATGTCCGAGGCGGGCAGACGCTCGGCGCAATAGAGCACCGGCGCGGCCTTGAGCGAGTTCCGCGTGAAGGTCCCGGCGGCCGCGCAGGGCATGTCGCTCAGGATGAGGCCGAAGTCGGGACGGTAGCGGCGCACGCCGCTGTTGATGCCGGACGCCTTGAAACCTTTGGGTAACTCGATCTTAGGGACCATTTCGCTTTTCTAACCTATCCACCTTCAGAATGCGTGAAAAAACCGGGGACAGAATTCCCGTCGATTCAGGTTAATCCGTCGCGCAAAGAGATGCCCGCCAATGCGTTGGCGTTGAGCATGGCCTGACCGGCCGCGCCGCGAACGAGGTTGTCGATGACCGAGAAGACGACCGGACGCCCGTAGGCCTCGGCCACGTGGATGTGCACGCGGTTCGTGTTCACGACCGATTTCATCGAGAGCAAGGCCGGATCCGCGCCCACGCTCACGTCGGGCTCGCCGGCGTAGGCTTCTTCGAAAACCTTGAGCAGGTCGGCCGCGCCGCCCGCGGGACGCTTGGACCATTCGCCGAAGATCGCGACGGAGATGCCGCGGCTCACGGGCAAAAGCTCCGTCACGAAAACGGGATTGATCTCGAGGTCGGCGAACTGCGCCGTCGCCTCGACGATCTCGGGCCAGTGCTGGTGGCGACCGACCTTGTAGGGTTGGAACTCGCCTTCGAGTTCGGAGAAGAGCAAGCGGACCTCGGCCTTGCGACCGGCGCCCGTCGTGCCGCTCTTGGCGTCGATGACGAGACGAGCGGGATCGACGAAACCGCTCTTGAGGAGCGGCAACAACGCCATGAGCGTCGCCGTCGGAAAGCAGCCGGGGTTCGCGATGAGACGCGCTTCGCCTTCGCGCGCGGGCGCGAGCTTGCGCCAGGGAACGAGGGCGTACTCCGCGCGGGCGAGCCATTCCTTCGAGGCGTGTTCGAAGCCGTACCATTCGGGATAGGCGTGGCGCTTGAGCCGGAAGGCGCCCGCCACGTCGATGACGTGAATGCCTTGCGCGAGGAGCTTGGGCGCCATCTCGAGCGAGATCTCGTTCGGCGTGCAAAGCACGGCCAAGTCGACCTTGCCGCCGAGCGATTCCACGTTCTCTTCGCGTCCGATCTTGGCCGCGAGACGGAACTGAGAATGTCGTGACAAAAGCTTGAGGAATTCCTGACCGGAATAGCCGGTGGAACCGGCGACGGCGATGCGCGTGATCGACATCCATCAGGGCCTCGCACGCTTTGGATTGCGAGGCAAGACTTCGTGAAATATAAGGCTTTTCAGGTGCAACGAGACTCGCATTCTCCGAACGTCGACGAGCTTCGCCGAGGGGTTCCCTGCGGACGCTTTCTCGTCAAAATCGCGATCACGCCCGACGAGCTCGAAGCCGCGCTTCGCCTGCGCTACCGCGTCTTCCACGACGAGCTCAACGAAGGCCTGGCCGCGAACCAAGGTACGGGCTTGGATCGCGACGAATTCGACCCGGTTTGCGACCACCTGCTCCTGATCTTCGACGGTCAAGTCGTCGGCACCTACCGCCTCCTCTACGGTCCCCGCCGTCCGGCCGTCGGGTTCTACTCGCAGTCCGAGTTCGACCTCTGCGGGCTTCCGCTCGATTGGGATCACGGTGTGGAGCTCGGTCGGGGCTGCGTCGCCCCCGAGTTCCGCAAGCAGAGCACGCTCATGACGCTCTTCTGGGGCCTGAACCGCTACATGCGTTTACGGAAGGCGCGCTATCTCTTCGGGTGCGCGTCGCTGCCCCCCATGTCGTCGGACGATGCCGAGGCGACCTTCCGGCGCTTGCTCGAGATGGGACGCATCGACCGCGACGTCGACGTGCAGCCCCATCCTTCGCACGCCTTCGAGGGCGACGCGACCAAGGGGCACGAGCGCATTCCGCCTTTGCTCACGCTCTACTTGGAGTTCGGTGCCCGCATCTTGGGGCGCCCGGCTTACGACGCGGCTTTCGGCTGCCACGACTTTTTCGTGGTCTTCGACATGGATCGCCTGTCGCATTGGGGCAATGAGCTCATCACCCGCTTCGACCGACGCTTAGGCTCCGTTTAAGAACCCACCTGCAGCGTTCTCGGTCGCTTGAGTACCCAAGTACACGGCGCTCCCTGCGGCCTTGCATCTGGGTTCTTAAACGGAGCCTACACCTTAGTTTAAGAGGCTCGCGTGCTTGAGTTCGAAGCGGCCCACGAGGGCCTCGAAGACGGAACCCGAGGCCAGGCGCATTTGGTAGGTGCCTTCCATCGTTCCGGTCGGCGTCTTGAGCGGGCAACCGCTGCGGTAGGTAAAGGATTCGCCGGGCTGAAGCGTGGGCTTTTCGCCCACGACGCCTTCGCCCACGACGTGCTCGGCGCCGCCCAGGCCGTCGCGGATGATCCAGTGGCGACCGACGAGCTGGGCCGTCTCGGCCCCGAGGTTCGTGATCTCGATCGTGTAGTCGTAGAAGAAAACGCCGAAGCTCGGCTTGGAGGCCTCGGAGTTGAAGCTCGGATAGACGCGAACCCGAATCCCTTTCGTCGTCGTCGAAAAGGGGGTTTCGCCCAACTTCGCGGGACCTTCCTTGAAAGGCTTCTCCATCATGTTCACCTTTGTAGCACAGGTTTCGCGGGAGCTTCGAGGGGAGCTTTGACCCCCCGGCAATGGGGCGGAACGGGAGCTTCGGGCTCGACCACGAGCGCCTTCGAGGCGGCGTCGCTCAGGGCGGCCTCGCTTTCGAGATCCCGTTCCAGCCGCTGCCGGCAGAGGAGCGTCGCGGCCTCGTTCAGCGCCCGGCGGGGATCGCGCGGATCGTAGATGTGCTGGGAGGCCTTCGCGCCCTTCGACGTCTCGGGGCGCGCCGTCCGGGAGCGCGACACGTGCCAGAGCGCCTCCGCTTCCAGCCCGTAGGCCAGGAGCTCGGGCCAAGGCTCGGCGCCCGTTTCGGCGCGCAGGAGCAAGTTACCGCCGCCGCCGTTCACGCGAAAGTGCCGAAACCCCCGCGCGACGAGCAGCTCGCCGAGCGCGCCCACGCTGAAGCCCTTCGCGATCCCGCCGAAGGTGAGGCGACGCGGATCCTCGCGAAAACGGAACTCGCCCTCGCGACGCTCCATCGCCCCCAACCCCACGGGCCGCGCGAGGGCCTTCCACTGGACCGCGCCGATCGTCGGATCGAAGACGCCCCGCGACTCGCGCCAGGCCTCGGCCGAGAGATCCAGGAGCTTGAGAAAGCGCGGCGACGCCGGCCGCCATTCCGCGAGCCCCCCGCGCTCGAGGCGCCGAAGCTCGCTTTCTTCGCTCCAGTCCGAAAAAAGAAGTTCGTCTTCGAGCACGCGCCGCGAGAGCGCTTCGCGGAGCGCGGGCGCGTCGAGCGACGCCGGCGCGAGCCCTTCCACGCGCCACACGGTCCCCATCCCGAAGAAGACGTGCTCGAAGGGCCGGAGCGGCGCGGGCACCGGCGCCCGCGAGACGCAGCCCGCGAGACCCGCCAGCGCGAACCCGATCGCGGAACGCTTCACGGCGTCGACCGGTCCAGGTCCTCGAGCACCCAGCGCAGATCGCGCGCGATGTCGGCCGAGGGGTGCGACGAAAGCTCGAAACTCGTCGAGACGATCTGGCCCCGCCCGTTCACGAGCACGGCCGAAGGGACTCCGTAGATCTCGAGCCGCTCGAGGAATTTTTCGTGGGCCGGGCTCGCGCCCAGACGGGCGGCCTCGCGGCAATGGACGGCGCGCGGCCCCTTGGCGAGTCCCGTCGCCTTACAGAAAGACTCCAGGCTGGCGTCCGCGCCTTCGCGGGGGAAGACTTCGACGAGACGGATCCGCTTCCAGAAGTCATCGCCCGGATCCTCCTTTGCCCAGCCGCCGATCGTCTCGAGACAGTGCGGGCACCAGGACGCGAAGAAGACGTAGAGACGCGCGCTTCCCTCGACGCCCGGCAGACGGACGGCTTCCTTTTCTTCGCGATTCCATCCCCGGTCCGCGAGGACCGGCACGATCTCGCGTGGCGGATCCAGGAAGCCGCGCTTGAGTTCGCCGCGGTAGACGCTCTCGTAGGTCTCGCGCAGGAGCTTGCCGTCGGCGCCCTCGTCCGGCCGCGCGCCCCGCAGTTTGTGGCGCGGGTAACGCACCAGGATCTCGACCCGAAGACGACGCGCGTCCTCGGCCTTGCCGGCGTCGGCGGCGGCCTGGGCGTAAAGCTCCATGCGTTCGGGCGAGTTCTTGAGGAATTCCGGCGGCGACGAGAAGTCGAGCCGGCTCGCGAACTCCCGCGCGCGGTCGACGCGCTTGAGGGTCGTCGCGGCGAGAAACGACACGGTCGCGTCGAAGGAGGCTTCGCACTCGGGGAAGCTCGCGCGCTCGCGGAAGACGGCGACCACGTGCGCGGCGCCGATCTCGGAAGCGCTCGCCTCGGCCAGATACTCGCAGAAGCGGCGGCGTCCGTACTCGCGCGTTGTCTTGGCGCGGAAGAGCGGAAAGAGCCACTCCGAATCGCTCGCCCGCGGATCCCTCGAAGAGATCCGCGTCGCCCCCTTCAGCAGCGTCTGCAGCAGGCCCGCGCGGTAGCCTACGGGAAGCCGCGTGTCCTCGAGCTCGGGCAAGCGCCGCGCGACGAAGCGACGCGCGTCATCCCACCCCGAGAGGGCGTTCCGTTCCTGGGTGAGCGCCTCGAGCAGGCTCCGCTCGGTTTCCCGCTCGGCGTCGCTCGGCGCCAGGGCCCGACGGGCCCCCAGCGCGGCCTCGAAGATTCGGTAGCTCGTGTAGGCGCCGCCCGGCACGAGCGAAGCGCGGAAGGCCGACCAGGTCTGCGGCGGAAAGACGCTCAAGCTGTCCGTCAGCACGACGGGGTCGTCGACGTAGCGGAGCGCCGCGGGCAGCTCGCGGGCCGTCTGGAGGGCGCGACGGCGATCTTCGTCCGAGAAAACTTGGTGCCCGACCTTACGCAGCGGGAAGGCCGGGTCCTCGAGCAAACGCTCGACGCGGCCGGCTTCGTCCAGCACGAGGTGAAAGACGACGGGCGTGCAGCCCGAAGTGCAGCCCGTCGTCGTGTCGACCGGGCGGAAATACCGGGCGATCCCGTTCTTGGCCCGGTGACGAAGGAGGTGGGTATTGAAGTAATCCGGGACGGGCTTGCCCGCGACGAGGCGCCACTCTTCGGCGAGCTCGATCGCCGCCCAGTCTCCGTCCTCGAGGGCGAGGAGTTTTCGGTAGAAGGTCGGGAGCTCATCGCTCGCCGCAAGGGGCTTTTCGAGGGCGCTGGGAAGACGTTCGGGCCAGGCGCCCGAAAAAGTCGGGGCCAAGGAGAAGGAATCGGGCGGCGTCGAAGAACACGCGGCCAATCCGAAGAGAAGAAGGGAAAAAGGGATTCGGTGCGTGGAAGCCATGCCCCTATCTTAAGGCAGGGCCAAAGGCTCCCGTAGGCGGCTTCCGTCAAAATCCACGGGCGCGTCGACGGAGCGCGCCCAAAGGGGGCGAATCAGGATTTCGCGGGGGGCGGACCGCCCGGGGCGCCGCCGGGGGGATTGAAGTGCGAAGCGCTCTTCCGGAAAAGAATGATGCCGTGGTTCAGATCGTAAACCGAGATGCCGACGGTGACCTGGTCACCCACGATGCACTTGATTTTATTCTGTTTCATCTTACCGCTGAGCTTGGCGGTGACGACCTTGCCCGTGGGCAACTTGACGAGATAGTGACCGCCTCCCGGCGTGCCCGTAATAATTCCTTCGAACTTGGCAAGGTCCTCTTTCGACATCTGGACCCTGGACTTATCAGAAGTAGTAGTAGAACGAAAGGGCTCCGCCGGGGGCCCCTTGGAAACTCGTCGCCGAGATGAAGTACATGAGCTGGGCCCCGAAGGCGAGTCCGTCGCGGTGCTGATAGAGGACGCCGATGGCCGGGTAGACCAGGTGGGCCGTCGCGTCGGGCGGCACGTCGCCGCCCTCGTCCTGGAGAAAACGCTCCGAGAGGTAGGCCGGACGGATATCGGCGACGTCGGAGTTCGCCTTGCCGACGTGCCAGTTCGAATAGCCGAATTGACCGTAGGCCTGGAGGCTCTCGCGGCCCGAGAAGTAGAAGCGCGTGTACGCTCCCCAGGTGCTGTAGGAGAGCCCCGTGCCGATGCCGAAGCCGGCCGACCACTGCGGCGTGAGCGCGAGTTCGAGCTCGGCGCCGAAGAGGCCGTAGGCGCCCGCCCCGACGAAGCCCAAGCCGAGCACCCGTTCCTTGGACGCG
>DDRA01000149.1:9842-17277 GCA_002343545.1 Bacteriovoracaceae bacterium UBA2428
GCGGCTCGGATTCGCGAGGGAGGGACGCGAGGTGTCGTAGACGGGAGCGTCGCCCTCGGTGCCTTCGGCGCCGGCCGTCAGCGCGGACGGGATGGAGACGTCCAAACGCTCGTCGGCCTTGGCGGCGGGCGAGCTCTCGGCGATTTCGGGCCGCGAGGTCGAACCCGAAGCGCGCGAAACGGAGCGCGCGCGGGACGAGTCGCCGCCCGAGGGCAAGGCCTTGCGGCCCGCGCGAACTTCGGGATCCGCGGTCTTCGTCTTGGGCGGCGGCTGGAGGCGGCGATTGGATTTGTCGAAGATCTGCGCGACGCGGCCCGGGACGGCGGCCGAAACCGTCGTCATCCCGAGCGAAGCCAAGACCAGCGCGGACGTCGAAAAGAGTTTCATCGCGTTTCCCCCGTCTCGACCGGAATCTTCTTGGTCGAAAAGTTCACTTTCACGCCGTCTTCGAGCATGAGACGGCGCAGGTCGTTGATGTGGATCGCGTTCCCCTTGCGGAGCAACGCCTGGAACTGCGCCCACGAATCCGAGGCGCCGCTGTTCTTCATGCCCTGCACGCCCTCGTTCAGGGTCGCCACGGCCTGGCGAAGGTCGCCGCTCATCTGCGAGAAGTTCCGCAGCAACGTCGTGAGTTCGCGCCGCTGCTCGGGGCTCATCGTCGAGAGCACCTTGTTCAGGTTCTTGGCGAGGTCGTTGAGCGAGGTGAAGATCTCCTTCAGGTCGCCCTTGTTCTCGTTGAAGAAGCCGCGCAGGTCCCCGAAGATGCCGTAGCCCTGGCTCAGAAGCTGGTCGACGCGCGGCGGATCCACACCGCGAAGCGTGACGCCGGGCTCGACGGGCGCGCCCGCGCCGGGCACGACCTCGACGTAACGTTCGCCGATGAGGCCCGCGAGGTTCACGAAGAGCTGCGAGTCCACGGTCACGCGGGGCAAGGCCTCGCGCGAGATCTCGAGCTCGAGCTTGAGGAGTTCGGGCGCGCCGGGATCGAAGCGAATGTCCGCGACGCGGCCGACGCGGATGCCGCCCAGGCGGACGGGGCTGCCGCGCTCGACGCCGCCCGCGAAGTTGTACGTCACGTAGATCTTGCGGGAAGGACCGAGGCCGAGAGCGCCCATCCAGTACGCGAAGACCATGGCGAGCACGATGGAGAGCGCGAAGAGAGCCCCCACGACCATGCGCTTACGCCGCAGCTCGCGCCGCTCCAACTCCTCGATGTCCATCCGCTTAGTATGCCGCGTCGTCGGAACGCGACGGAAGCAAGGACTCCGCCAAAAAACCTGTCGTGCTCATCGTGCTCGTCATTCTTTTGGCCCGTCGGCCAATCGAGCACTCAGCGGTGTCCCAAAAAGCGTTTCCAATGTTTTCGGGGTCCCCTTACGGCTTTCAGCTCCCGGGCCGCAATGCCGCCAAAACGCGGCCCCAAGAGATTGTAAACCCGATCTGGGACACCCTTCAGGGACTCGTCGAGTCGGGCAACGCGGATTCGACCGCGAAGCCGAAGAGAAACGAGAACATCGACAGCGCGTAGGGCATCGGGCCGCCCCCCAAGAAGTCGGGGAGCGCCAAGTTTCCGATGAGCAGGTAGAAAAACCAGAAGAAGAGCAGGACGTAGCTCGGCACGTCGAGCAAGCGGATCCAACCCGGTCCGATCACGAGCGTGTAGACGTTCGACCAGATCTCGCGGCGCATCTCCATGCCCAGCAGCACGCCGACGAAGGCTTCGGGGCAGAGCACGGGCACGACCGAGGTCGGGTAAATGCGCGCGAAGAAGGCGATCGAGAGCCAAGTTCCCCCGAGGGCGATCGGCAACGCGAGCCACGCCGGGCGACGTTCGAAGAGGCGGCCGGTGAAGACCCACAAGTAAACGAGGGTGACGCCGAGGCTCCAGAGGTTGGGATGAAAAATCCAGGCCAGGCCGCCCTGCCCCGCGGGGTCCGACGCCCGCCAATGCGAAGGATTCAGCGCGACCTGGACGAGGAACGCCTCGCGCGGGCCCGGCCAGAGGCGCGCGACGAGCTCCGCCGCCAAGAAAAAGGCGACGAGCGCGACCGAGAGGCGGGGAAAGCGGCGCAGCGGCTCGGAGGGGCGCAGCGGGAGCATGTCGTCAGACGACCTCGAAGACGACGACGGACACGTTGTCCTCGCCCCCGTTCAGGTTCGCGAGGTCGACGAGGTTCACGACGGCGGCGTCGACGGAGTGGTTCTGCAGGACCTGCGCGATCTGGGGGTTGTTCACCATACCGCTCAGGCCGTCGCTGCAGATCAGATAACGGTCCCCGCGCTGGGCCTTGCGGTTGAAGAGGTCGACCTGGACGTTCGGCTCGTAACCGACCGAGCGGGTGATGACGTTCTTCTGGAACTGATCGAGATTGTGCTCGGTGATGAGGCCCGCCTTGAGCAGCTCGTAGACCTGCGAGTGGTCCTCGGTGATCTGGAAGAGCTCGCCTTCGCGGAAGAGATAGCAGCGCGAGTCGCCGACCTGGGCGATCTGCAACCATTCGCCGTCCATCGCCGCGGCCGTGAGCGTCGTGCCCATGCCGGAGAGCTTGGGATTCTGCGCGGCCTGCTGGTGGATGGCGCGGTTGCAGAACTTGACGGCTTCGACCATGCGTTGCGGGACGGGCAGGTTCGTGGCTTCGGAGAAAACGCGCTCCAGGGTTTTGACCGCGATGGACGACGCGACTTCGCCGCCGCTGTGGCCGCCCATGCCGTCGGCCACGGCGAAGAGCCCGAGCGACTCGTTCACGAGGATCGAGTCCTGGTTGTTGCTCCGCTTCTTGCCGATGTCGCTTTTGCCCGAAACCTTGATCTGAAACATTCGCCCTCGCCCGACAGCATAACAGGGGGTGGCCGGGCGGGCACCTGGGGCCTTCAAGTTTCGACGCGGCTTTCCGATAAGAAGTCCTATGATTTCGAATTTCTCCGGAAAGCTCACGCGTCTCGGCGCCGGCCTCTTTTTGTTCGCGTCGGTCGACGCCGTCTCCGGGACCGACATCCGCTCGGAGCTGACGCGCGAGCAATTCGCCGCGAAACGTTTTCAGCTCACCGTCATCAAGACGCCCGACAAGCACCTCGCCGTGCCGAAGAACTTTCTCTTCATCCCGCAGACGAAGTACATCACGGACCAGGTCGTCATCCTCGAGGTCGACCGCAAGGTCGTCGCGGCCTTCGTGACCTCGACCGGCAACACGGCGATCGGCAAAAACACGCCGGAGGGCTACTTCCTCATTTCGCCCTCGGAGTGCAGCATCAACAAGGAGTCCAGCATCTACAAGTCCGAGATGGACTGGGCCATGATGTTCTGCGCACCCTACGGCATCCACTCCACGACGGAATCCCACTACTGCGAGCTCGGTGCCGAGGCCTCCGCCGGCTGCGCGCGTCTCCTGCGCTCGAGCGCGACGGATCTCTTTAAGATGGCGACGGGACTCGCGCCCGTACCGGGCCTCGGCACGGTGAACTTCGTCGGCGCGAAGGGCGGCAGCCAGGCCGCCATCCAGATCCTGGGCGCGGGCGCCGCGACCGCGGAGTTCTGGAACAGCTTCGACGACGAGCAACGCAAAACGATCGACCTGCTGCTGACGGCGAACCGCGCCGAGATCCAGCGCGAGATCACGAAGTTCGAGAAGGAAGGCGACACGCCCGACGATCCCGCCGAAACCTGGGACGACACGAACAAGCGCGAGTGGCCCGAAGCCCCGCGCGTGCGCCCCTAGAGCACCTTCAAGCGACGCAGCACGACGCTCGGCGAACCGACGCGCCCGCGCCACGTGAGATCGCGGCCGACGGCCTCGATGTCGTGCATGAGATCGCGCGGATTCCATTCCACGAGCACGTCGCGGAAGGCCTCTTTGGGTTCGCCGCGGTCAAGGTGGCAGCCCGAGATGCGCGCGAGGCAAGGCTTGGCCCACTCGGGCTTCGCGAGCGGCACCCACGCGAGGATCTGGATCCCGCGGCCGAGATCGCGGGCGAGGTCGACGGGGTCCTTGGCGCCGGGTTCGAGCTGGAGATTGTGCAAACGGGAGTCGATGCGACCCGTCGAGAAGTCTACGAGGCCGTGCCCCGACGACGCCGCGCCGGCCCAGGCCGCCGTCTCGACGGTGTGGATCGGGTTCAGGAAGATCCCTTCCTTCACGAGGTCCAGGCGCTCCGTCGGCGTGCCTTCGTCGTCGAAGAGGCGGCTGCCGACCCGCTTCTGGATGAGCGGATCGTCGTAAATGTTGAGACGCCCGCTGCCGACGGGCTCGCCGGGCTTGAGCGGGCTCGTGTCCCCGCGAAAGACGCCCTTGAGCTCGCGCATGAGCTGCGCCGCTACGACGGGCGAAAGCAGCGCGGGGTACTCGCCCCCGGCCAGCATCGGCGCCGCATCCTTGAGCTTGGCCAGGAGCAGGCCAAGATTACGACCGAAGCCGGACCAGTCCGTGTCGTAGTAGTGGCTTTCCTCGACGAAGTCGCCGACGCGTTGGAAGTCCGTGCCCGAAGGCGCCCGCACGCTCGCCTCGAGCCCGAAAAGCGTGCTCGCGGCCAGCAGCGGACGGGGCAAGGACGTGGCCCAGACCCAGCGTCGATCGCGTCGCTCCATAAAGTCCGCGGCCGAAACGAAGGCATCGGGCCGCGCTTTCTTCACGTGGCCGACGAAGTTCATGAGCCGGCCGACTTTTTCTTCGTGCGGGATGCTGCCGTAGGTCTCGTCGTAGGCGGGCATGTGCTCGCTCGCCTCGCTCGCGTAACGGCGGTCGAGGATCGGCGGCAGGTCCTCGCTTTCGCGCAGGACGGAGTGGGCGCGCAACAAAAGGTCGCGGATATCCGCGCTCGCCGCCGAAGATCCGACGATGCGCACGCGTTTGGATCCGCGCCGCATCGACACGGAGAGCATAATACGGCCGACGATGGAGCTTTCGCGCACCTTCTCGCCGCGCAACTGCAATCGCGTTTCCTGCCGCTCGACGGCGCAGGCCTCGAGGTCGTCGTAGCCGCCGAAGCCCGCCGCGGTCGCGCGCAGGACCTCGATGAGCCCTTCCGCCGACGTCGTCATGCCTCGGCCCCTTCCGCCTGCTTGAGCATTTCCTTCGCGAGGCTGAGCGCCGCCTTCGAAGCGGAGCCGCCCAGCATGCGCGCGATCTCGGCCGGTCGCGCCGAGGCCTTCAGGCCTTCGACGCAGGTCCGCGTGCGACCTTCCTCGGTGCGCTTCTCGATGCGGAACTGATGGTGGGCGTGCGAGGCGACCTGCGCAAGGTGGGTCACCACGAGCACCTGGTTTTCCTCGGCGATGGCGCGCAGACGGGCCGCCACGGCGATCGCCGTCTCGCCGCCGATGCCGGTGTCGACTTCGTCGAAGAGGTAGACGCCGATCTCGGAGCGGCTCGCCACGATGTGCTTGAGCGCGAGCATGATGCGCGAGAGCTCGCCGCCGCTGGCGACTTCGCCGAGACGCGCCGGGGGTTGGCCGGCGTTCGCCGAGAAGAGCGCCTCGATCGAGGTCACGCCGTCCGTGCCGGGCTCGCCCGTGTCGACCAGGCGCAGCTCGAGGCGGGCCTGCTTCATGCCGAGCACGCGCACGTCGGCTTGCCACTTTTTGGTGAGCGACTCGGCGGCGCGCATGCGGCGGCCGTGCAATCCGCGCGCCTTCGCGAGGGCGGTCGCCGAGAGGCGCTCGACTTGCGAGCGCAAAGCCTCGAGGCGCGGTCCCGAGCTCGACGCCTCGTCCAGGTCGCGTTGGGCTTTCTCGAGGATGAGGGCGAGTCCCGCCGCGTCCGTGCCGTACTTGCGGCGGAGACGATGGAACTGCGAGAGCTTCGACTCGGCCGTCTCCAAAGCCTCGGGATCGACTTCGAGCGAGCCCAAGAGTTGGGCGAGCTGGCGCGAGAGCTCGGCCGTCGAAGCTTCGACTTCGTGGGAAAGGCGCAAGGCTTCTTCGAAGGCCGCGCCGTAAGCGGAGAGGCCACGCAGTTCCTTGTCGCAGAGTTGCAAGGAGGTGAGCGCGCCCGAGCCTTCGCCTTCGTCGCCGTCGACGAGACGACGGCAAGTATCGAGGGCCTTGCGGATCTTCTCGACGCTGCCCAGGCGTCCGCGCAGCGCGGAGAGACGCTCTTCCTCGGCGGCGGCTTCGGCCGTGATCCCCGCTTTGTCGAGTTCGTCGACTTGAAAGCGCAGGTAGTCCAGGCGAGCGGCGCGTTCGGCCTCTTCGCCCTCGAGACGCTCGAGTTCGAGACGGGCCTTGTGCCAAGCTTCAAAATCCACGCGGTAGTCGCGCAGTTCGTCGCGAAGACCGCCGAACTGGTCGACCACGTCGAGCACGTACTCTTCACGACCCAAGCGCAAAAATTCATGCTGGCCGGAGATTTCGATCCAGTCGCCCAGGAGCTCTTGGAGCTGCGCCCGGGTCGCGGAGCGGCCCTGCACCCAAATGCGGTTACGGCCGTCCGTCGAAATCTCGCGGCGGACGAGCAGGAGCGAAGCCTGCTCGGAATCGAAGTCAAAACCCATCTCGAGCGCGCGGCGGCGAGTCTCGGGATCGCGCGTGACGTCGAAGACACCTTCGACCTCGGCGTTCGTCGCGCCGAAGCGCACGAGCTGCGAGCGCGCCTTCGCCCCCAAAAGCAAAGTGATCGCGTCGAGGAGCAAACTCTTTCCGGCGCCGGTCTCGCCCGTGAAGGCGGTCATTCCGTCGCGGAACTCGAGGCTCACGTCCTCGACGATGGCGAAATTCCGGATGCGCAATTCAAGTAGCACCGAGACCTCCTCCGAATCCAAGTTTGGTCCGAAGCTGCTCGAAGTAGCCTCGGTTCGCTTGCGTGGTCAGGATGGGCTTGATCCAACGGACCGGGCGGCGGCTGATCCCCATTTCGATCGAGGCGTTCTCGGGCATCTCGATGCCGATCTGGCCGTCGAGCGTGAGGTGCGCCGACCCGCGATGGGGCAGGATCGAAACGACGACCCGCGCTTCGCCCGACAGGATGAAAGAACGACCCGGATGGTCCACGGGGCAGATGGGCGTCAGCACGAGGTTCTTGAGGCGCGGATGCACGACCGGGCCGCCCGCCGAAAAGCTGTAGGCCGTCGAGCCGAGCGAGGACGCGACGATGAGACCGTCGCCGCGCATCTTGGAAAAAAGCGTTTCGCCGTGGATGTCGACGACGTCGATGCGCAACACGACGAGACGCGAGAGCAAACCCTTCGAAACGACGAAATCGTTCAGCGACCAGAGGGCCTCGCCGGATTGGTTCGACAGTCGACCCTCGAGTCCCCAGCGTTCCGTCATGCGGTAGCGCCCGCTCGCGAGGGCCTCGGCGAGCTCGCGCCCCCACTCTTCCAAGCGGGCGGGATCCTTCGGCGCGGCCTGCGGATGCAGGAAGCCCCGACCCGTTCCCGTGTGGATCGCGAGGATCGGGATCCGCTCGCGCAGGGGCCCCATCTCGCGGATCGCGTTTAACAC
>DDRA01000149.1:17375-17881 GCA_002343545.1 Bacteriovoracaceae bacterium UBA2428
TGCCGTCCCCGCCGATCGCCACGACGAGATCCGAGCTCGCGTCGACTTCGGTCGAGGTCTTGAGTCCGACCCGTTCGGCTTCCCTCTGCAGGAGATCCGCCACGCGTTGGGATTCGGCGACGTCCGACTTGAAACGAAAGGCCAGGGATTGCAGCGCCATGTCCGATAACTTGGCATGGACTCCGCACCCGAGTCCATACGCTCTCGGCTCCAACCCATACAAATGAGCGGTCCGAAGCCGAAGCCCGAAATAACGCCTTGCACCAAACTCGCGGCCCCGGGCTAAGGATGCTAGCTTTCGCCGTGATGCTTCTGTCTTACGCTTTGAAGAAACTTGTTGGTACCAAGAACGACCGCGAGATCAAGCGCATGCTGCCGATCGTCCAGGCGATCAACCAGCGCGAGCTCGATTACCGGAAGCTCACGGACGCTCAGCTCCAAGCCAAGACCGGCGAGTTCAAAGAGAAACTCGCCCGCGGCGCGACCCTCGACGACATCCTCGTCGA
>DDRA01000149.1:18012-18404 GCA_002343545.1 Bacteriovoracaceae bacterium UBA2428
CCCTCGACGACATCCTCGTCGACGCCTTCGCGGCCTGCCGCGAGGCCGGCTCCCGCGTCCTGAACATGCGTCACTTCGACGTCCAGATGATCGGTGCCTACGGCCTCCACAAGGGCATGATCGCCGAAATGAAGACGGGCGAAGGCAAGACCCTCGTCGGTACGCTCGCTTGCTATTTGAACGCGCTCTCGGGCAAGGGCGTCCACGTCGTCACGGTGAACGACTACCTCGCCAAACGCGACTCGGAATGGATGGGTCGCCTGCACCGCTTCATGGGCCTCGAGGTGGGTTGCATCACGAACTCGCTGCGCGACCACGAACGCAAGGCGATGTACAACGCCGACATCACCTACGGTACGAACAACGAGTTCGGCTTCGATTACCTGCGCGAC
>DDRA01000149.1:18645-18785 GCA_002343545.1 Bacteriovoracaceae bacterium UBA2428
AGCCCGGACGCCGCTCATCATCTCGGGTCCCTCCGAGGACTCGACCGACCTTTACTACGTCACGGACCGCGCCGTGCGCGTGCTCAAGCGCGACATCGACTACACCCTCGACGAGAAGCACCGGAGCGTCACGCTCACGT
>DDRA01000152.1:0-298 GCA_002343545.1 Bacteriovoracaceae bacterium UBA2428
CTTGCCGGAACGCGTCTTGGGCAGCGCCTTGGCCGTCCGCACGACGTCGGGTCGGGCGAGGGCGCCGATTTCCTTCGCGACGTAGTCGCGCGCTTCCATCTTGAGCCCGTCGATGCCGAGGCGACCCGACCCGAGTTCGGCCTGCGCGGCTTCCGTGAGCGTGATGAAGACCGCGATGGCCTGGCCTTTGACGGCGTCGGGAATGCCGACGGCCGCCGCTTCCGCGATGAGCGGATGCCCGACGAGGGCGCTCTCGACCTCGGCCGAACCGATACGGTGGCCCGAGACGTTCAGCACG
>DDRA01000152.1:417-765 GCA_002343545.1 Bacteriovoracaceae bacterium UBA2428
GCCCGAGACGTTCAGCACGTCGTCCATGCGGCCTTCGATCCAGATGTCGCCGTCGTCGTCGGCTTCGGCGAGGTCCGCCGTGACGTAGGTGCCCTCAAAAGCGGGCTTCGTCTTCCAGTAGGTCTGTTCGAAGCGGACGGGGTCGCCCCAGATGCCGCGCGCCATCGAAGGCCACGGCTTGCGGATGACGAGCACGCCTTTTTCGCCCTTCTTCACGGGCTCGGCCGTCTCGGCGTTCACGATCTCGGCTTCGATGCCCGGGAGCGCGCGCATCGCCGATCCGGGTTTGAGCGACATCGTGCCGGGGAAGGGCGCGATCATGGCGCCGCCCGTCTCGGTCTGCCACCA
>DDRA01000152.1:943-1674 GCA_002343545.1 Bacteriovoracaceae bacterium UBA2428
TTGATCGGCTCGCCCACCGAGCCGAGGAGTCGCAGCGACTTGAGGTCGTGTTTCTTCACGGGTTCGTCGCCGAAGCGCATGAAGTTCCGGATCGCCGTGGGCGCGGTGTAGAGGATCGAGATTTTGTGGCGCTCGATCATCGACCAGAAGCGCGAGACGTCGGGGAAATTGGGCGCGCCTTCGTACAGGAAAACCGTCGCGCCGTTCGAGAGCGGGCCGTAGGTGACGTAGGTATGGCCCGTGATCCAACCACAGTCCGCCGTGCACCAATAGATGTCGTCGGGCTTGAGGTCAAAGAGCCAGCGCGTCGTCCAGTGCGCCCACAACAGGTAGCCCGCTTGGGTATGGAAAAGGCCCTTGGGTTTGCCCGTCGTGCCCGAGGTGTAGAGAATAAAGAGCGGATGCTCGGAGTCGAGCTCGGCCGGCGCGCATTCCGCGGATTCGGCCTCGACGAGTTTGGACCACGCGAGGTCGCGGCCCGGCATGAGCGGCGCGGACCGCGAGGCCTCGCGCGAAAAAACGACGACGTGCTCGACGTCGTGGCCGCCCTTGTCGAGGGCTTCGTCGACGACCTTCTTGAGGTCGAGCCATTGGCCCTTCCGGTAGGTGCCCGTCGCGGTCAGGATGACCTTGGCGCCCGAGTCGATGAGACGATCCGAGATGGCCTGGGACGAGAAACCGCCGAAGATGACCGTGTGCACGGCACCGATGCGGGCGCAGGCGAGCATGGC
>DDRA01000152.1:1781-2196 GCA_002343545.1 Bacteriovoracaceae bacterium UBA2428
ATGCGGGCGCAGGCGAGCATGGCCGCGACCGTCTCGGGCACGAGCGGCATGTAGATCGCGACGCGATCGCCGGCGCGCACGTCGAGCTTCTTGAGGGCGTTCGCGAGTCGGGAGACCTGGTCGAGCAGCTCGGCGTAGGTGATCCGGCGGGTCTCGACGGCGCCGTCGATCGGCTCGCCTTCCCACATGAGCGCGACGCGGTTTCCTTGGCCGGCCTTCACGTGCTTGTCGAGGCAAGCCGCCGACACGTTCAGTTTGCCGTTCACGAACCAGCGTGCCTGCGGGCAGTTCCATTCCAAGACTTTGTCGAAGGGCTTCGTGAAGGGGATCGCCCGCGCGAGTTCTTTCCAAAAGGATTCGGGCTGCGCGTTCGCCGTTTCGACAAAAGCTTGACGGACGGCCTCGGTCTTGACGG